>CAZUZO010000076.1:0-17242 GCA_964624765.1 uncultured Thiotrichales bacterium
GTGCATGACTCTAACAGCGATTGGGTACACGTTGCGTTACGTACCATGAGGGTGATTACTCGAGTTGCGGTGCGCGATTGAAACAGAGGAAAGCCAAGCCATCGGGGCGTTGGGAAGCCCCGACAGGCGATTCAAGCGCCATCACGACGTCCCTCTAGCGACCACTTTGACCCCATCCTTTGGTGAGAAACAAACACCCACACCCCTATCGGAAGGTACAGTGGGTTGCGAGCGGTTCTCGATGCCAGCCACCCTTTGGTCAGATGTAGCGCTGCTTGCACTTGTGACGGTACGGCTAAGGTTTTTGAGCAGCTTCTAAGGGGTGTCGGTTTGATCGACGTGAGGTAGGGGCGACTCTTAATTCCTTGCGTGAACCTCCTCGGTGATAGTAGCCTTCTGGGAGTCCTGCCAACGGCTTGACGTCTGCGCGCCTCACCTCGCCCGGGTGGGTACCGAAGTCTCCTGCCACAACGTCAGTGATAGGGTTGATTCGTCCTTATGCCATTCTAGGACTGTACCAGCATGCGAATTCCTGGTTATACCATCGAGACAGAGATCGGCAGGGGAGGCATGGCGACCGTATACCTTGCGACTCAACAGCTATTGGACCGCAAGGTCGCGCTAAAAATCATGACGCCCTCCTTGGCAGCAGATGATTCCTTCTGCCAGCGCTTTGTCAAGGAAGGCAAGACTATCGCTCAGTTTAAACATCCAAACATCGTGACTATTTATGATATCGGTGCTTTTGAATCCCATTATTATATGGCCATGGAGTATATCGGTGGTGGCACCCTCAAGGAGCGTATTCGGGATGGCTCGGCGGTCAAAGAGCCGCTGTCCGTAGTGCGTCAGATCGCCTTGGCGCTTGGCTACGCACACACGCGCGGCTTCATTCATCGTGACATCAAACCTGCTAACATTCTGTTTCAAGAGGATGGCAGCGCCGTGCTGTCGGATTTCGGCATTGCCAAGGATATGGCCTCCGACGAGCAGTTAACGCGCATGGGTTTCACCGTAGGCACCCCCGAGTATATGAGTCCGGAACAGGCGTTGGGCCGGGACGTGGATGGGCGCTCTGACCTGTATAGCCTCGGCGTCGTGTTTTACGAAATGCTCGCGGGCCGCAAACCCTTCCTCGCACGGGATGCCTTCGCCGTTGCCCTGATGCACGCCAACCAGCCGCCACCCCCGCTGCCCGATTCGGCCAAGGCTTTTCAGCCCGTCGTGGACCGGCTTTTGGCCAAGGACCCGCGGGAACGATATGCCACCGCGGCAGACCTGCTCCAGGCGATCGAACGGTCCCAGGCACCCGCCATTCTCGACGCATCCACGGTACCAACCGAGGTCCTGGCGCTATCCGAGCCACCTGCCGGCCCCGATCGCCCGTTGCAACGGGGCGCCGAGGCTCGATTTTCAGCCTTGAAGAGGTGGCCGATCCCGGCCGCCGCGATGGCTTTGGTGGCCGCAGCGGGGGTTTACTTTTATCCAACGCTTGTTTCTTATCAAGAACCAGCGCCTTCGGTCCCCAGTTCATCCCTTCAGGGACCGATTGTCGATACCCCGAGGGCAATGAGCCCATCCACTGGCGAGGGAGGCGAACTGAGCCCTAGTGTCCAGGCTAGGGTCGAGCGGCTGTTGGATGTCGCTGAGGCCCACGCAGCGATCGGGCGATTGACCGAACCGCCAGGCAGCAATGCCTACGATGCCTATAAGCTAGTGCTGCAGATCGACCCCCAAAACGAGCGCGCCAAGGTCGCGATTCAAACCATCGAGCGCGAAGCGAAGCCACGATCAACACCTTAATCGAGGGGTTCTGTTACCCGCGCTAGCGTTGCTCGCCACCGCTCGAGTTCGAATTCCCGCTGGGGGGGTGGGGATACGGCGCGAGCCTTGAAGGGGCAGCACAAAATGCGACCTTCGGGGCCTATAAACCGATAGACTACGGCAAGCTTTCTCGCCGGACATAAAGACGTCTACCGTCGATCTTCATAAGGATATGAAACAGAACTTCTTGGACTTTGAGCAGCCTATTGCAGAGCTCGAGGCAAAGATTGAAGAGCTGCGCAAGGTCACCAGTGATTCGGAAATCAACATCGCGGAGGAGATCGACCGCCTTGCGGCGAAGAGCCGGCAGCTGACAGAAGCGGTGTTTTCCAAGCTTAGCGCCTGGCAAATCGCTCAGCTTTCCCGGCACCCGCGCCGCGCTTATACGCTGGACTACGTCGAACGGCTCTTCACCGAGTTCATCGAGTTGCACGGCGATCGCCTGTTTGGCGACGATCCGGCTATCGTAGGCGGGATAGCGCGCTTTGAAGGCCGTCCGATCGTGATCGTCGGTCATCAGAAAGGACGCGACACCAAAGACAAACTGTATCGAAATTTTGGCATGCCTAAGCCGGAGGGCTATCGCAAAGCCGTACGGCTGATGCGCCTGGCGGAGCGATTTCAGTTACCGCTCTTGACCTTCATCGACACGCCGGGCGCGCATCCCGGCATAGACGCCGAAGAGCGCGGGCAGAGTGAGGCGATCGCGCGCAACCTGTCGGTGATGGCCGAGCTTCGCACGCCGATCGTGTGCACGATTATTGGGGAAGGGGGCTCCGGAGGGGCGCTGGCCATCGGTGTGGGTGATCGGGTCTTGATGCTGCAATACAGCACCTACTCGGTTATTTCACCGGAGGGATGCGCGTCGATTCTTTGGAAAAGTGCTGAGAAGGCAGCGGAAGCCGCTGAGGCGCTGGGTATCACTGCCGCCCGTCTCCATGAGCTCGGGTTGATCGACGTCATCGTTCCTGAACCGCTTGGGGGAGTGCACCGAAATGTGGATCAGGCGGCCGAGCACCTCGGGGTGGCGTTACGGGAAGCCGTATCCGAGCTTGCGAACGCTGATATCGAGCAGCTGGTGGAGAGACGTTACCAGCGATTGATGGGCTACGGTCAGTATACCGAGTAACGGGTGGACGCAGAGTTTTCGCTGCACCAGCTTACTCAGGCGCTCCAGGGCTTCCCTGCCGCGCGCCGATATTGGGTGGCTTACAGCGGTGGCCTGGATTCTCATGCCCTGTTACATGCCATGGTGGCCCTGCGGGCGAGGCAAGCCTTGCCAGGCGTTGTCGCTGCACACATCAATCATGGGTTGCAACCCGAGGCCGAGGCCTGGGAACGACACTGCATAGAGATCTGCCGGGAGCTTCGCGTTCCATGTCAAGTTATTCGAGTGCACGCTGGGCCAGGGACCGGCGAGAGTCCTGAATCTGCTGCCCGCCGCGCCCGTTATCAGGGGCTTCGGTCGCTGGTGGGTGAACAGGAAATGTTGCTGACGGCTCATCACCGTGATGATCAAGCCGAGACGGTTTTGTTGCAGATGCTGCGCGGAGCAGGACCGGCGGGACTCGCCGGCATGCCGGTCTGCTCAACCTTCGGTCAGGGGTGGTTAGCCCGCCCGCTGCTTCACGTATCGCGGGCAATGCTGGAGCAGTATGGTCGCGATCAGGGACTGCGATGGATCTCGGACGCTAGCAATGCCGACACGCGCTATGACCGGAACTTCATCCGCCACCAAGTGCTCCCAACGCTGACGGCGCGCTGGCCGGCGGTCAAACGTACCTTGTTGCGTGTCGCGGCAAACCAACAGGATGCCAGCTGCTTGTTAGATGATTTGGCGGCAGCCGACTATGCGGCGGTCGCCGGGCCCGCACCGGCTACGCTTTTGTGCACGGCGCTTGTCGCATTGGCAGCCGAACGCCAGCGCAACGTGGTACGGTATTGGCTCAATACTCTGGGCTTGCCGATGGCTCGCCGCGCGCATCTAGGGGTTATTCTGAGCCAGGTGGTGGTTGGCAACAGCGACACCAGCGCCTGTATCAGGTGGCCCGGGGCGGAGATCCGACGTTACCGGGATACCCTCTATGCGATGCCACCTCGATGTGCTGCAGTACTTGGGTTGCAAGCCCCCATCGCGTGGGATCTGATGACGCCGCTTGAGCTGATGCACGGGCAACTGAGGGCGACCGCGGTTCGAGGAGCAGGACTTGGAATGCGTTCAATTCGCGGGCGAGGGGTGCAGGTGCAGTGGCGGCGTGGCGGGGAACGCTGCCGGCCCACCGGCCACCGGCACAGGCGCAAGCTCAAAAAGTTGCTTCAGGAACGGGGCGTGCCACCATGGGAACGTGACAGGCTACCCCTGATCTATGTCGATGGAGATCTCGCCGCCGTGGGGCATTTGTGGGTGTGCGAGCCCTTCGCAGCCCGGGAAGACGAGGCCGGCTGGCTGCTGTCTTGGCAGCCTGTACAGGCGCAGAAAACGATACCTTGATTTTCGATGATGGCGCTCCAGGGATATCCGGCTCAGAGGTTGTGAAAAAACCTGCTACACGACCCGATAGCGGCGTTGGGCGGTGCTCGCTCCTCGCCTATCTACTTGATATGTCTCGTCGCTGCGCGCCGTCCGCCTTGCTCTCGGGCCGCTCTCGACGGTTTTTTCACAACCTCTCAGTTAGCAGAGGTATGGCTTTGAATCGCACCCCGCTACGCTATTTTTCCCTTTGGCTGGGTATTGGCTGGCTGCTCATCGCGACGGTGCTTTTTGCCTCCTTAGCGCCAAGCGGTGTCCCAACCATCACGCCGCACAGCGATAAGGTTGGGCATTTTCTGGCCTATTTCAGCCTCACACTGTGGTTCGCGCAACTTTACCGTACGCGCCCGCGGATGGCGTGGGCGATCGGCTTCGTCGTCATGGGTGCGCTGTTGGAATGCCTTCAGGCACTGACTAGCCATCGGGTTTTTTCTCTCGCAGATATGGCCGCGAACACCGCGGGTGTGTTGGCTGGCTGGGCCCTTAGCTCGCTCGCTGGGATCAATTTCCTGCTTTGGTTCGAGCTCTGGCTGGAGAAAAGTCGTGCCTGAGAAGCTGTTTCAAAAATCCCCCCATTGAGGCACTCTATTACCGGGAACCTAAGTGACGGTTCTTATTCTTGACGTAGTGGGCCGCGGAATAATCGAAATAGGCCAGTTCTTCCTCCGTTAGCGGTCGGATCTTTTTCGCTGGCCGACCGACCCACAGAAAACCGCCCTCGATGTCTTTACCGGGCGGTACCAGGCTGCCTGCACCGATCAAAGCACGGGAGCGAATGATCACCCCATCCATAATTTGGGCGCCGATTCCGATCAAACAGTGGGACTCCACCGTGCAGCCGTGCAAGACCGCGTGATGCCCGACCGTCACATCGTGGGCGATAGCCAACGCCTGTCCGCCAGGCGAATACGGGCCATCATGGGTGACATGCAATACCGCACCATCCTGAACATTGGTCCGCTCCCCGATAACGATGGAGTTGACGTCGCCGCGTACCACTGTCATCGGCCATAGGGACGCGTCTCGGCCGATAGTGACTTGACCGATAACGAGGGCGGTTTCATCGACATAGGCGGTAGGAGCGATGTAAGGATAAATGCCTTCGAAGGGACGTATGGCCATGACTTAGAAATATCCATTCTTGCTTAGAAGCTGTTTTAAAAATAGCACGCGCGCCGGCAGAGCAAGGCGCACGGTGGCGAGCAAGCGGAGTGTACAAGGGAGTACATGAGGATTGCGAGCCGCCGGGCAACGCAGCTATGGCAAGCGCAGTAATTTTTAAAACAGCTTCTGAACGCTAGTGAAACGGAACATAGGGTAGCCTGAAGGCCAACCCTTCTCAACAAAGACCATCAGGTTAAGATGTTCTGAGCCGGTCAAGGCGCAGCCGCTGTCGCTCGTCGAACAGGCGGCGCGAGCCGATCCACACGGCTACCGTGGTGCCAAGAATCGTTCCGCCGCTGATAAGCAACAAGATGAGAATTTGGTACTTGGCTGCCTGGACCGGGGATGCCCCCGCCAAGATCTGGCCGGTCATCATGCCCGGGAGGCTCACCACCCCGGCGGTGGCCATAGCGTTGATGATGGGAATGAGACCGCTGCGTACGCTGCTTTGCCGGATAGGACCAATGGCTTCACTCCAGCTGTGACCGAGCATGAGGCGGGCTTCGATGACCTGCCGCTTTTCCCAAGCGTCCTCGGTTAGCCGGTCTACCCCAAGGGCAATGCCATTCATCGTATTCCCAAGCAGCATGCCGAGCAACGGGATCGCGTATTGTGGGTGATACCAGGGAGCAGGCTGGATGATTGCAGTGAGCGCAAACAGCGTGACTGTGAATGACGACAAAAACATCGACAGCGTTCCGGTACCGTAACCCCACCCGCCGCGGAAAGGGCGATGTTGCCGAACCATAACCTCCCATCCGGCCACCGAAAGCATAATTGCCGCCATCAGGCTTACCCAGCCAAGATGTATAGAGCCGAATAGCGCTTTGAGCACCAGGCCTATCAAGAACAGCTGTAGGATAGCGCGCAGCGCGGCGATCACCAGTGCGTGGGTGACGTCGAGGCGCAGAAAAGCGACCGCCAGTGCGCCGACGATAACGAGCGCGCCAGCAAGCCCAAGGTCCAACACCGATAGCTCGATCATTTGGCCTCTCCGGCGCCGTTAGCGAGTTGCCCTGCGCGCATGAGCAGAAGCCGGTTCGCGACCCGCCGCACCTGCTCGGCATCATGGGTAACCCAGAGGATGGGGACCGCGTTGGCCGTGCGGTAGACCTGCAGGAGACGTTCGACCCGCTCGGTGTTAACGGCATCTAGGTTGGCGGTCGGCTCGTCGAGCAAGAGCACACGGGGCTGGTTAAGCAGTAGGCGCACTAGCCCGAAACGTTGACGTTCGCCGCTAGAGAGCCGGCTTACTGGGCTCTCCAGCAACCCGTCGTCGAGTCCGAGTGCCGCCAGTATGGAACGGTCGAGATTCCCTAGATGCTCGCAGACTCGCTCTTGCCACCAATACGTTTCCGGAGGTAGCAGACCCACCGCTCGGCGCCACTGCGATGCCGGAAAGGTGTGCCGCGGTGCGTCGTCCAGATAGACCTCGCCCTGATGTAGGTCCAAGTCGGCGATGGCCCGCAATAATCGCGTTTTCCCAGAGCCTGAGGGGCCGCTTAGACACACGCATTCGCCGGCAGCGACGGTGAGGGTGATGGGCCCAAGGCCTTGGGCTTGAATGCCATTAATCTCTATTCGAGGCACGACCGGTCCGCACGCATTGTGGTGAAGGCAACGCCGTATCCATCGCGCCGATGGGGCGGCTGGTGGCAGGTATTAGCAACCCGGTCACGTTCAGCGCAGCGCTGGGATGGGAGCGAAAGGGTGCCCCAGTGGATAGATTGAGGGGCGTTGGTCATTGTTTCGGCCGTTTAATTACGTTTGCCGCGGGGGCAGCCGACCTCGGGCCGCAAGGGACGCTGTGAAGACGTCCCTGTCGGCTTGGGTCCGGCCGCCTCCGCACACACCCTTGCGCGCCCGGCGTTCGGCTGCCGACGGCTTGGGCGCCGAAGGTACGTTGCGAAAAGCGACCCTGACGAAACAATGACCATGGCCGATTCAGGTTAGGAAACCAATGCAGGCTGCTGGCTAATCCGTTGAGTACAGATGAATACGCCCATCATTCTGGCTAGGAAGCCAGGATCGAGTCGCCAGCGATGGTTATCGTCGAGCAATCAATACGTTACGGCGAGAACAAATTGACCGTGATGCATCGATTCAGTCGTTGACAGCAGTTCATAACTCCCTTATGCTGCACTGCAGCAAAAAGCTTTATCGAAAGCGCTGCGATCGCAAGAATGTGGAGAGGAAGTTAGCGTGGAGAAGCTCTTCGTACAGATTTATACCCAGCTAAACGAGCTGAATGAGAATGTAATCCAACCTGCCTACCGACTCAAGGAGATCGCGCAATCGACTGAGGGAAAACTCATCGAACAACACCTGGCATTGATCGAGGCATGTCTTGGGGCGATTATTCGACAACTTAAGGCGCTCAGCGAGGCTGACGATACCTGGGAGCTACTCGATCGACAGGCGACTCTGGCGGCCAGCTGGCGAGACGAGCTCGTCGCGTTAGCCCAGACAGCGCAACGCACCCCTGAGCAAACCGCCTGCTAGTCTCCGCAGGCGGTCTGGCACGAAACAGCGGCTGATGGCTAGAACCCGAATTCCCGCGGGTATTCCACGGGCGAGTCTGGGTATCGGGTGCGGTTCCGCCGTACGGGATCGCCACTGGCGCTTTCGCCGGGGGTCACCGCGAATGCCTTCCATGGATTTCGTGCTGGCATGTACGCCGGTAGTCCTCGCCGAAAGCCCGGCCCGAAGATCCTCCCACTCGGGGCCCAGGTGTCAGCCCCAAATGGTAACCTTGGCAAACGATGATCAGGGTTGCCGGTCGTAATGTTCTTGCATCGTCCGCCCTTTTCGGCCCATAGTTTACCCCAGACTGTCCGATGCAGGCCTGTAACGTTCAGTCTGGAACAGCAACGATTCATAATTCAACAATTGCCGCGCACGAGGAGAGTAAAAAATGACGGATGAACGTGAGGTGGTGGTATTGAGTGCGGTACGCACCGCGATCGGTGGCTATGGGGGTTCGCTGAAGGATTTTCCTCCGGCCGACCTGGCGGCAGCCTGCGTGCGGGAAGTGGTGAAACGAGGCAACGTTGAACCGCAGCAGGTAGGCCATTGCGTATTCGGTAACGTAATTCACACCGAGCAGCGCGATATGTATCTCTCTAGGGTGGCGTGTGTCAACGGCGGATTGCCGGTGGAGACCCCGGCATTGACGGTGAATCGCCTCTGCGGCAGTGGATTACAGGCGATCGTATCCGCAGCTCAAACCATCCTCTTGGGCGAAGCCGATTGTGCGGTCGCGGGTGGAGCTGAGGTCATGAGCCGCGGCCAGTATTGGCTGCCAAGCCTGCGGTGGGGGCAACGCATGAACGATGGTGCCATTGTCGATGCGATGGTGGGAGCCCTCACCGACCCCTTCGACGACTGCCACATGGGCGTGACCGCCGAGAACATCGCACAGAAATGGCAGATTTCGCGCGAAGATCAGGATGCCTTTGCCGTAGAGAGTCACGAGCGGGCAGCTCGTGCCACTGACAACGGATATTTCAAGGACCAAATCCTTGCTATCGAAATCAAGACTAAGAAAGCAACCACCGTATTTGATACCGATGAACATATTCGTCGAGGCATTAGCGTGGAGCAAATGGCGAAGCTACGACCCGTTTTCAACCGGGAAGGAACGGTGACTGCGGGTAATGCCTCGGGTATCAACGACGCCGCGGCGGCGGTATTGCTAATGGAGCGAAGCCGGGCCGAACAGCTGGGGCTCAAACCGCTGGCTCGTCTCGTTGGCTACGCTCACGCCGCCGTGGAACCAAAGTACATGGGCATCGGGCCGGTACCGGCAGTCAGAAAACTGTTGGACAAGACCGGACTCCAAGTAGCCGACTTAGATATTCTAGAAGTGAATGAAGCCTTTGCGGCACAGGCCCTGGCCGTGGTGCGAGATCTCGGCCTGCCAGCGGATCGCACCAACCCAAACGGCAGTGGCATTTCCCTTGGCCATCCCATCGGCGCCACCGGCACCATCCTAACCGTCAAGGCTGTGCATGAACTGCAGAGAACTGGAGGACGTTACGCACTGGTGACCATGTGTATCGGTGGCGGCCAAGGCATCGCGGCCATTTTTGAGCGACTAGGCTAGGACCTCTAACGGCAGATTGTGGTCAGTCAGGCCGCCGGCTCCGTTATGGCTCCGCCAGGGAGCCCGGCGGTGTGCTCGACAGGCAAGTCAAGGTTTATGCGCCAGCCGCTCGGCACGGCTTCGCTCGCCACCACCGGCCAGTTCGGACTTTGGTGCGGGCCGAGTTGTCTCCTACCGCTGAGCGAGCATCGGTGAAACGCGTCGCCTATTGCACCTTCGGCTGTCGGCTTAATCAATGCGATACGGCAGCTATCCGCACATTGCTCGAACGCGAGCGCGGGTATGAAACGGTTGACCCGCGCGAGCGGGCAGATATCTATGTCGTCAACACCTGTACCGTCACGGCACGTGCCGATACCAGCGCGCGCAAGACGATACGTCGACTCCACGGCGAACGCCCCGAGGCTCGTATCGTTGTCGTCGGTTGTTATGCCCAACGCGCGCCCCACGAGCTGGCAGCGCTGCCAGGAGTCTCGCTCGTGGTGGGTGCCGCTGAACGAGCACAGATCGGTGACGAGTTGCGGCGTCTCGCATCCCACAGACAACGTGTACGCGTGTCGCCGATCAGCGAGGCGAAATTCTTTCTAGAACTCCCCATCGAGGCGATGGCGCAACGCAGTCGTGCCTTCGTCAAGATTCAGGAGGGCTGCAATCGATCCTGTAGTTTCTGCATCATTCCGCAAACCCGAGGGGGTTCACGAAGCCGTCGCCCCGAAGGCATCCTCCATGAGGTGCAGCGGCTAGTGGGGCAGGGTTACCCAGAGATCGTGCTAACCGGAGTCCATCTCGGGGACTATGGGCTCGATCTTGACTATCGCGAGCCGCTGCTGGTACCGCTTCTCGCTGATATCCTGGCCATCCCCGGTGAATTCCGTGTGCGCTTGAGCTCCATCGAACCGACGTCTGTCAGTGACGCGTTGATCGAACTGGTCGCTGCGGAGCCGCGCTTTGCCCGTCATTTCCACATACCCGTTCAGAGTACCGCCGCTACGGTCCTCAAGCGGATGCAGAGGGGCTACACCGCGGGTGAATTTACCGACCTCGTCCAGCGGATCGCGGCGAAAATCCCAAACTGTGGCATCGGAACCGATGTCATCTGCGGGTTTCCCGGCGAGACAGAAGCCCACTTTCACGAGACATTGGAATGCTTAGGTACACTGCCGATCACCTATATCCATGCTTTCCCCTACTCATTGCGGCCAGGCTCGAAGGCAGAGCCCTATGGGGACGCCATAGCCCCTAGCGAAAAGAAACGCCGGGTCCATGCGTTGCAGCGGCTTTCCCGGTCTAAGAGTCAAGCTTTTCGCGAGGCGCAGATCGGGCAAGTGGTCGCGGTCTTGTTCGAATCTGCCACCAGCAAGGCTCAAGGCGTCTCGACGGGTTGGTCGGATAACTACGTGCGGGTACGCTTGTCAGCCGGGGCGGCGATGGGTTTGCGTCAAGTGAGAATTCAGCGCCTGACCCAGGAGGGATGCCTGGGGGAACTCGCGGTGTCAGCCACCTAAGAAGCTGTTTTAAAAATGTCACGAGCGCCGCCAGAGCAAGGCGCACGGCAGCGAGAAAGCGGAGTGTACAAAGGAGTACATGAGCATTTCGAGCTGCCGCGCAACGCAGCTCAGGCAAGCGCAGTAATTTTTAAAACAGCTTCTAAGGCCGTCCGTTGTTGCGCCAGCCGAGGATTGGCGCGAGGTTCGAGGATAGGTTCCCGTCCGGATCAGCCCGCAGGGTTTGAAGCCGCGCGACAGTCATGCGCGGACTCTTGCAGGGCTTCCAGCAAGGCCTCTCCGATGACTGCCTCTCGCCAACCCTTCAATGGCAACGGCAATTCATCGATCCCTGTCGTTTTCGCGCGGTGCACCATCGATTCGAGCAATCGATTCTGTGCTAAGACCTGCGGTGGCATGCCAAGGGCCGCGGCTTTCTCTGCGACGATGGCTTTGAGCTTGCCGACGAGCACTGCGTTGGCTCGACTTTCACCGGGATGGGGTAGCAGGTTGGGAAGCGCTGCTTCGGGCAAGTTGAGCGCATGGTGCACCAAATCGACAAGCGTGTCAGCACTACGGGCTATTTCGGCGCTCGAGATGCCTCGGATCGTCGGCAAGAGAGCGGGGGTAATCGGGCGCCGGCAAGCAATCTCAAGCATCACAGGATCCGGCATGATAAAACGCCGGGGACGGTTACGGATACGCGCCTGTTCCTCTCGCCAGAGGCAGAGTATGCGCAAGATCTCGAGGCCCCTCGGGTCGAGTTGCCAGGCTTGCGGAATACGCCGATACAACGAATCGTCGATGGTATGGAAACGGTGGAGGTCGAGAGCCCTTTCCATCTCTTGGCTTACCCAATGTTCTCGTCCCCGTTCTGCCAGCCGTTGCTGGAGTTTCTGGTACAGCGGCAGCAAGTAGAGAACATCTTGGGCCGCATAGATCGCCTGGGCTTGAGTCAGGGGCCGTTGCAACCAATCAGAACGCGTTTCGGCCTTGGTAAGCTCGACTGAGAGTGCTCGACTCACCAGACGTTGGTACCCCGATGCGTAGCCATAACCCGCGAAAGCTGCCGCAATTTGGGTATCGAAAAGTGGATAGGGCAGGGTCTGGCCCAGACGATAGAAGACCTCAAGATCCTGTGACGCAGCGTGCAAGATCTTGAGCACGCGTGGGGCACGCAGCACCTCAAACAATGGAGCCAAGCTGGACAGGGCCAGGGGATCGATCAGGTAGACCCTATGCCCGTCGTACACTTGAATGAGTCCCGCTCGGGGATAGTAGGTTCTGGCTCGCTCGAACTCGGTATCCAGCGCGAGCACCTGACAGCTTTGCCATTGTAGGCAAGCGTTTATCAGTGCCTGGTCATGATCGATAAGGGTTAACGACTGCCGCAGGAGCGAACTTCGGTCAGAATGGGTCAAACCGGCCCACCCCCTTGAACACGAGCTTGTTTCTCGCCGTCGACCACCTGCCTATTGGGCACTAGGTGCACTTAGAATCCGCGCAATTTAGGCACACCAGGCAACCGTCGAGCTGCACCACCGCTTTGGTATGGCATTTCAGGCAAAGGCGCGCTTCCTGCGGAAAATTTGCTTCCGTTGTCCTCTCTGAGTTGCCCGATCTCGCGTCGAAGGCGGCCCGCTTTTCGGCAATTAGACTGGCCTGAGCCGCGTCTAGGTCGTCGCTTTTCAGCAGACCGATCATCCGCATGTGGCGTTCGATGGCGTCGCCGATTTCGGCTACTAGGGATGGCATGTAGCGGCCCCCGGTCTTGAAGTAGCCTCCCCGCGGATCAAACACGGAACGTAGTTCCTCGACGAGAAAGGTAATGTCGCCGCCCTTTCGAAACACCGCCGAGATGATGCGTGTCAGCGCAACGATCCACTGAAAGTGCTCCATGTTCTTGGAATTGATGAAGATCTCGAAGGGTCGGCGTTGCTCGTGTGGCGTGCCTGCATTGAGTAGCACATCGTTAATGGTCACGTAGAGGGCATGTTCAGAGAGCGGCGTCTTAATCTTATAAGTCGAGCCGAGCAAGACCTCCGGTCGTTCGAGCTTCTCATGCATCTGAATGACATTGGTGCTCGGCGAGGACTCGGAGCTCTCGGATTTCTCCGCGTCCGCTGCCTTGACTCCATAGCCTACGATTCGCTGGTCTATCTTGATGGCCATGTCATTACCCCTCACGAGAGGCTGTCGCCTCAAAAACGCCCGTAGTAACCTTCCTTAATGGCATCATATAGATTGGCCGCCGAATGTGTTTCCCCATCATATTCTATTTCATCGTTGCCTTTGGCCTCGACCACTGTGCCGTCCTCCAGGGTAAAGCGGTAGGTGGTTTTCTCCAGATCCCGCTCTTTGACGAGCACGCCTTGGAAGGACTCGGGATTAAATCGAAAGGTAGTGCACCCTTTGAGCCCTTTCTGGTAGGCGTAGACGTAGATGTCTTTGAAGTCTTCATAGGGAAAGTCGGTAGGCACGTTGGCTGTCTTGGAGATGGAGGAATCGATCCAGCGCTGGGCAGCTGCTTGAACGTCAACGTGCTCCCGCGGGGTGATGTCATCGGCGGTTACGAAACATTCGGGCAGCATCCCCTGACCGTCTTCGTCTTCCGATACGGCATCGGAAGCGACGATCGCGCGGAAGGCCAAAAGCTCGAAGGAGTACACATCTATCTTTTCCTTCGTCTTGCGCCCCTCGCGGATCACGTTGCGCGAGTAATGATGAGCGAAGCTCGGCTCAATGCCGTTGCTCGCGTTATTGGCTAGAGACAGAGCGATGGTACCCGTCGGCGCGATGGAGCTATGGTGCGTGAAGCGGGCTCCCACGTCGGCGAGCTGCTCGACAAGATCGGGAGCGATGGTCGCAAGCCGTTGCATGTAACGGCTATAGCGGGCATGTAAGATCTTCCCTCGGACCCGATCACCGACTTGGAATCCGTCCTGCGCCATTTCTGGACGCCGGCAGAGCATTTCTGTCGTGACCGTGAATTCCTCTTCCATGACCGGGGCCGCACCCTTTTCCTTGGCGAGATCTAACGCTGCCTGCCAACCTACGACAGCTAGCTCGCAGCTCACCCGTTCAGTGAACTCCAACGACTCCGCAGCACCGTAGCGCATGCCCAGCATGGCCAATGCCGATCCCAGACCGAGAAACCCCATACCGTGGCGCCGTTTTCGAAAGATTTCATCGCGCTGTGCTTCGAGCGGTAGGCCGTTGAGCTCGACGACGTTATCCAACATGCGGGTAAAGACGGCGACCGTGTTGCGATAGGTTTCCCAATCGAAGCGAACTCGCTCAGTAAACGGTTCTAGCACGAACTTAGTGAGGTTGATCGAGCCCAGCAAACAGGAACCGTAGGGCGGCAGAGGCTGCTCACCGCAGGGATTGGTGGCTCGAATGTTTTCGCAAAACCAGTTATTGTTCATCTCATTGATCTCGTCGATGAGGATGAATCCTGGCTCGGCAAAGTCATAGGTAGAAGACATGATGACATCCCAGATGCGCCGAGCCCGTACCGTCTTGTAGACGGCACAGGCAACCTGCCCGGCTTCGTTGATCACGTAGTCATCCTTGATGGGCCATTCCCGCCACACGATGGACGCACTATCTCGCAGATCGATAGCCTCGCTTTCTACGGTCTTGGCCGTCAGTGGGAATGCAAGCTGCCAAAGCTCATCATTGCTGGCAGCCTGCATGAACGCCCGGCTCACTAGCAGGGAAAGATTGAACTGTCGCAGGCGACCGTTTTCGCGCTTGGCACGAATAAAATCGAATACGTCCGGGTGACCCACATCGAATGTCGCCATCTGGGCACCGCGCCGTCCGCCAGCCGACGAGACGGTGAAGCACATCTTGTCATAGATGTCCATAAACGAGAGGGGGCCTGACGTGTAGGCCCCCGCTCCCGACACATAGGCGCCCTTCGGGCGCAGGGTCGAGAACTCATAGCCTATGCCGCAGCCCGCCTTGAGGGTTAAACCTGCCTCATGGACCTTGGCCAGAATGGCATCCATCGAATCCTGAACCGCTCCTGAGACGGTGCAATTGATGGTCGAAGTGGCCGGTTTATGTTCCAGAGCACCGGCGTTAGAGATGATACGCCCGCCAGGAATCGCGCCAGCCCGTAGCGCCCATAGAAATTTTCCGTACCATTCCTCACGCTTCGCCGGCGTGCTTTCGACGTCCGCCAGTGCGCGTGCGACACGCTGGTAGGTATGGTCGATGCTCTGATCGAGGATGGTGCCGTCTTTCTTCTTGAGCCGATATTTCCGATCCCAGATGTCGAAGGATGCCCTCTGCAGAGGGATCTCGGTAGGGCTGATGGGATGATCCGGTAATGAATGTTGGTGCGCCAATGTCATGTGTTTCCCCTGAGAGCGGCAACAGAATTCACCGCACGTTTCCGTTCGTGCTGTACCCTCGAATCGAAGGAGCGTGTGCGCCGACGGTCGTCTAGGCGACCGTATCCAAAAAGCCTGCGCATAGTGTAGAACACTACTGCTTGTAGTCAAGCACGTTGGAAACACTATATCTTGTGTTTCTCCTTTGGTCGCGGTGTTGCCTGGGGCCGGCCGTGCAAACCACAGGATTCCTGGCCAGTGCCTGATATGTCTCGTCGCTGCGCGCCGTCCGCCTTGCTCTCGGGTCGCTCACGACGGTTTTTTCACAAGCTCTGAGCGGCATTGCGCAGCCGCTCGCAATCCTCATGTACTCCCTTGTACACTCCGGTTTTGACTCGCCCCATCCGTGGGGCTCGCCGCTTCGGGGCCAGCTTAGCGCTGTTCAAAATCGTTCCCGACGATTTTGTCGCCACTGTGCGCTTTGCGACTCCGGGGCTCGTGACGTTTTTAGAGCAGCTTCTAAGTGGTGTTGCCGGCAATCCAGAGCGAAGATGACATAAGGGAACGCGCCTGAGTCATCGTTTCGCCGGCCTACAACGCGTGCGGCAGCGTCATGCCCTAAACCCAGGTGCAGAGCCCTACACCTCTTCGGCTTAGGATGTTGCCGAGAGGATACAGGGCCGGCCGTCCAGAGTTGCCACGACGTCCTTCAAGCGTGGGGAACGGCCACGAGGCCCGTCGAGTGGACAGCTGGCGGCGCAAGCAATGACCCAGGCCAGAACATCAGCGAGGATAAGGAGGGTTTAAAGCACTATGCTCACGACCAAGAGGTATGAGTACCTGCGATTCGACAACATTCGTATCCATCCAGGGGTATCCAACCATCGACCCTTGGATGATCGAAAGGTGGCGCACTACGAGGAGGACATCTACCGTAACGGCCTGCTGGAACCCTTGGTGGTGTGGGAGAAGACAAACGGTGACTACTTCTTAGTGGGCGGATTTCACCGGATGGCCGCCATCAACGCCATCCGGCAAAAACATCCGGGCTACTTCGATTGCGTCGATACCCGGGTGGTAGCGGGCAGTCTTGATGAGATTCGAGCCCTAAATCTCAAGCTCAATGCGGACCGGCTAGATACCAAGATCACCGACTACTTCGATACCGTAATTTACCTGAACAATGCAAACTGGCCGAAGGGCCGGATCGCAGAATTTCTGGACAAGAGCGTCCCTTGGATCGAAGAGATTCTTCGCTACGCTCCGACTATGGATCAAAGACTGCGCGCCCTTTTGGCGGGTGGTCGGGTTTCTTGGAATCGAACCAAGCAGATCTGCCGCCTGATTCAGGAGGCACCCGCTGGGCACGAGGATCAAGTGCTCGAAAGGGCACTCAAGGCCTTGGGCCGAAGCAGCGCTACGGAAAAACCGACCAGGAAACCCTTGACTTATCGGTTGGCAGAGAAGCGCCTGCGTGCCCGATCCGAGAAGCAGCCTACGAACCGATACACGGTGGCAGCAGATGATCTCCTGTCCTTGCTCTTGGTACTACAAGGCAAACGCTACGATGATACCCATTTGCAGCGGGTACGCAGCGCTTTCCCTGGATTGCTCGATGAGCAACGGCGTTAAGAGCTGTTTTAAAAATGTCACGAGCGCCGCCGGCAGAGCAAGGGACGTCGGTCATCGTTTCGGCCGTTTGATTACGTTTGCCCTTGGGGTAGCCGACCCCGGGCCGCAAGGGACGCCGTGAAGACGTCCCTTGCGGCTTGGGTCCGACCGCCTCCGCACA
>CAZUZO010000077.1:0-17194 GCA_964624765.1 uncultured Thiotrichales bacterium
GTGAACGAGGGAAAGGTGGGTGCGGGCGCGCTTTGAAAAAAATTCCCGCATGGTTGCTATCGACCGCCCCCGCAATTGCTTTAGTAACGGCAGTTGAGATGGGGACCGCTATGTTGCCAGGCGGCTAGCGGTCGGCGGGGGCCCTGGCGTTAGAGCTTGTGAACACGCCGGCTACGTAAACCGATAGCGGCACGGGACGGTGCGTACGCCTTGCTCCGCCGGCGCTCGTGACGTTTATAAAACAGCTTTCAGGCGGTACAACTCAAGCTCGCACCGTAGAGCTCATGGGCACGGGCCTCAAAGTCCGCCACCGCCTTCTGGCTGGCATAGGCCAACATGGGATCGATGATGATCTGCCAGATGGGTGACTGCATCTGGTAGGCGATGGTGCAGCCCGCCTCACAGGCCTCTTCGGCGGTCGGCTCGAAGTGCCAGCGGATGACCAGTTGGTGAAATAACCCTTCTGCAGCCGTAACCTCGATGGCGGTGGGGGGTTCCAACACCGTCTTGGATCGGAAGTGTACCGCCTTCATGCCAAGCAGGATCACTTGGTCGGTATAATAGTGATCACGGTGGCGCTCGACCACTTCGGCTTGTTGCCACAAGGGTAAGAACTCGGGATAACGCTCGACGTCGGCAACGAGGCCAAACATCCGCTCGGCGCTATAGGGGAAACGATGCTTTGTCGTGCAGGTTGCCACGGGTCACTGCCTTTCTGGGTGTCTCTATATTGGACAATGGTAATGCACGGCGGATTCCCGGCAATGCGTAGATTCCCGCGTCGCCTGCGGAATATTCCCGATGCGGCTCGGGGTTTTTGCGGAGAGCCGGATTCTCTTCATCGTTACCATCGGGCTGCGGCGCGCGGCGGTAAGGTTGCGTCGGAAACCCGGGACGCGTGAAACGATGCTCAAGGCCGTCGGCGATATCCTAGAACGCCAATCAAGGCGTTGTTGGAAACTCATCATGCCCCCTGATACGCAGGGGGACGGCAAGACAACGTGGCCAGTCGGCTCACACTCTACAGTTTTCTTGGGAACATGGTGCCTCGCGGAGGAGACAGCAATGGAGAAACGACGGGCGCAAGTCATCCAGTTACCCGATAACTTCATCGGCAAGGCCGATCGCGAGAAATTGGCTAGCTTTGGTGCCCACGTGATCGGCCGCGGCCGCGCGACCCGTTGGCACTGGGCCAAGGACAGCGCAGGCGCGGACCTGTTCGAGATCTACAAGGGAGGCCCTAATGAATCGCTGATGGCGCGCATCCGCCGCAACCGACCGCTGGATGTGTTTCGTGCCGAAGACGCCGCCGGACGCTTGATCGTGGCCGGTACCCTGGAGCATGTTATGGCGGTGTTGGACCGCGAATGACTCTCAGCGCTCCTGGATGGGCACATACGGGCGTTCGTTATTGCCCGTATAGATCTGACGCGGCCGCGCGATGCGGGTGTTCGGGTTATCCATCATTTCTTTCCAGTGGGCTATCCACCCCGGTAGGCGGCCCAGGGCAAACACCACGGGAAACATCCGTAAAGGAAAGCCGATGGCGCGCAGGATGAGGCCGCTGTAAAAATCGACGTTGGGGTAGAGTTTCTTCTCTAGGAAATACTCTTCCTGGAGGGCGATCCCTTCGAGTTGGATGGCGATATCCAGCAAGGGATCCTGTTTCCCCAGCTTTTCCAACACCCGCCGGCTGGCTTCCCTGAGGATAGTCGAGCGGGGGTCGAAGTTGCGGTACACCCGGTGGCCAAAGCCCATCAGACGGAACGGATCGCTCTTGTCTTTTGCCCTGTCGATCCACTTTCGCAAGTTGCCGCCATCGTCGTGGATCTGCTGCAACATCTCGATCACCGCCTGATTGGCGCCGCCGTGCAACGGTCCCCATAACGCCAGCACCCCGGCGGCCACCGTGGCGAACAGATTGGCCTGACTGCTGCCCACCATGCGTACGGTGGCAGTGGAGCAGTTCTGCTCGTGGTCTCCGTGGATGATAAGCAGCTTGTCCACCGCCTGCTCGATATCGGGGTCGACCTCGTACTCTTCCGTGGGAACGGCGAACATCATGTGCAGAATGTTGGCCGGATAGCTCAGCTTATTGAGGGGATAGATCTTCGGCTGGCCGATGGATTTCTTATAAGAGAAGGCGGCAATGGTGGGTAGCTTGGCCAACAACCGGTGTATGGACACCTGCACCTGGTGGGCATCGAAGGGATCGAGGGAATCCTCATAGTAGGTGGACAAGGCACTGACCACCGACGAGAGCAATGCCATCGGGTGGGCATGGCGGGGCCAGACGTCATAGTACTGTTTGATATCCTCCATGATCATGGTATGGCGGCGCACCGCGGTGTCGAAGCGCTGGTACTCATGCTCGTTCGGCAGCTCGCCATGGATCAATAGATAAGCCACTTCCATGAAATTGGCTTTTTCACACAGCTCTTCGATGCGGTAGCCACGGTATCGGAGAATGCCCCGCTCTCCGTCGATATAGGTGATGGCGCTGCGCGTCGAGCCAGTGCTGGCGAAGCCTTCATCCAGGGTTATCAGCCCCGTTCGATCCCGTAGTTGCCCGATCTCGATGCCCAATTCACCCTCGCTTCCCTGTACCACCGGGAAGTCGTACTGCGTGTCATTAAAGGTCAGCTTCGCGCTTTTCGTCGACATAGCCCTGGTCTCCCTCATACATGGCTTCCGCTGTTGCTTGATCCTACCCGCTTAGAGTGAGTGCTTCGCCAAAAGTTGATGGCAACCCACTCCCCGCAGACCGAGCGCCCCTATCGGTCACGGTCATCGCTTCGGTGAGAGAGGTTGTGAAAAAACCTGCTACACGACCCGATAGCGGCGTTGGGCGGTGCTCGCTCCTCGCCTATCTATGTGATATGTCTCGTCGCTGCGCTCCGTCCGCCTGGCTCTCGGGCCGCTCGTGACGGTTTTTTCACAACCTCAGAGTCCCGTCGGCGTGGCCGGCCGGGATGCCGCTCCCCGCAACAACCCGCAAGCAGTCCAGCCGAGCCGCCACGATGATGCGGGACAATTCATGAACCGAAGTTCTCCGATCGAGACCGAATAGCATTGAGTTTATCCTAGACTCGAACAGCCTGCACTCGAATCTTCGCAATGTCATAATAATGAAATGTATAAAACATGATCAGTATATTGACAATCCCGCCATCAACTTGTAAATTTAGCCCCGTAGTTAAACAGAATTCGGCCAAACGTGAGACATCGCCTTAATCGCTCGCCAAACCCATGGAGCCATCGTACCCATTCGCTACCCTAAGCCGCACCGACCCGCCAAGGCGTGGAAGGTTGGTGGAACCTTTTGCATCCCTGCGACGCTGGTTCGACAGCGAAGCGAGCGATGATATCAGCCCCCACGGGGAGCGTCCCGCTGGCAGCGAACGCCGCATCGATTGGTTGCGGGCATTGCCTTTCTTCGGCATACACGCCGCGTGCCTGGGCGTCATCTGGGTGGGGTGGAGCCCTGTGGCCATTCTGGTCGCCCTCGGACTGTATCTCGTGCGCATGTTTGCCATCACCGGCTTTTACCATCGCTATTTTGCCCACAGAACCTTCGACACCTCTCGCTCGGCCCAATTCCTGTTCGCGCTGTTGGGAGCATCGGCGGCCCAGCGGGGTCCTCTGTGGTGGGCATCCCACCACCGCCATCACCATGCCCACGCGGATCAACCCGGCGACGCCCATTCGCCGACTCGGCATGGCTTCTGGTGGAGCCATACCGGCTGGTTCCTGACTCGCGAGGCCTTCGCCTATAAGCGCCAGCGTATCGCCGACTGGCTGGCATTTCGCGAGCTCCGATGGCTCGACCGCTTCGACATCCTGCCGCCACTCGGTTTAGCCTGTTCGACCTTCGCCCTCGGCGGGCTGCTCGAGGTGGGTGCCCCGTCGCTGGGAACCGATGGACCACAGATGTTGGTTTGGGGGTTCTTCATTTCCACGGTGGCACTTTACCACGCGACCTACCTCGTTAATTCCCTGGGGCACACCGTGGGTCGGCGCCGCTATGCCACCGGCGACACCAGCCGCAACAACGCCTTGGTGGCGGTGTTCACCCTGGGCGAAGGTTGGCATAACAACCATCACCACTTCCCGCGCTCGGCCCGGCAGGGATTTTACTGGTGGGAGCTGGATATCACCTACTACTTGCTGCGCCTGCTGGCAGCGACCGGCGTCATTTGGAACCTACGTACCGTTCCCACCGCGGTGCGCGATGCCCGCGCCCCGGTACGGGACATCCAAGAGGGGAGCGCTCGCCCATCATGAACATCGCCATCATCGGCAGCGGTATCTCAGGTCTGGTGGCTGCCCACCAACTGCATACCGAACACGCCATCACTCTGTTCGAGGCCAATGATTACCTCGGCGGACACACCCACACCGTCGAGGTGGAGACGGACGGCAGACGGTACGGCATCGATACCGGATTCATCGTTTTCAACGATTGGACGTATCCCCACTTCGTTGCCTTGCTGGAAACCCTAGGGGTGGCCTCCCAGCCGAGCACCATGAGCTTCAGCGTGCACTGCCAGAGGAGCGGCCTGGAGTACAACGGTACTTCCCTGAACGCGCTTTTTGCCCAGCGCCGCAATCTGTTCCGGCCGGCCTTTTACCGCATGATCCGCGATATCTTGCGCTTTAATCGGGAAGCTCTGGCGTTGCTTTCCGAGGCCAACGCCTCGATCACTTTGGGCGAGTACTTAGAGCGCCACCACTACTGCGCCGAGTTCATCCACCACTATCTGGTCCCCATGGGCGCGGCCATCTGGTCCACGGATCCGACGCGGCTGTGGGCGTTCCCTGCCGCCTACCTGGTGCGTTTTTTCCACAACCACGGCATGTTGAGCGTCGACCAGCGACCCCAGTGGCGTGTCATCACGGGCGGTTCGGCGAGCTACGTGGAAAGGCTCACGGCCCCTTGGCGCGATCGCATTCGCCTGAACTGCCCCGTGCGCCGTGTGCTGCGTTCCCCGCATCGCGTGCAGCTGCAGCTGGCGAACGGGGAGCAATGCACCTTCGATTACGTCGTGATGGCCTGTCACAGTGACCAGGCCTTACGGCTGTTGGTTGAGCCGAGCGGCGATGAGCAGGCGATCTTAGGCGCCATCGCCTACCAGTCCAACGAGGTGATCCTGCACACTGACGAGAGCCTACTGCCGCGCCATCGACGTGCCTGGGCGGCCTGGAATTACCACATTCCGGCCGAGCCCGGGCAGCGGGTCGCCGTCACCTACAACATGAACATCCTGCAGGGCATCGATGCCCCCCGGCAGTTCTGCGTCACCCTGAACCGCGGCGAGGACATCGACCCCGATCATATCATCCGCCGCTTCGTCTACGAGCATCCGGTCTACACCGAGGCAGCCGTGGCGGCCCAGCGCCACTATGGCCGGATCAACGGCCCGCAGCGCACCTTCTACTGCGGTGCCTACTGGGGTTACGGATTCCACGAAGACGGCGTGAAGAGCGCCCTCAGAATGTGTCGCTATCTGAACTACCAACTGCGAAATGAAAAGCTGCATTTACGTCGGGCGAGTTAGGCACCGGCGCCGACGGCCCGTCAGCCACGTCTTTAGTTACCGGTTATTCATGGTCTACCTCGACCTGGACGAATTGCCCGATGTGTTTCGGCCCTACTGGTTGTGGTCCGCGCAACGACCGGCGCTGGCCTGGTTTCGCCGGCGCGATTACCTCGGCGATGGCCAGCAACCGCTACCGGAAGCGGTGCGCGATGTCGTCGAACAGCGAACCGGGGAACGTCCGTGTGGCCCCATACGGTTGCTGACCCACCTTCGCTATTTTGGCTATGGGTTCAATCCGGTCAGCTTCTATTACTGCTTCGACGACACCGACAACCAAGTGCAGGCCATCGTAGCGGAGGTCAGCAACACCCCCTGGAACGAGCGCCACTGCTACGTGCTATCCGAGCCCGTCGGCACCCGCGACGGAACGCTGCGCTATCGGTTTCCGAAGGCGTTTCATGTCTCGCCGTTCATGGCGATGGATATGACGTATGACTGGCGGTTCACCGAGCCCGCCGAACGCCTGATCGTGCACATGAACACGCTTCAGGAGGAGATCAAGCTATTCGATGCCACCCTGACCCTGCAGCGCCGCCCGTTGACCAGCCGCAACTTGGCGCAGGTGCTGCTGAGCTATCCCGCGATGACTGCCAAGGTGGTGGTGGCAATCTATGTGCAGGCGTTTCGACTCTGGATCAAACGCTGTCCGTTTTATGTCCACCCCAAGAAACAACCGAGCCTCGAGGCCCCATCATGACCCAACCTCGCGACATCATGGCACCGAAGACCGTCCCGTGGCGCGGCCGCGAACGGGCCCAGCGAGGGTTGTTTCGCCGCCTCGTGTTGGCCCGCCTGCAGACCTTGCGTGAGGGGCGGTTGGTCATCGACGAAGGAAATCAGACGGTGACGTTGGGTGCGGCGAGCCCAGACGCCAGCTTGACGGCCACGGTGCGGGTGCACGACCTCCGCTTCTACCGGCATCTTCTGCTCGGCGGCAGCCTCGGTGCCGCTGAAGCCTATCTGCGCCACTACTGGGATGCCGACGATCTGACCGCTTTGGTGCGCCTGTTCGTCCGCAACCGCGCCGTCCTCGACGGCGTGGAGGGCGGCTTGGCGTCCTTCAGCGTGCCGTGGGCGCAGCTTGTTCATTGGCTGCACCGCAACACCCTGGGCGGCAGCCGCAAGAATATCTCGGCACACTACGATCTCGGTAACGACTTCTTTGAACTCTTCCTCGATGAGTCGCTGATGTACTCCTGTGCCATTTTTGACTCGCCCGAGACATCGCTGGAGGTGGCCTCCAGGGCGAAGATCGATCGCATCTGTCGCAAGCTGCAACTGGCTTCCGATGATCATCTGCTGGAGATAGGCACCGGCTGGGGTGGTTTTGCCCTGCATGCCGCGAGCCAGTACGGGTGTCGGATCACCACCACCACCCTCTCGCAACAGCAATACACCCTGGCACGGCAACGGGTGCAGGCCGCCGGCCTCGGTGAGCGCATCACCGTATTGCGCCAGGATTACCGAGAGCTGAGCGGCCGATTCGACAAGCTGGTGTCCATCGAGATGATCGAGGCGGTCGGCCACCAGTACCTGGACGATTACTTTGCCGTTTGCAGTCGCTTACTCAAGCCCGATGGCATGATGCTGTTGCAGGCGATTACCATCGCCGATCAGTACTATGAGCGGGCCAAAGGATCGGTCGATTTCATCAAGCACTATGTTTTTCCCGGTAGCTGTATTCCGTCGGTGTCGGCCATCATGGCGGCCTTGGCCCGAGCGTCTGATTTGAGCCTGTTCCACCTGGAGGATATCGGGGCCCACTACGTCACCACCCTGCAGGGGTGGCGCGAGCGGTTCCACCGCAATCGGCCACGCATTCAGGCGCTGGGCTACTCCGAACGCCTGCTGCGAACCTGGGATTTTTACTTCGGCTACTGTGAGGGCGGTTTCGCGGAGCGCTTACTCGGCGACGTGCAGATGCTGCTGGTCAAACCGCTGTGCCGGCGCGAACCCCTGGTGTTGCCGCTTGCGGTGGACGAATCGGCGCGCGCCTGAGAAGCTGTCTTAGACATGTCACGAGCGCTGGCAGAGCAAGGCCGCGCGGTGGCGACAAAATCGTCGGGAACGATTTTGAACAGCTGCAAGCTGGCCCCGAAGGGGCGAGCCCCAAGGATGGGGCGAGTCACAACCGGAGTGTACAAGGGAGTACATCAGGATTGCGAGCTGTCGTGCAACGCGCTCAGGCAAGCGCAGTAATTCTTAAAACAGCTTCCGAGAGGCGTCGTGACTAGGCTAGGGCCGGTGCCGGCCGGGGGCGGGCAGGGTGCCCCCTTGGGTGCATGAGGTGAAGGCGGCACTTTCTCGCTACAATGCCCCAAAGTAGCCGACGAGAGCCGATCGAACCCATGCACGCCAAGCCTTTGCCCTTCCATTGCATTTACCGTCACGGGTACCTGAGGGTGGCCGTGTGCACACCGGCGGTCAAGGTCGCCGACCCGGCCTTTAACCTCGAACAGACGCTGGCCTTGGCGCGCCAAGCCTCGGACGCGTCGGCGGCGCTGGTGATTTTTCCGGAACTCGGGCTGTCGGCCTACAGTAATGACGATCTGTTTCACCAGGACGCCTTGCTGGATGCCGTCGAGGATGCCGCCCAGGCGGTGCTGCAGGCGAGCCAGGATCTGACGCCGGTATTGGCTGTCGGTTTACCGTTGCAAGCCGAGGGCAAGCTCTTTAACTGTGCGGCCGTGATGTGCCGGGGCCGCACGCTGGGTCTGGTGCCCAAGAGCTTTCTACCCAATTACCGCGAGTTCTATGAGAAACGTCAGTTCACCTCCGGGCTTCATGCCACCCGGCCGTCGGTGCGGTTCTTGGGCGAGGAGGTGCCGTTCGGGGCTGACCTCATCTTCACTGCTGCCAATTATCCGGACTTCCGAGTGCATGTGGAAATCTGCGAGGACCTCTGGGTTCCGATCCCTCCGAGCACCTATGCGGCTCTGGCCGGGGCTACCATCTTGGCCAACTTGTCTGCCAGCAACATCACCATCGGCAAGGCCGATTACCGTCGGCACCTTTGTGCCATGCAGTCGGGCAAGTGCATCGCGGCCTATCTGTATGCGGCGGCCGGTCCTGGGGAATCCACCACCGACCTCGCTTGGGACGGTCAGGCCCTGATCTACGAGAATGCCGAATTACTCGCCGAATCCGCCCGTTTTTCGGAAACCGCTCAGTTGATCTATGCCGATATCGATCTGGAGCGGTTGCGCCAGGAGCGTATGCGTGCCACCAGCTTCCACGACTGTGCCGCCCAATATCGCCAGCAGACGCGCACCATGCGTGAGGTGCCCTTCGAGTTTCAGTTTCCAGCCAAGCCCTTGTCCCTGAACCGCCACGTCGACCGATTCCCCTACGTGCCCTCCGATGCCAGGTTGTTGGATGAACACTGCTATGAGGCCTATAACATCCAGGTCGATGGGCTGATGCAGCGGCTCAAGGCCACCGGGCTTCGCAAGGTGGTGATCGGCATCTCGGGGGGGCTTGACTCCACCCAAGGGCTCATCGTTTGCGCCAAGACCTTCGATCGGCTCGGGATGCCGCGGGAAAACATACTCGGCTACACCCTGCCGGGATTTGCCACCAGTGAGGATACGCGCCAAAACAGCTGGCGTCTCATGCGTGCCTTCGGCATCAGCGCTCGGGAGATCGACATTCGGCCATCCTGTGAGCAAATGCTCGCCGATCTGCAACACCCCTTCAGTTACGGCGACAAACACTATGACGTGACCTTTGAAAATGTCCAGGCCGGCGAGCGCACGTCTCATCTGTTCCGGCTGGCCAATCTCCACGACGCCTTGGTGATCGGCACCAGCGATCTCTCCGAGCTCGCTCTCGGCTGGACAACCTATGGTGTGGGGGACCACATGGGCCACTACCATGTCAACGCCTCGGTGCCAAAGACCTTGATTCAACATCTCATTCGCTGGGTCGTGCGTACCCGGCAATTCGATGACGAGACTTCTGCCGTGCTGCTTGCGGTGCTGGCCACGGAGATCTCCCCGGAACTGGTTCCCGGCCGGAACGGAGAGAGCGGTCCGGCGCAGCGCACGGAGGCCATCATCGGGCCCTACGAGCTGCAGGATTTCACCCTGTATTACGTTTTGCGCTATGGCTTTCGTCCCAGCAAGGTGGCCTTCCTAGCGGAGCACGCCTGGGGCCACCGCGGCCGGGGGCGCTGGCCCGAAGGTTTCCCGGACACGGACGGCGCCCGGCGCGAATACGATCTGGCGAGCATCAAGAAATGGCTCGAGGTGTTCGTCCATCGGTTTTTCCAGCTCAGCCAATTCAAGCGCTCCGCCATCCCCAATGCCCCGAAGGTTGGCTCCGGGGGATCGCTGTCGCCGCGCGGTGACTGGCGGGCTCCCAGCGACAGCTCGTCCGTGGTGTGGCGCCGGGAGCTCGACGAGAATGTGCCGGAGGGTTGAGGTCGGCTGTCTAGCGCAGGTCCGGCGGCAAGTCATGGTCACGCGTCCGGCAGGCGCCGATGAAGGTGCGCCAGCCTACCATCCGGCGGCTGGATTGATTAGAATAGCAGCCTCGGCGTTCGGTCGGCGAAAATGAGACTGCTCGCCTAAGCCCGGCGGGTGTCCGTTGCAGTCGAGAACTCTCTTAGCCGGCGCGCCGACTACCGCGTGAAATTCCTGCTGGGGCCGTTAGCTCAATTGGCAGAGCTGCTGACTCTTAATCAGTAGGTTCCAGGTTCGAGTCCTGGACGGCCCACCAAATAACCCATGACCTCTGCCAGCGCAGACAGAGGGGTCACGTTAAACATAGGGGTCACATCTTGAAATAGCGTTGGCTATCGGTTATCGTCGGGGCATGGCGAGACAGTTGCGAATCGAGTTTCCGGGTGCCGTGTACCATGTCACGAGCCGTGGCAACGCGCGGTTAGCGATTTATGAGGACGACGGCGACCGTGAGGATTTCCTGCAGGTTCTAAGTAGCGCTGTCGATCGACATCACTGGCTATGCCATGCCTACTGCCTGATGGAGAATCACTACCACCTTCTGATAGAGACCCCGGAGGGCAATCTGTCGAGGGGCATGCGCCACCTGAATGGCGTCTACACTCAGCACTACAACCGCTGTCATGGGCGGGTGGGGCACCTGTTTCAAGGGCGTTTCAAGGCCATTCTGGTCGATCGCGACAGTTACTTGCTGGAACTTTGCCGGTATGTGGTGCTGAACCCGGTTCGAGCCCATCTGGTCGAGTCCCCTGAGCACTACCCCTGGAGCAGCTTTCGAGCCACGGCGGGATTGGCGGCCTCACCGGCTTTTCTCACCACGGACTGGGTGCTTGGGCAGTTCGGCAAGCGGCGGTCGACCGCGCGGAGAAAATATATCGCTTTCGTGGAAGACGGCAGGGGGGCGAGCTCACCCTGGAGCAAGGTCAGAGGACAAATACTTCTGGGCAGCGACGCGTTCGTGGAAACGCTTACCAGCCGTTTGGAAAGTGTGCGAAGGGTCAAAGAGGTTCCCCGAGTTCAGCGGTTTGCCAATCGTCCTGGTTTGGCAGTTCTCTTTGGCAAGCGAGAATTAAAGTCCCCCGAGGAACGGAACCGGCTTATCCGAGCGGCGCACTTAGAGCATGGTTACACGCTCACCGAGATCGCCTCCGCCATCGGTCTGCACTACAGCACGGTTAGTAAGATTGTCAATGCACCGCCAGCAAATGAACGATCCAAGACGTGACCCCATCTCTGACCTGGCACCTTTTTGCACGCGGTTCATTGGGTCTTGTCGCCTTCCAACGCGGCATAATCAGCGGCGTTAGAGAGCACGTTTCCCCGTCCGTGGGCAAGTAGGAGGCGGTCGGCAAACTCGCGGAATGCACCGGCACCGCCCGGGGTGGCGAGCACAACATCGGCTACTGCCCGTATGTAGGCCGGTGCGTCGGCCACCGTGACCGCCATCCCGCATGCCTCAAAGGCCGGCAAATCCATCGTGTCGTCGCCCACGAATGCCGTCTCTTTGGGTAAGACACCGACCTCTGCCATCATATCTTGGCAGGCGCTGCCCTTATTCTTGACGCCCAGCGCTTGCCATCGGACCTTGAGATCCGCCAATCGCCTGCGAAGTGCCGCCGAATCTCTTCCGGAAACGACACCGACGCGAATGCCGCACATCTCCAACAGACGCATGCCCAGACCGTCCCGGGCATGGAAATATTTGGTCACTTCTCCGACCTCCGAATACGCCAGACGCCCGTCCGTTAACACGCCGTCGACGTCCGTGATCACCAGTCGCACATCCGACAGGGATATTTTGTGGGGTTCTGGCTGGCCGCTCAGCAAGGCCCTTACCCGTTCCAGGCATTCCGGTGTGTCCACACCGGGCCCGGTCGGTGCGACTTGAAAGGCTCGAACGCGAACACCTGCGTGCAGCAATCGCAGTTGTTCCAGCTTTTCCGCTCGCTCCAGCATAGGCTCATGGAGGCGACCGTATTGTTCCAATACCGCACGGCGGTAGGCGTAAACGCCCACATGCTTGAGATAGGTCGCTTCGGCGTCGGGGTCGCGGGGGTACGGAATCGGTGCGCGGCTGAAGTAAAGGGCATCGCCTCGATGGTTGAGAACCACTTTCACGGTATTGGGATTGCCCGCTTCGATAGCCGGTAGCGGATGGCATAGGGTGCCCACCGCGACCGATTGGTCCGCGATCATGCCGGCAATGAGCAGCTCGATATCCTCGGGACGCACCAGTGGCTCGTCGCCTTGGATGTTGACGTAAATGTCCCCCGGCACGCTTTCC
The DNA here is from genome assembly GCA_964624765.1 of uncultured Thiotrichales bacterium. Classification (GTDB taxonomy): domain Bacteria; phylum Pseudomonadota; class Gammaproteobacteria; order HK1; family HK1; genus JAGTVB01. Next base: position 12,348 of record CAZUZO010000077.1, read on the forward strand.
ATCACCTCCAACAGCCGGTCGGTGCCGGATCGATGCGTCGTAGAGGTCAGCAAGGCCTGTGCGCCGAAAGCATGCACAGCTTGCATGATCCGTGGGTCGTCGGTTGCCACGACGACCCGTTCGGCACTGCGTACTTGGCGGGCCCGCTCCACGACGTGCTGAATCATCGGCTTACCGAGCAGGTCTATGAGCGGCTTGCCCGGGAGGCGAGAAGAGCCGAAGCGAGCGGGGATGACGATGACTACGCGCATATTCAACCACTCTGCAGCAGTTGGTGGATGCCCTTCAGCTCCGCCAGCAGCGTCGGTAAATCTTCGAATGCCACCATATTCGGGCCATCACAGGGCGCCCGATCCGGGTCGGGATGGGCTTCCATGAACACCCCGGACACGGCTCCGGTAGCCACCGCCGCACGTGCCAGGTGGGGCACAAACTCACGTTGGCCCCCGCTACAGGTACCCTGCGCACCCGGTAGCTGGACCGAGTGGGTGGCATCGAAGATCACCGGGCAACCCGTGGTTTCGGCCAGGATCGGCAAACCGCGCATATCCACCACCAGGTTGCCGTAGCCAAAACTCGTGCCGCGCTCGCACACCGCAATGTGGGCATTGCCGGTCGCACGGGCTTTCTCAACCACGTGGCGCATATCCCAGGGCGCCAAAAACTGGCCTTTCTTGATGTTGACCGGTTTACCGGTGGCGGCCACGGCGACGATGAAGTCCGTTTGCCGGCAGAGAAAGGCGGGCGTTTGCAGCATATCCACCACCTCGGCCACCGGCTCGGCTTGCCAGCGTTCGTGTACGTCTGTCAGCACCGGGATGCCGAGGGTTTCCCGCACCTCGGCGAGGACGGATAAGCCTTCTTTCATGCCCAGACCGCGAAAGCTCGTGGAGGAACTGCGGTTGGCCTTATCGAAAGATGACTTGTAGATAAACGGCAAGCCGGCCGATGCAAAGATGCCCTTAAGCTCAGCGGCTGTTTCCAACGCAAAGCGACGGCTTTCGATGACGCAGGGGCCGGTAATGAAGAAGAGGCTACGACGAGATTGCAGATAATCGATAACGGTACTCATGAGGCTCGCTATGACATGACGCGGTACGGTTGATCCACCCTCGATCCCTGGAGCGGCTGATTTCCTGGAACGTTTCTGAGGAATTCTGGCATGCGGAGTGCTGCAGGAAACCTTAGCAGAATGGTGGTGAGCAGAAAACATGAGACAGGCTGCCGCGGTCAGGGAGCACGCTTTCGCTGCCACTAGGGGGCAGCGAACGGATCCTGGTTAGGGGGGCGCAGGGAAACAATCTATATGCCAGCCTCTGTGCGTTTATCTCTGTCGATCGCCTTTTCCGTCGGCAAGGCATTGTTTCTGCGCGAAGCGGTTTCTCGGCTGTCCGCGGGTCGGGCGGCATGGTTGTGGATGCTGCTCGAGCCTGTCGTGCATGTCGCCTTCATTATGACGTTATTCACCTTCGTGCGGGCGCGCGTGGTGCTGGGTGCGGAGGTGGCTATCTGGCTGTTGACCGGCCTGGTCAGCTTCTTTGTGGCACGCGACACCGCGCTTCGCAGCGCGGAGGCCATCACGGCCAACAAGGCTCTGTTTGCCTATCGTCAGGTACTGGCGGTGGATACGGTGATGGTGCGCGGTGCCGTCGAAGGTTTCCTCGGCCTGATCGTCGCGTTGCTGCTGCTTACCGGATCAGCCCTGGTCGGCTTCGAGGTGATCCCCCATGATCCCCTGAGAGTATTACTGGCGTTTGCCGGTCTGTGGTTGTGCGGTCTCGGGTTGGGGCTTGTTCTGTCTGTGGCATCGGTGTTGGTGCCAGAGCTCGGCAAGCTGGTGAAGATGCTGTTCTTGCCGCTGTACTTTCTCTCGGGGGTGATATTTCCCCTCGCCCAGGTACCGCAACAGTATCGTGAGTGGTTGTTTTATAACCCCTTCGCGCACGGCGTGGAATTGGTACGGGCTGGTTTCTTTGCGCTTTATCACATGGCTCCCGAAGCGAGTCTCCACTATCTGTATGAGTTTGCCCTGGTGACGCTTTTCTTTGGCCTGGCGTTGCAAGTGCGCTTTGCTGTTCGGTTGATGGCACAGTGATCATTCTACAAGACGTTCACAAGCGTTATTACACCGACCACGGGCCTGGAAAATGGGTGTTGCGAGGCATCTCTTTCACCCTCTCGCCTAAGGTGAATGTGGGGCTCGTGGGGCGCAATGGGGCGGGAAAATCCACCTTGCTGCGTTTGATCGGAGGCGTGGATCAGCCCACCCGCGGAGCCATCCACCGCCGCTGCCGCGTTTCTTGGCCGATGGGTTTCGGCGGCGGTCTTCAGGGCTCGCTCACCGGCCGGCAGAATGCCAAGTTTGTCTGTCGCATCCACGGCTGCGACGGCGATCTGGGTGAGCGAGTGGCTTTTATCCGGGACTTCTCCGAACTCGGTCAAGCCTTCGAGGAACCCGTCAAGACCTACTCGTCGGGAATGAAGTCGCGGTTGCAGTTCGCTCTCTCCCTCGCATTTGACTTCGATGTGTATATCTCCGATGAAGTGACCGCGACCGGTGACGCCGCGTTCAGGAGCAAAGCCGCCGCTGCTTTCAAGCAGCTCTCCGATCATGCGGGCCTCATCATGGTGTCCCACGGTGAGGGGACCCTCAAGCAGTTTTGTAGCGCAGGTATTTGGCTGCATGAGGGGCAGGCTTACTGGTTCGACGACATCGATGATGCTTTGAGAAACTACCGGGAGAGTCTCCCGGCGTGATGGGGCGGGTCGAAAACACCTCTGCTGTACACGGGTTCAGAGTGGGGGTGCGGCGCGTTCACGGTTGGCTGACGCCAGCCCTTGTACGCCACGGTCCGTTGCGCGCGAGCCTCATCGCCTCCGTCCTGGCCGCCATGTATTGGGGCTTTTTCGCCTCCGACCGGTATGTTTCGGAGGCCCATGTTGTGATCCAACGCACCGAGTTCGCAGGGGGGCAGACTGTGGATTTTGGTGGATTGCTGCCGGGTGTAGGCAACGTTGGTCGTAGCGACCAGTTGTTGTTGCGCGCTCATCTCCTGTCGGTGGACATGCTGGAAAAGCTCGATGGTAAGCTCAAGCTGCGAGACCACTATAGCGACACGAGCCGGGATGCGCTTGCCCGCTTGTGGAATCGGGATGCCCCTTTGGAGCGGTTCCACCGCCATTACTTGTCACGTGTCGGGATCGAATTCGACGAGTATTCGGGTGTGCTTATCCTGCGGGCACAGGCCTACGATCCCGAGACCGCTCAAGCTATCGGCGCCCGGCTGGTGGACGAAGGTGAGCGTTACATGAACCGCTTAGCCCACGGCTTGGCCCAGGAACAAGTGGCTTTTCTCGAAAAGCAAGTGGCGGAAATGAGTCGGCGGGCCATCGAGGCGCGCCAGGCAGTGGTAGCGTTTCAGAATCAGGAAGGCCTGATCTCACCGCAAACGACGGCCGAAAGTCGCAGCGCCATCATCGGCAAGCTCGAAGCCCAACTGGCCGATCTGCAGGCTAAGCGTACGACCCTGTTGGGCTACCTTGCGGCGAGGGCCCCTGCAGTGGTGGACGTGAATCTGCAGATCGCCGCCATGGAAAAGCAAATTGCCCAAGAACAGGCGCGCCTTGCTGCGCCGGGGGGGCAGACGCTGAACACTACGATCGAAGAGTTTCAGCGGTTGCAGCTAGCGGCTGAGTTCACCCAAGAGGTGTATAAGACGGCGCTGGTGGCGTTGGAAAAAGGCCGGGTGGAAGCCACTCGTACACTCAAGAAAGTTTCGGTGCTGCAGTCGCCGACTTTGCCCCAATATCCACTGCAGCCGCGTCGTCTTTACAACACCGTCGTCTTTGCGCTGGTGACGTTGCTGCTGGCCGGTGTCGTGCACTTACTGGGGGCCATCATCCGAGATCACAAGGATTGAGCGGGTTTGCTCGACGGCCGAGATAATTGTTGACTAAAGTTATAGGGTATTATACCCTCTTGGTTGAGTGTTAAGCTCAAGTATAGTCTCGATACCGTTCCGTTTCAGGATCGTCAACGGGAGGTCAACACTATGTTGCATCGAGTTGAGACAACCGACCCCATCACCGGCCGTGACATTACAGACTTGACGGGTAAGCCCTACATCGTCGATCGAGGCAGCGAAGAAGAGTTAGTGATCTACTTCGAGTCGGAGGATAGCCGGCGCCAATTCCTCGAGATCCCGGTTGAGCATCCCATCGAGCACCGCTTGAACCTGGATAATCCAACCGACGTGATCATACCCGAGGGCTAGGTCATCCCAGCGACCGATCGTGGTTCCCATGCCCTTGCTGCATCTAGCCAGAGGGCGGGCAGTAAGGGCCTTGCAGCGGAGGTAAGGCGCATGTCCCCAGCAGAATATTCCGGTCTCGGATCGGCTCATCCTACCCTTTCCGGTTTGCTATTCGATGAAGACGGTTTTCTGGTCGATCCGGCGACCTGGACACGGGAGGCGGCCCGGCAGATCGCTGCCGCAGACGGTGTCGGCCGATTGACCCCCGACCATTGGGCGATCATTTTTGATCTCCGTGAACGCTATCTGAAATCAGGCTCACTGCCTGTGATGTCGCACATTTGTCGAGTGCACCACTTGAAGCCGGGGGCAGTCAATGAGCTTTTTGGAGGGTGTCGCCGTGCCTGGCGAGTGGCCGGCCTGCCCAATCCGGGAGAAGAAGCGAAAACCTACATGAGTTAGCGTCGACGCGCGGTGCTCCTGCCTAGCCGAACCAAGTTGGCGGGCCGGTATGTCGTGCAGAAACCGAAGCCGACCTGACCCCGGGCCAGGGTCGAGGGTCTGTGGCGACGGGCTTGTCGACTGGTAAGGGTA
>CAZUZO010000078.1:0-17121 GCA_964624765.1 uncultured Thiotrichales bacterium
CCGTCCGCCTGGCTCTCGGGCCGCTCGCGACGGTTTTTTCACAACCTCTCAGAGCCCGGCCGTTCCCGGGTGACGTGGAAATTTCCCATAATAATCCATGACTGTGCGGGGTATAGTTAGCCTAGGGCAATCCGCATCGCAACCACCTGGGCGGACAGCCAATGCTCTTGTGGCCGCCGGGTCGCTCAAGCGGTCCGCGCGTCTGGCGGGCGAGCCACCGAGAGATCGATCGGGAGCGCTCCGATTCCCTGACGAGATCTATTTCGGTACCGCTTCAATCCGGGGTTAGGCGCAAGCGCTATCACCAGGCCATGCAGGAACCGTGCGATCTGACACCAAAGCCCACGGTCATCGATCTTCTACGGCACGGTGAGGTAGAGGGTGGTGTCCGTTTCCGTGGCAGTACCGATGACCCCCTGAGCCGCCAGGGCTGGCAGCAGATGGAGAGGGTTGTGGGTAGTACGGTCTGGCACGGTATCATCAGTTCACCGCTGCGTCGCTGTGCCGATTTCGCCCAGGCGTTTGCCGAGCAGCGGGGCGTTCCGTTGCACCTGGAGGGACGGTTGAGGGAGGTGCATTTCGGTCTCTGGGAGGGGCGCACAGCCGCCGCGCTGATGCAGGCCGAGCCCGAGGCCCTGGCGAGATTTTGGCAAGCCCCTTACGCCTATCCACCACCCGGTGCAGAGTCATTGCCCCGATTCGAGCGGCGAGTGCTCGACGCCTGGAATGACATCATACGTGGCCGTGCCGGGCGCCGAGTCTTGGTCATCACCCACGGTGGCGTCATCCGCGTGATTCTGCGCCGGGTGCGGGGATTGTCTCCCGACCATCTCTTGGGTATCGACGTGCCCCATGCCTCGTTGCATCGGGTGCTGGTTTCAGACTCATTAGCGCAGGAGGTGCGCCTGGTGGAACGCGGCTGAACAGTTCGATGCCGGTTGCCGTGCGTTGCCTTATCGGCCCCTATTGAGCGCGACAGCCTCCTGGAGCATAATGCCGGCGGTGATGGTTCCCTCGAAGGAGGGATGAAAAGGGAACAAGGTGCGCTTCTTGGTTGCCAACGAGCAAAGCCTTGGCTGTTCCCGCAACTGTAGGCGGTGAGCCTGTGTCCCCCGCAAAGCCACTGGGAAACTGGGAAGGCTGGGTGCAGGCGGCGACCCGCGAGCCAGGAGACCTGCCATCGCCAGCGTCGCCTCTCCGCGCGAACGGGACGATTTCGGCGGAACGGTCCACCGTGTTGGCGATGCGGGAAACGCGGGTCGCCAGCCGGCGGTGGGTTGAACGAGGCATCTGTTCCCAAGCTGTCCAGTCCATCAACCGCTAGCCGCCGGTCTCCGGGGTCGCTCCGAACGGCGCGCCTCGTTGCATCGATCCCGTTTCCGAGGCGGGGAGGGGTCTTTATGGGCCCTGCCCACGCTCCCAAAGCAACAACGAGAAACCGGGGAGATCGCAATGAAGATCGACGACCTATTCGTCGCTATGAGGGGGCTGTCACCGGCGGCTGTCCATGCCAGCCGGGTGCTTCTCGCAGCGGCCTTGCCCACCCTTGTCAGCGCGCCGGTGTCGGCCCAGACCGAACCGCAAAGGCTACCGGAAACCGTCGTCACCGCGACGCGTTACGCGGTGCCCGCGGAAACGGTAGGCAGTTCGGTCACCACTCTGACCGGCGAACAACTCCGACAAAAACAGACCCAGTTCGTCTCGGATGTGCTGCGCGATGTGCCGGGCGTTGCCGTCAACCGCTCGGGTACCTTTGGTGCCCGCACGCAGGTTCGCATTCGGGGGGCGGAAGACAACCAAACCCTGGTCATCATCGATGGCGTCAAGATGAACGATCCGGCCAGTGGAGACGCGTTCGATTTTTCCACTCTGCTCGCGAGTGACATCGAGCGGTTGGAGATCCTACGCGGCCCCCAGGCGACTTTATACGGCAGCAATACCGTAGGAGGCGTGATCAGTATCACCACCAAGAAGGGTCGAGCGGGGCTCCAGAGCAGTGCCCGGCTGGAGGGGGGCTCCTTCGGTACCGTTGCCGGTGGAGCCAGGGTCGGCGGTGGTACCGATCTCTTGCACGGCTTTCTTGGGGTGAACGGCTTGAGCACCGACGGCATCAATATCTCCCGGTTCGGCGATGAGACGGACGGTTACTCGAACCTCACCCTCAATGGGCAGGCGGGGTTCAATCCACTAGACAACGTTGAGGTCCAGGGCTCGATACGATACGTGGACAGCACGCTCCAGTTCGACGACTTTGGTTCCGAGACGCAGCCCGGCACCGACATCATCATTCCCAATGACGCCGACCGGGAAGCGCAGACCCAAAACTTGTCTGGGCGGGTGCAGGGCAAGCTTAGTCTGCTTGAAGGCAAGTGGGAGCACCGTGTCGGTTTCTCAGGGTTGAAAACGAACAATGATAATTTCGAGGACGGGGACAAGGCGTTCTTCTTCGATGCCACTAAGACCATCATCGACTACCAATCGAATCTATTCCTGGAAACACCGACCATCGCCGGTGCCACCCACGATCTGACCTTTCTCGTCGAACATCAGGACCAGGACGGCGAGAATGTGCAAGGGGACCTGCCCAACATCGAGAATACGGGGTTGGTCGGCGAATACCGGTTGGGTGTTTGGGATCGGTTGTTCGTGACCGGCGGTGTCCGGTACGACGACAACAGTCGGTTTGCCAATTTCACCTCGCCCCGGGTCACGGGCGCCTACCTGCATCGGGAAACCGCCACCCGGCTCCACGGGAGTTGGGGCAAGGGGGTTCAGAACCCCACCCTCACCGAGCTATTCGGATTCTTCAACACCTTTGTCGGTAATCCCGAACTCAAGCCAGAGAATTCCCAGGGGTGGGATGTCGGTATCGAGCAATCTTTCCTCGGCGGCCGCTTGAGGGGCGATGTCACCTACTTCAACAATCGCATCCAGGACTTCATCTCCTCCGAGTTCGTCCCTGACCTCGGTCAAAGCCGTCCCATCAATCTTCCCGGCAAGAGCCGGATCCAAGGGGTGGAGGTGTCGTTGCAGGCGAGACTCATGGGTAACCTCACCTTCACTGGAACCTACACCTACACGGACGGAGAAGATCCCGAAGGCGCCGCGCTGGTGCGCCGACCGAAACATCTCGCCAGTGCCACGTTCAACTATGGATTATGGGCGGATGCCGTCGGCCGCAACCGGGCGAATGTTAACCTCGATATTCGCTACAACGGTGAACAGCAGGATACCGTTTTCCTCTCGCCCTTTTTCGATCGTCAGCAGGTCACCCTCGACAGCTATACGTTGGTCAACCTGGCCGGCAGCTATGAATTGACCGAGGGTTTCGAGGTGTTTGCCCGCCTCGAGAACCTGTTGGACGAGCAGTACGAGGAGGTCTTCGGTTTCCGTTCGCCGGGCATCGGCGCCTTCGGTGGCGTACGGTTGTCCTACTAAGCCGCGCCATGATGAAGCTGGGATTCCCCCGGCTATTGGGTCTCGTGGGGGCGTTGGCGTGGGGTTTGTCATCGGTGCCCGCCGACCCGGCGAACGGACCGACCGGCAATCGAATCGAAGGGTGTGTCGAGGGATACGATCCGACGGTCGACTATTTCCCCGAGAAAGCGCGCATTCGCCATGCCACGGGTTTTGACATCGAGTACCGAAAACATTACAAGATTTTGACCGTGCTTACCCCTTGGCCAAATGCCAAGGATCCGTTTCGCTATGTTCTACTCCAATGTGGTACGCCGCGACCCGCTGGCCGTGACGGTGCGCGGGTCATCGAGGTTCCGATCCAGACCATTGCCACGCTATCGGCCACCCATCTTTCGCATTTGCAGCTTCTCGATGAGCTGGCGAGCCTGGTGGCGATGAGTGACCCCGAGTGGGTGTATTCCCCGCGCATTCGGGAGCACATCGCTAGCACCGAGGTGAAGGCCATCGGGCGCGGGACCAGCTTGAACATCGAGACCGTGCTGGACCTCGCCCCCGACTTGGTCACGGCGGTTGGCCATGATCAACCCCAGCTGAATGCCCACCCGGTGTTGGAACGGGCAGGCGTGCAGGTGGTCATCAATAGTGAATACGTCGAGGGATCGGCTTTGGGCCGTGCCGAGTGGCTGAAATTTACCGCGGCCTTTTTCAACAAGGAGGAGATGGCCGAGCGCCGCTTCGCTGAGATGGAAAAGCGGTATGCATCATACGCCGCGATGACCCAGCCGATCCCAACCGAGCAACGCCCGACGGTGTTGGGCGGCGCGTTGTTTCGCGACACCTGGCACGGTCCAGGCGGCGACAGCTATATTGCGCGACTCGTTCACGACGCGGGGGGTCGCTATCTGTGGGCCGAGGACAGCCATCGAGCGAGCATTCCCCTGAGTTTCGAGGTGGTCTTCGACCGCGCGGCCGATGCGGATTATTGGTTTACCGGTCGTTTGGAGTGGTTCACCCGGGCGGGCATGCTGGCGGAAAACGAACGCTACGGGCGCTTCAAGGCTTTTCAGTTAGGGCAGGTCTATAACAGCAATGCCCGTGTTAACCACCAGGGTGCCAACGATTTCTGGGAAACGGCCGTGGTGGAGCCGCATCTACTCCTCGCCGACTTCATCAAGATCCTGCACCCTCACTTGCTGCCGGAACATCGACTGCGGTATTACAGGCGACTGGAGTGAAGACAGACGCAACGCGCTAGGGTCGAGTGGGTACATCACCTAGGTCCGTCGGAAACAGCGCACACCTCGTCGCCATGGCGGGTTTAAGCCTTGGGTTGTGTGCAGCGTTTTTTTTGAATCTCGCCTTCGGCTCGGTCACGATTCCGCTGGCGGACATCGCCACCATCATCCTGGGCGGTGAGCCAACCAAGGCCACCTGGTCTGAGATCGTGCTCAACTTTCGCCTGCCAAAGGCCCTAACCGCCATGTTGGCGGGCGCCGGATTGGCGGTGGGGGGGCTGCTGATGCAGACCCTATTTCGCAATCCCTTGGCGGATCCATTTATCTTGGGCATCAGCTCCGGGGCAAGCCTCGGCGTGGCGTTGATCGTCCTTTCTACCGGGGCCGCGACGGGCTTTCTCGCGGCGATGGATTTCCTCAATAGCCTGAGTCTGATTGGAGCCGCCATCTTGGGAGGCGGATTGGTCATGATGTTGGTGGTCGCAGTGGCTCAAAAGGTGCGCAGCAACATGACGTTGCTGATTTTAGGGCTGATGTTTGGCTATGCCACCGGAGCTTTGGTGAGCGTGCTTCTCTACTTCAGTGTGCCGGAGCAGATCCAGGCGTACATTGCCTGGACCTTCGGTAGCTTTGGCGGTGTGACCTGGGGTCAAATGCGAGTGCTGGCGCCGATAGTATTGCTAGGACTCACCTTAGCCTACCTGTTGATCAAGCCACTGAACGCGTTACTGCTCGGTGAGGCCTATGCGCGCAGCATGGGGCTCAGCATGGCGCAGGCGCGGTTCTGGATCATCGTGAGTACCGCTTTGCTTGCCGGCGCGGTGACCGCCTGCTGTGGCCCGATCGGCTTCTTGGGGGTGGCCGTGCCCCATCTGTGCCGGGCGCTGCTCAATACTTCCGATCATCGCATTCTGGTGCCGGCGACCATCATCCTGGGTGGCACCATTGCGCTCATTGCCGATCTGGTGGCGGCGCTACCGGGCAGTTCTAGCGTGTTACCGTTGAACGCGATCACTGCACTGCTGGGGGCGCCGGTGGTGGTGTGGATCCTCCTGCGCCGTTCTAATGTTCGGGAATCCTTTGCGGCCTGATAGGCCAGAGGGGATGGCGCTGACCCCAGCGCGAGTCGCGGTGGGTCGCGTCGTGTTGAGAGCCGAGGATCTGACCATCGGTTACGTTCAGCGGCGGCGCCCACCGTTGGTGGTCGCCGAGGGCATCTCGGTGGCTTTACAACGAGGCGAGCTGGTGTGTCTTCTGGGCCCCAATGGGGCCGGGAAGTCTACCTTGATACGCACCTTATCCGGTATGCAGCGTCCCCTGGCCGGGTGGGTGCGATTGCACGGTACGCCGGTGCATGACCTGTCGCCGCGGGCTCTCGCCCGCCGCTTGAGCGTGGTGCTGACAGAACGCGTGGAGGTCGGTGCGCTGGCCGCCGAGGACCTGGTGGCCCTCGGCCGTTATCCTTACACCGACTGGAGCGGACGGCTGACGGAGCGAGACGAGCACATCGTCGGCTGGGCCATGGAGACGGTGGGTGCCTCGCCACTCGCCAAGCGTAAAGTGAATGAGCTCAGCGACGGCGAACGCCAGAAGGTCATGATTGCCCGCGCCCTGGCCCAGGAGCCAACGGTCATGATCCTTGATGAGCCGACGGCGTTTCTCGATCTGCCGCGCCGGGTGGACATCATGGGGACGTTGCGCCGGCTTGCCCGCCAGACCGGGCAGGCGATCCTGCTTTCCACCCACGATCTCGACCTCGCGTTGCGCAATGCGGATACCCTCTGGCTACTGCCGCAGGGCGGAACCCTGCAGGCTGGCGCCCCCGAGGATCTGGTCCTCAACGGTGCCTTCCAGGCCGCCTTCGCCATGGATGGCATCGAATTTGACACCTATTCAGGATCTTTCCGATTGCCTGGCCGAAGATGCGGCGAGGTGGCGCTCTACGGGAACGGTGTGCAGGCCCTGTGGACGGCACGCGCGCTGGAACGCGAGGGGTTCTCGGCGCGATCGGATGGCGTGGGATCGGCCCTGTCGGTGGAAGTGCTCAGCCATGACGGGCATACCCAATGGCGGGTCCACAGGGGGCAAGCGCGGCAGACGTGCCGCTCGATCGCCGAGGTGATCGCCTGTTTACGCGGGGGGGACGAACGACTCGAGCATCGGCGTTTCGTATCCGACGACGGCTAACCAGGCGTTCTCGGGCATCACCGACCTTCGTCATCGAGACGAAAGCGGATCGGGATGTCCACCGTTGTGCTGACTGCCTGCCCGGCACGGCGGGCAGGTAGGAAACGCCAGTCCTTGACGGTGGCCACGGCCGCTTCATCGAGTACCCGATGGCCGCTGCTTTGCTTGACCTCGACTTGCCCGGTGCGACCATCGGCTTGAATCCCGGCCTGGATGAGCACGTGTCCCTCATAACCGCGTCGACGCGCGAGAGCGGGGTAGTGCGGCTTTGGATTGCCTGGGGCCGGCCTCGCAGCACGTAGGTCGGCGTCGGTATCCCCCGGATCACCCACACCGGGTTGAACGGGTGCGATGGCAGCGCGTGCAGGGGTGGGTGTCATAGCTGCCGCGGCGGCTGATCCGGCGGCGTGTGGGGCCGACGGGGGTCTGCTGGGAGGCTCAAGGGCCGGTCTGTCGGGCTTGGGCTGCGGCTTTGCTGCAGGCTTCGGTGGCGGCGCTTCGCGAAGTTCGACGGCGGCGCGCTGAGGGCTCGCGTTACGAGGCTTGGGCTCGGTGGGCACTGTTTGGTTCACTGGGCTCGCTTTGGGTGCCTCGTGCGTGGGCACCGGTGAGGCGGGTGGTGGTTTCTGCCTGGGGTGTTCGGCCGGAACGGATTCTTGCTCTTGGGGGTTGCTTCCATCGTCGGAGGTGGCTGCGATGAACGATACGGTGAGGTGCGTTGCAGGGCCTCGGTCCGCCATGGGTGGCATCAGATGGAGCCCGAAACCGAGGGCAAGGTGGGCAGAGAGGGAGAACGCCAGTGCCGCTAGCCAGGGCCGCAGACTCGATTCGGTCACGATCGGTCCCCGTAGAGGGGCGCTCTCGGAAGGTGCTGGATCGTTAACTACTGACGACTGTGAACTGCAAGCTTCGGTGCCATCCCGCCCACAGCAGGCATCGACCGCCGGCGGGATTGGCAGTTCGTCGCGGTTTGCTGACGCGCCGCTGATCGACTCCGAAGGTGCTGCGACCAGGGGGTCAGGCGAGGTAATGTGGCAGGGGACCATAACACGACACGAGCAGCAGAAATCCGATGTCGATCATTGCCAGCTGAATGGCGGCCTAGGCGGCGTTGGACAGCGTCTCGAACGCCTGGGTCGACGGGGCGTGCTATGGGGTTTATCGATACTGAGGTGGGATAAATGCCGCGCCACCTAATTGATAGGTCGGCCCCACAGCGACGCACTCGTGCGCCACCACAGCGGGAACCGCACCACCGAACGCCCCGCACGGTGGTAGGTGACGCGCTAGACGGTAGGTCTCCTGGCTCGCGGGTCAACGCCTGTGTCCTGCCTTCCCAGTTACCCAGTGGCTTGTGTCGGATCCAGGCTAAGCGCTTACAGTTGCGGGGGCAGCCAGGGCTTTGTCCACGTGCCAGTGAAAACTCACCCTGTTCCCTTTTCATCCCTCAATGGGGAACCGTCAGGCTCATAGAATACCGTAAGGGTTTGCTGGATCAAGAGTGCCGGCATCGGATGCGCAAAGCCTGTGAGAAGAAACGGCGTCGATCATGGTTTCGGCAGTTTGATGAACCTTGCCCGAAGGGCGGCCGAGCCGGGGCCGCAAGGGGCGCCGTGAAGATGTCTGCGTCGAGCTGGGTTCGGCATTTCTGCCGCACCCACTCTTTTGCCCGCAACGGCTTCGGCTTGCGAAGGCGGCGCCGTGGAATCGACGGGGAAATATAAAAATGTTGCACTGCAATATAAACCGCCCTATCCTTCAATGGTGCAGCGCACAATCCATTTTGGGCCGAGCCGGAGGGATAACGATGAATCAAGATATTCTCACTTCACTTAACGATCAGAGCCAAAAGGTTCTGTCATCACTGCAGAAATTGAACAAAGTGGCAGTGGCCGATGTCGAGAAGTTGGTCAAACATCAGCTGGGCAGCCTGAAGGAGTACACGGATCTGTACGTGTCAAATCTTAAGGCGGCGGCAGAAATAAACGACTTGAAAGGCCTGCAGTCCTTCCTAGGCAAACAGGGTGATGTGGTGAAGAAGGTTGGCGAGAAACTCGCAACCGATGCCAAGGAAGTGGCCGCCATGCATGTGGGATTCATGGTCGAGGCCCAGTCCCTTGGCCAGAAGATGGCACCAGTAGGTTCCAAGCCAGTGAAATTGGCCTCAGCGCGATAGGTACGAGATGGGAGCCGAGCCAGCAGCCCGATTTCACGGGCGGGGCTCGGCTTGCCTTGGCTCTCGAGAGGTTCTTTCGATAAGCCCTGAAGCCCCGGCGATCCACCGCCACCGGCCAGGACCGGTGGGTGGCGTGAGGGTTTTATAGAGGGTGACATGCCCGCTGGGTCAGCGCTTAGAAGCTGTTTTAGAGACTACTGCACTTGCCATAGCTGCGTTGCGCAGCGGCTCGCCATCCTCATGTACTCCCTTGTACACTCCGGTGGCTAGCCGCCGTGCGCCTTGCTCTGCCGGCGCTCGCGACATTTTAAAACAGCTTCGCAGGGAGTTATTCGCTCAGCCAACCTTCGATCGCCTTGCGGTCGGGCACCCCTCCGGCGTGTACCACCTTGCCGTCGATCACGACCCCTGGAGTGGACATGACGCCATAACTCATGATGGCGCCAATGTCTTCGACCTTTTCCAGCGCCACGTCGACGCCCTTGGCGTTCGCAGCCTCTTCGATAAGCGCCAAGGTGCGCTTGCAGTTGGTGCAGCCCGTGCCGAGGACTTTGATATTCAGCATGGCGAAGCTCCTTGTGGATTAATAGCGGTCAACAAAACAAATGGTCAACAGACGGTGTCAGGGTTTTGGCAACGATGCCCGAGGCCCTGTTTGGCGACTCGATGCCGATGCGAGATTACATGGCGAAGAGGTTGAAGCCCCAGCCGACCAGCATGAAGGCCACCGCTAGCACGCCGGCATACAGCGCCAGCGCGGGCCAACGGACCACCTTGCGCAGGATGATCATCTCCGGCAGCGACAGTGCGGAGATACTCATCATGAACGCCAGCGTGGTGCCGATGGCGACCCCCTTGCCGAGCATGGCCTCGGCCACTGGGATGACGCCGGTGGCGTTGGAATAAAGCGGCACGCCGAGCAATACCGCGGCGGGTACCGCCAGCCAATTGTCTTTGCTACCCAGGTGTTCGCTCACCCAGCCTTCCGGGACATAACCGTGGAACAGGGCGCCGATGCCGATGCCTACCACGACCCATTTCCATAGGCGGCCGACGATCGCTTTCACTTCGCCCCAGGCATAGCGGTGCCGGCCGGCTAGCGAGGTGTCGGGCTGGGCCCGCATTGCTTCACCCATGTGGATCTGCCACACGTACGCTTCGACCCAGCGTTCAGGCTTGAATCGTTCCATGATCAGACCGCCCACATAGGCCACGGTGAGACCGGCCGTGACGTACATCAGCGTCAGCTCCCAGCCGAGGATGCCCAGCAAGATCACCACCGCCACCTCGTTGATCATCGGGCTGGCGATCAAGAACGAGAAGGTGACCCCGAGCGGTATGCCCGCCTCGACGAAACCGATGAAGAGAGGCACCGAAGAACAGGAACAGAAGGGCGTCACCGCGCCCAGGGTGACCGCCGAAGAGCGAGCTATCCACTTCGGTTTGCCGCGCACGTACTGGCGCACTTTTTCCGGGCTCAGCAGCGCTCGCAGCAGTCCCATCACATAGATCACCATCACCAGCAGGGCGAAGATCTTCGCTGTGTCCATGACGAAGAAATGCAGCGCCGCGCCGACGTGGCTACCTGGGTCCAGGTTCAGCCACTGGTACACGACCCGATCGGCCAAGGCGTCGAACACCCTCAACCCCTGGATTCACTCTGCAGCTGCAACTCCGTCGGGCAGCATTCCTCGTAGCTCGGTACGCCTTCGCGGCGCTCGTACCAGGCACGGGTGCGATTGATCACGATGACTGCCCCCAGCATCACCGGCACCTCGATCAATACGCCGACCACCGTCGCTAGCGCGGCGCCGGACTGGAAGCCGAACAGTACGATGGCGGTGGCCACCGCCAGTTCAAAAAAGTTGCTGGCGCCGATCAGTGCCGAAGGCCCGGCTACGCAGTGCGGTGAGCGCACCGCGCGATTGAGCAGATAGGCGAGACCGGAGTTGAAGAACACTTGGATCAGGATCGGTACCGCCAGCAGCGCGATGATCAACGGCTGAGCGATGATTTGCTCGCCTTGGAAGCCGAATAGCAGCACCAAGGTGGCGAGCAACGCCGTCAGCGCCACCGGATGCATGCGGTCCAGCACCCGCTGCAGCCGCCGGTCGCCGTGCGGGTGGTCGAGAAGCCAACGCCGCCACAGATTGGCGATGATCAGCGGCACGACGATGTAGAGTACCACCGATAGCAGCAGGGTAGCCCAGGGTACGGTGATAGACGAAAGCCCGAGCAGCAACCCGACTACGGGGGCGAAGGCGAAGATCATGATGACGTCGTTCAGCGCCACCTGGGTGAGTGTGAAGTGCGGCTCGCCCCGCGACAGATGGCTCCAGACGAACACCATGGCGGTGCAAGGCGCTGCCGCCAGGATGATGAGTCCGGCGATGTAGGATTCGATCTGCTCCGCCGGCAGCCAGTCGCGAAACAGCCAGCCGATGAACACCCAGGCGAGCAGGGCCATGGAGAAGGGCTTGACCCCCCAGTTCACGAACAGGGTTACGCCCACGCCGCGTAGGTGCTGGCGTACGCCCTTGAGGGCGTGCAGGTCGATCTTCAGCAACATGGGGATGATCATCAGCCAGATCAGCACGGCCACTGGCAGGTTGACCTGCGCCACCTCCATGGCGCCCACGGCCTGGAAGGCACCGATAAAGAAATGTCCTAGGGTGATGCCGGCCAGGATGCACAGAAACACCCAGACCGTCAGATAGCGTTCGAAAAAGCCCATTTCGGCTCCGGCCGCTTGTTTGGCGGTGACTTCACATTGTGTGCTCATCAGTTTCTATATCCTCTGTCCAATGCACTCATGTCAGGCATGCCGATTCATCCCGTGGCCAATAGCGGGGAGTTCGGCTGCAGCGCTGCAACCGGAGGGCGTTCCATCAGGTCTTTGGGGCGCACCGCATCGCAGTGGGTGGGAAGCCTTTATCGCATTCGCGGGCGCGGTGGTCCTGGCGAAAGCCTCCAGCGCTCATGGGCAACAGCTGACGCCGGGGCGGTCCGGCATGGACGCCAGCGCAGCGCGGTCATCGCCGTAGGGTGCCTGGGGTGCCAACCCTCGGGCGGCGTCTATCACCACTTGTCGCGCCCAGGGCGGGAGATCCGGGTGCAGGCGGTAATACACCCACAGCCTTTCGCGCCGATCACGCACCACGCCGGCCTCCCGTAATTGGGCCAAATGTCTGGAGATCATGGGTTGGGACACCCCCAGGGCATGGGTCAGTTCGCACACGCAAAGCTCGCGTTCCTGCTGCAGCAAGATCACGGCGCGCAACCTCAGGGGATGAGCGAGGGCACCGAAAAAGGCATCGGGGCTCAGGTTCATGGCAGTAATATACTCTCTGTCATATATATCATCAACCATATATAAGTCAAGGATGGCCTCGATCGTACGCACGAGTTTTTGGCAAGGATCAGGTCAGGTCTCATCCGAATCGCTGCCCGATACCCCATCGAAGGGGGTCTGCGGGTTTGCTGAAGGCTGGCCAATCGTGTGGTATGCAGTAATAATCTGCAGGGTCAGTCCTTTTGGGGTGATCGTGTCCGGGTCCCTTGCTGGGCGATTTCCCTGGGGCCATACGATCCTTGCCCTAGGGCTGCCCAACGATTGAGCGCCGGTCCTATGCTTCGAATAGTGATCCTGATGACACGTTGACCCTGGCCGAGATAGCCCGCCAGTCACTTCAGTCGCCGTTGACCAGACAACGTTTGTATCGAACACTGGGTCTCTTCTTCTTCGGCCTTGGCGGGCTCGGCATCGGTGTGCCGTTGCTGCCCACCGTGCCATTTTGGATTCTAGCGGCGGTTTTCTTTTCCCGGTCCGCTCCGGCGCTCCAGCAAAAGATCTACGAGCACCCGCAGTTCGGCGACACGGTACGCCAATTTGTGGAACAGCGCGTCCTGTCACGCAAGGCCAAATTATTTTCCATCGGCGGTGCCAGTGCAGGAACCGCCCTCAGTCTCTGGCTCACGCAGCCACCCGGGTACGTGGTGTGGAGCCTAGCCATTATCATGACGGGCGTCATTGTGTGGCTCGCCACACGCCCAGAGCCGTCCGGCCGGGAGGGATCGGACGTCGAGGGTTAAGGAACGCGAGTTCTCGTAGGATGCGGTGAGCTTGCGAACCGCATCGATCGCGTCATTCGCCACCAGCGATGGCCACCTTCGGTTCGTGGACTCAGTTGGCTGGGGTGATACCTCGTCGCCCATGGGCATGACAACTTGAATGGGGCCAGTCCATTCCGTTGGTTGACTTACTTTGTGATGCTTGATACGGATCCCAGTGAATGTCATCGATGTCCTCTCGAAATCCTGGTCGTCGCGCATCCGGTGTTCCCAGTCTCCATCGATGCGGTTCGCTCCTCACCGCATCCGCGGCCTGCGGCGGGCCACCAGGGCAGAGCCGCGTCAGCACAAGGGTGACCTCATTGGCCGCCGTTCGCAACCGATAACAGGGCGTCCCTTTGGTCGCAACAAATGCTCGCCCACAGGTACGGCAACGGTAGCGTTGCGCTGCTAGCTATGTACCCCAATCCTGCCTCGTCCCCGCCGTCCTCTATCCGCACAGTCCGGGTTCTGACAGAATTGCCTTTGTGGGTCCATCGTGGCCTCCTTCAAATGTGATGAGCGCGTCGCATCGCTAGAGGATGCCCTTTAGACCCACGTTGTCTAGATTTTTAACCCTCGATCACGGTTGAGTGTGGCGGTACCGCCTGGAACGGCCGGCGCTCGACCCCCGTCATTTTTGAGCTCGCCAATCTCAAGTCTTCAATTTGCGAGGCGGATAAAGGCAAGGCGGGGGGTTCCCTCTCCGATAATATAGTCATACTCCCGAGGCAATGTAGTCGCGACATTCTACCTGCCCGGGAAGATTATTGCCCGAAAATCACATCAAATCATTTATGGACCAATGGGTTAAGAGTTGCTCCGGCGCGCAGATCGAAGGCGCCACCGAGGACAAGAAGTGGAGCATGATCCAACAGTTCACCCCGACCATGCGTATTCGCCGAAGTTCGTCGAGACAAGGGGAGGCAAGTCATGGATAACCCGTTCTTCGAACGGCCGATATTGAACTCACCCTACGAGTACCCATCGCGGTACTGGGAACTCGACGATACCGGCCAGCCGACCCAGAAGATCATAGAGACACGTCGGCGCGCCGAGTTCATCACGCCGATCCCGAAGCCGAGAAAGCGCAAGGAATCGCCGGGGCAGGCCTCGCTGCTGTTCGACGAGGGTAAGGGGCTGTCGACCAAGGCGCAAGCGTACGACCACACCGCCATCATCAATGGCGTTCGTCAGGAGGTCGATCGCTGGCGCCAGCTGCCGAACCCCAGCCAGTGGCAGGTGAAACCGGAAACGGCGCGCCTACTCCAGCACTGGCGACACCACAAGTTCAGCAGCATCCGCCCGTTCTTCTGCCAGGTCGAGGCCGTTGAAACCGCGATCTGGCTTACCGAAGTGGCACCGCACTCGGGAAACGCCGGCAAGCGATTCCTCGAGCACCTCGCCAACGCCAACATCGATGCCAATCCCGAGCTCATGCGCATGTCGTTGAAGCTCGCCACGGGGGCCGGCAAGACCACCGTAATGGCAATGCTGATGGTTTGGCAGACCGTCAACGCCGTGCGTCACCCGCAGAGCAAGCGTTTCACGCGGGGTTTCCTGATCGTGGCGCCGGGTCTGACCATTCGCGATCGCCTGCGTGTGCTGCAGCCGAACGACCCGGACAGCTACTACCAAAGTCGCGAGCTGGTGCCGGGCGACATGCTCCCCGATCTGGAGCGCGCCAAGATCGTCATCACGAACTACCACGCCTTTAAATTGCGTGAGCGTATCGATTTGTCGAAGGGTGGCCGATCGCTCCTCCAAGGCCGCGGCGAGGCCCTCAATACGATCGAGACCGAGGGGCAAATGCTCCAGCGTGTCATGCCTGAACTGATGGGCATGAAGAATGTCCTGGCGATCAATGATGAGGCGCACCATTGCTATCGCGAGAAGCCTGGCGATCCGCTGGAGGAAGAACTCAAGGGTGACGAGAAGCAAGAGGCCGAGAAGAACAAGGAAGCGGCGCGCCTTTGGATTTCCGGTCTCGAAGCGGTCAATCGCAAGCTAGGGCTTTCCCGTGTGATTGACCTCTCGGCAACCCCGTTCTTCCTGAGTGGCTCCGGTTATGCCGAAGGCACACTGTTTCCCTGGACCATGAGCGATTTCTCACTCATGGATGCCATCGAGTGCGGAATCGTCAAGCGCCCGCGTGTCCCGGTCGCGGATAACATCCCGGGCGGTGACATGCCCAAGTTCCGCAATCTGTGGCAGCATATTGGCACGCGTATGCCAAAGAAAGGGCGCGGCAAGGCCAAGACGCCCGACCCGCTAAGCCTGCCGGTCGAATTGCAGACAGCGCTCGAAGCCCTCTACGGCCACTACAAGAAGACCTTCGATCTCTGGGAGTCGGCCGACATCAGCGTGCCACCTTGTTTTATCGTGGTCTGCAATAACACCTCGACCTCGAAGCTTGTCTACGACTTCATCTCGGGGTTCCACCGCGAGAACGACGACGGTAGGACCACACTCGAAAACGGGCGGCTGCCGCTGTTTCGCAATTTCGACGAGCACGGCAATCAGCTCGCCCGACCAAGAACCCTCCTGATTGACAGCGAACAGCTCGAGTCCGGTGATGCTCTCGACAAGAACTTCCGGGATATGGCCTCGGACGAGATCGACCGCTTCCGCCGCGAGATCATCGAACGCACCGGCGACCGTCATCAGGCAGAAAACGTCACCGACCAGAACTTGCTGCGGGAGGTCATGAATACGGTCGGCAAGCCCGGGCGGCTCGGCGATTCCATCCGCTGTGTCGTATCGGTCTCCATGCTCACCGAGGGTTGGGACGCGAATACCGTCACCCATGTTCTGGGCGTGCGCGCGTTCGGCACCCAGCTGCTCTGCGAACAGGTCATCGGCAGGGCACTGCGGCGGCAGTCGTACGATCTGAACGAGGAGAACCTGTTCAACGTCGAGTACGCCGACGTGCTGGGTATCCCCTTCGACTTCACGGCGAAGCCGGTGGTGGCACCGCCGCAGCCGCCTCGTGAGACCATCCAGGTCAAGGCGATCAGACCCGACCGCGACGAACTAGAGATCCGCTTTCCACGGGTGGCGGGTTACCGAGTCGAGCTTCCGGAGGAACGGCTAACGGCCGAATTTACTGAAGACTCCGTGCTGGAACTTACGCCGGATCTGGTCGGCCCATCCATCACCAAGAACGCAGGCATCATCGGTGAGGACGTTGACCTGAGCCTCGAGCACCTGCAGGACATGCGCCGCTCAACGCTGTTGTTCCACATCACGCAACGGCTGCTCTACACCAAATGGCGCGACCCGGGCGAGGAGCCGAAGCTCCACCTTTTCGGCCAGCTCAAGCGCATTACCAAGCAGTGGCTGGATACCTGCCTCGTCTGCAAAGGCGGCACTTACCCGGCGCAGCTCATGTACCAGGAACTGGCTGACATGGCCTGCGAGCGCATCACCGCTGCCATCACACGGGCCGAGATCGGGAATCGCCCGGTCAAGGCCGTGCTCGATCCCTACAACCCCGTCGGTTCAACGGCGCACGTCAACTTCAACACCTCCAGGACCGATCGCTACGAGACCGACGCGCGGCGATGCCATGTGAACTGGGTGATCCTGGACAGTGATTGGGAAGCCGAATTCTGTCGGGTAGCGGAAGCCCATCCCCGCGTGCTGGCCTACGTGAAGAACCACAATCTCGGGCTCGAAGTGCCGTATCGCTACGGCTCGGAGATGCGCACGTACATCCCGGACTTCATCGTCCTGGTTGACGATGGGCATGGCGAAGAGGATCCTCTCCACCTCGTCGTCGAGATCAAGGGCTACCGGCGAGAGGATGCGAAAGAGAAGAAGAACACCATGGATGCGTACTGGGTGCCCGGGGTGAACAACCACGGCAACTATGGACGGTGGGCCTTCGCCGAATTTGTGAATGTGTGGGAGATGCAGTCCGATTTCGAGGCCAAGGTGGAAGCGCGATTCGATGAGATGATCGATGGGGTTGTGGCTGGTGGTTAGTGACTA
>CAZUZO010000079.1:0-17078 GCA_964624765.1 uncultured Thiotrichales bacterium
GCGCCGTCCGCCTTGCTCTCGGGCCGCTCTCGACGGTTTTTTCACAACCTCTCAGATCCAAGGACGCCAACGAGCGCAAAGCACAGCGGGTTGGGGTAAACTAAGCTATTCCTGCGGCCAAGCATGGGGTTCTGGCGAGATGGAAGTTCCCCAGGATTATGAGCATCGCGTCGTCGTCACGGCTTTCTTGCGTCGCAGGGGTCAATTGCTCCTGGTGCGACGCAGCCAACGTGTCGGTACCTATCAGGGTCTATGGTCGGCGGTTAGCGGCTATGTTGAGCACCCCCCCTACGAACAAGCGCTGAACGAAATCAACGAGGAAACCCGCTTGAACTCGGAGCAGGTGAGGCTGATCGCGGCCGGTGATCCCCTGGAAATCCTCGATGCCAGCCTGCGTATCCGCTGGACCATCCATCCGTTTCTCTTCGAGGTATCCGAGTCAGCCGACATTCAACTCGATTGGGAAAATACGGAGTTTCGTTGGGTAACGGTGACTGAGCTGGATAGCTACCCCACCGTTCCGGCGCTCAAGGAGGCCTTGGACCGCTGTCTTGATACGCCCCCAAACGGTCGCTGAAACGAACCTTCAGAGATTCGGTTGCCTAAGGCTTCGTCTAGCGGATCAGAACTTCCGAAGCGCAACCGTAACGAAACGATGACCATCACCGAAGCGCTCGACCAACGCCGCAGAGGGATCGAGGAGGTGGTTTCCGATCGGACTCGGGGGGCCAGTCAATTGGCGCGGCGCTGCCTGACTATCCTGGCCGACTACGCGCGCTCGTACCCCGCCACCGATACCCCCGATCTGGCCGAGGTGCTGCAAAGATTTGCGTTCGATCTGCGCACTGCCCGTCCGAGTATGGCGGCGGTACGCAACCTGATCGATCGTTTTATCGCTTGCTTGAAAGAGATGCACGGGCAACCTCTGATGGCCGCGAGGCAGCTTGCCATCGGCAGCGCTGCTGCAGTAGCCGAGCAGTCGCTGTGGGCTGTACAGGAAGTGAGCCGGCTCGCTGCCGGTCTCATCGATGAAGGGCAAACAGTGATCACCCACAGCTTGAGCTCGACCCTGCTGGCTACGTTCCGGTCGCTGACCGGACGTTCCGTGCACGCCGTGGTGACCGAATCCTGCCCGCTACGGGAAGGGTTGATCCTCGCGCAAGAACTGTCACGCCTCGCCATCGCGACCGACTACATAACCGACGCTCAAGTCGGCATCTTTACGGCCCGTTCAGACCTTGCCATGGTGGGCGCGGATACTGTTTTTGGGGATGGCTCCGCGGTGAACAAAGCAGGGACCTATCTGCTGGCTCTGGCTGCCCACGACGCCGGGATTCCCTTTTATGTCTGCTGCGAAAGCTTCAAATTTACGGAATTCGGCGCCGAGAACGTGACGCTCGAAGAGATGTCGGTGGGTGAGCTGCGAGCCCCCGAGTTGCCTCACGTGCGTTTGCGCAATGTCTATTTTGATATCACGCCGGCAAGACTCATAACGGCTATCGTCACAGAGAAAGGGGTACGACCACCGGGCAACGCCACCCCCAGTCCCCGCGTGGCCTAGTCAGACAGCTCGACGTGTGTTCACGCTTGCCCTCCACACCTTACCGGTTCCGATCTCCAAACGGCCCAGGATGCTACCGGGCAAGCATGCCGAATCCAGTCTAGATGCGGCCGCACGCGGTGGTCGGGCTGTAAGCTTCGCCCTTGCCACTCGCTACCACATCCCCCTTAGTACTCTATCCATCAGTTCCTGAGGAACAGGAGCGAAATGGGCAAATTCCAGGGTAAACGACCCGCGACCTTGGGTTGCCGATCGCAGCTCGGTGGCATAACCGAACATCTCACTCAACGGCACTAATCCCCGAATGGTTTGCGTCCCGCCTGCACCCGAGCCAGTACCGAGGATATCACAACGCCGCCCTGCCAACTGCCCTATGACCTCCCCCGTGAACACCTCCTGGACCAGCACCTCTAGCTTGCAGACAGGCTCCAATAGCACCGCACCCCCCTGGCGCAGTCCCTCACGGAAAGCCCCTGCGGCGGCGCTATAGAAAGCCTGTTCGCTCGAGTCGAGCTCATGGTAAGCGCCACCTCGCAGGGTCACGATGATGTCGTCGACCTTGTTACCTGCCAAAAATCCTCTTTCCGCCGCGTCGCGAATGCCCTTCTCTATGCTCGGCAGGTAGCTAGACGGCACACTTGAGCCCCTCGTTTCATCCCGAAAGCAAATTCCAGCACCACTTGCCGCTGGCGCCAAGTCCAGTACCACCCGACCGAAGTGGGTACGCCCTCCTACGTGCTGGTGAAACAACCCTTCTACCCCCTGGACCGGCCGCGTGATGGTCTCCTTATAAGTCACACGCGGCTTACCGGTACGAACCTCTACTCCATAGTGGCGGTGCAAACGGTCCACCAGCACCTCCAGGTGCAACTCGCCCATCCCGGACAGGAGGGTCTGCCCGGTATTCTCATCCACACCCACTCGACAGGTGGGATCCTCCTCGGCCAGATCGCGAAGCGCCTGCAGCAGACGTGCCTCGTCGGCGGTGGCCTTCGGCTCTAGCGCGAGATTGATCACGGGCTCTGGGAAAGCAATAGACTCAAGCATGACCGGGGCATCCAACGCGCACAGCGTGTCGCCCGTAAAAACGCTCTTCATGCCTAGGACCGCCGCAATATCGCCGGACCTTACCTCAGCGATGTCCTCACGGCGGTCGGCGTAGATCCGCACCAATCGTCCCACTCGCTGATGCCGACCGCGACCAGGGTTCAAGACCGTGTCGCCGACCCTCAGCACACCCGAGTACACCCGAAGATAGGCGAGCCGGCCAACATAGGGATCAGTCACCACCTTGAAGACGAGCGCCGCGAGAGAAGCCTGATCCTCAGGCGGACATTCGATGTCGGCGCCGGTACGGGGGTCTGTGCCGCGTACTGATCCCACGTCGCGCGGTGACGGCAGGTAATCCACCACGCCATCCAAAACGGGTTGCACCCCTTTATTGCGCAATGCGGCCCCACAGTAAACCGGAAACAGACGGTTCTCGAGGGTGGCCCGGCGAAGCGCTTCCTTTATCCCATCAAGCTCAAGCGGAGCTCCATTCAGATAGCGCTCCAACAGTCGATCGTCGGTCTCGACGATGCGTTCTAAAAGCTCCGTGCGAGCCTGCTGCGCAACCTCTCGGTAGACCCTCGGTATAGGCTGCACAACGCGACGGGCACCCAGCTCATCTGCCCAGTGAATGGCTTGCATGGTCAACAGATCGATGACGCCCTCGAATTGTGCTTCGACGCCGATGGGGATCTGTAGCGCCACCGCGGTGGCGCCCAGTCGCTCGGTCATCATGTTTAGCACGCGCGCGTAATCGGCACCGACGCGGTCCATTTTGTTGACAAAGCAGATGCGTGGAACACGATAGTGATCCGCCTGATGCCAAACCGTCTCACTCTGGGGCTCGACACCGTGCACGGCATCGAAAACCACGATGCAACCATCGAGTACACGCAGCACCCGCTGGACTTCAGCGGTAAAGTCGATATGGCCAGGAGTATCGATCAAATTGATCTGCTGGCCTTGCCACGCAGCGGTAATCGCGGCTGACACGATAGTGATGCCGCGCTCCCGCTCCTGGGGCATCCAATCGGTCACCGCGGTGCCCGTGTCTACCGATCCCATGCGATGCGTGCGCCCCATGTAATAGAGCATACGCTCCGTGGTGGTAGTCTTCCCCGCATCGATATGTGCGATTATGCCGACATTACGCACGTGCTAGGCCCCGCCGTTAGAAGCTCCTCACCCGCGCACATCGGGATTGAGGCTGTAGGTGCCCGTGAGTCTCGCCTGGGCCAGCACATGCCCTTCGATCGCCTTAAGAACCTCTGCTGCAGAGAAGTTTTCACCCACAGGACAGCGCTCCAAGTCGAGGGCGTAAAGGGTGAAGTGGTAATGATGAACGATCGAGTCATTCCACGGGGGGCAAGGACCGTCATAGCCAAAATAGTGGCCCGCCATGTCCGGATCGCTAGCAAACCAATCCGTATAACTGTTGAGGCCCTGGCGAGTGCCTCGCGGCGCCGCAGGCCCGGCCTTTCCCTTGGCGGTAACACCCTCGGAAAACTCCCCGGCTTGAATAGCAATGGCATCAGCGTGCAGGTCCACGAGGACCCAATGATAGAAGTCGACGCGCGGCAGTTCGGCGGGCACAACGCGACCTTCCTTGTTCACGTCATCGGGCTGGCTCGGTACGTCGCTATCGTGGCAAATCAGAACAAAGGATTTCGTCCCCTTGGGCACATCTTCCCAGGCAAGCCCTGGATTCTGATTAGACCCTAAAGCAACGTGCTTTTCCGCGTCAGGAACACAGAAGGCGAATTGCGCGGGAATGGGACTGTTGTCGCTGAAGTTCCTGCTCCTTAATCTCATGGTTACCTCCTCATCACAAAATAATGCCAGGCGATAGCCAACATCATCGCCTCACCCAGGCTGACTCTGGAAAGTTCAAAGCGGTCTCGGTTATTGTTCTGCGATCGCCTTAGAAGCTGTTTTAAAAACTACTGCGCTTGCCTGAGCTGCGTTGCGCGGCGCCTCAGAATCCTCATGTACTTCCTTGTACACTGCGGTTGTGACTCGCCCCATCCTTGGGGCTCGCCCCTTCGGGGCCGGCTTGCCGCTGTCAAAATCGTTCCCGACGATTTTGTCGCTGCCGTGCGCCTTGCTCTGCCCGCGCTCGCGACATTATTAAACCAGCTTCTTAGCCGCTCGATGGGACCAGCAGGTCGCAAAACCATGCCCCTCACCTTATGGTGTTACACTTATGTTAAAAGTTCTGGCCATGGTCGCTGTTTCGTTAGGGTCGCCTCTTGGAGCGTTCGATCGGTAGCCGTAGGCAGCCAAACCGCTCGGCGCGAGGGTGTGTCCAGCAGGGGGGCCGGACCCAAGCCGACAGGGACGTCTGCACGGCGTCCCTTGCGCCAAGGGGTTGGCCGCCACTCCAGGCAAAACGGACAACCAGGGCCCCGAACCGATGAGCCTAAGCAAAGTTATGATTACTCCGCAACAGCCGCTGCCCGGCAACAGTGTGCCCGTATAGCCGGGCGTCCACGAAAAGAGGAGCTTGCAAAATGCCACGCATCACCATCATCGGGGCTGGTTTTGCCGCCCTGACGACCGTACGCACGCTGCGTGCAAAAGACAAGGCGATGCACCTCACCGTCATTGCCCCCAAGCCGGAGTTTCTATTCTACCCCAGCCTTATCTGGATCCCCTCCGGCCTACGTTCACGCAGCGACGTCGTCGTACCCCTAGAAGGATTCTTCCAGCGCATGCGCGTCGATTATCACGCCGGCGCTGCCCTTGGGCTCGAGGACGAAGGGCGTACCGTTATCACGTCTTCGGGCAGAGTGGAAAACGACGGCCTCATCATCGCTTGCGGGGGACGTTATATCAAGCAACTTCCGGGTATCGAGCATGCCATTACCCCGTGCCAGGGTGTCGCAGAAGCCGAGGCCGTGCGTGACCGATTGAAAACCCTCGACAGCGGTACGATTGCTATTGGATTCGCCGGCAACCCCCAGGAAGCCACCGCCGTGCGTGGCGGACCGATGTTCGAATTTCTCTTTGGCCTGCATAACCAGCTCAAACGTGAAGGACGCCGGGACCGCTTCCGTCTGGTGTTCTTCAACCCGATGCTGGAGCCTGGCAAACGGCTGGGGCCAAAGGCCGTCAAAGGCCTCATGGGTCGGATGACCCAGCTAGGCATTGAAACGCATCTAGGTCATAAGCTCACCCGCTTCGAGCCCGATAAGGTGGTGACGGCGGGGGGCGAGTTCCAGGCTGATCTCATCCTATTTACCCCCGGCATGACGGGGCCGGCATGGGTCGATCAAACCAGCCTGCCGCGCTCGCCGGGGGGCATGATCCAAGCCGACGCCCAGTGTCGCGTAACGGGATTTGAGCGGGTATACGTCGCAGGGGATGCCGGCAGTTTTCCTGGACCTGACTGGCTACCCAAACAGGCGCACATGGCGGATCTGCAGGCGGCCGTAGGGGCAGAGAATCTATTCGCAGAGCTCAATGGACGTACCTCGGAGAAAACGTTTCGCACCGAGCTCGTCTGCGTCGTGGACGATCTCGAGACTGGCGTGTTAGTGGCTCGTACCCCCCGGCGCACCCTAGTGCTGCCTCCACTTCGCTTGTTTCACTGGTCCAAGCGCCTGCTGGAATGGTGGTACTTACGTGATTATCGTCGGGCGTTCAATACTAGCCAGAGCGCGCCATCCCCGATCCGCTAGACAAAGAGGTGGCCACGAATGCGGCGCAGTGAGCCGAGTGCTCGACGGACGATGCGCACCGGCAAGACCTATATTTTTTCTGCTACCTAGAGTAGCACTGGCAGAACGATCAGAAGGAGACAGGGCATGCTGGTCTGGACCCACGAGGATCTCTTTGACTTCCCATCGATCGCCACTGCGGAAGACTTCCTGCGTCTGATGCTCGCTGATACCGAGCAGGAGATCGATGTTTACCAAGTGGCACTGCAGACATTTCCCCAGAACGACACCATTCTCGGCAAACTACACAACCTGTTCCCCGATCCGGTTGTCCGCGCAGCCATGCTCGGTGACGATGGTTTGCCAAACCAAACCTGGATCTGCACACCCCATTTTGGGCCCAAAGAGGCAACCGAGGTCGCAAGATGTGAACAACTCCAGCAGCAACTGCTCACCCTCTTTAAGGACGACTTCAAGGGACCGATCAAGGTCCCCGCGCCGAGGATACAACTCCTAGAGGGTTGTGTGAAACGCTACTGCGACCGCATCTCGGGACTCCAACACGAGCATGGCTACCGGGGACGCGAGGAAGACTGGTGGCTTCCCTAAACCGGCGCGCCTGTAAGGCGCCGTTGCCGCAAGCCACGCCGAGCCGTCCAGACAAAAAACCCTGACCGGTGCCCTGTCAGACCGGCCAGCAGCCTTTTGTGAAGGCTTGGTTGGGTGGAACCCAGTGTGGACAAATTCCCACTGTCTACTGCTCTCGTTAAACCGTTTACCGAGTAGGAGCCTGTCCAGCCCTTTTACACCCAAAGGCCTGCTAAGGGTTTGGCAAAACGATGTCAGGGGGCCAACCTGACCGCAGCATCCCCGGCGCGGCGCCTCGACAACCACCTCTATCGCGTGTGCAGTCCACGAGAACACGCCCTGTTTCGGTCTCAGAGGTTGTGAAAAAACCTGCTACACGACCCGATAGCGGCGTTGGGCGGTGCTCGCTCCTCGCCTATCTATGTCTCGTCGCTGCGCTCCGTCCGCCTGGCTCTCGGGCCGCTCGCGACGGTTTTTTCACAACCTCTCAGGCCTGTCCACCGCCTTTACACCCGGTCGGGGCTCCGCCTATGAGAGATCTTCTAACCCATTGACGAACCCCGTTTCTCTAAACATGGCTTAATCCTTGCCCTTAAGGCTGCACGTGTGGACGTAACTAGAGGATAATACCATGGGAAAATCAACACAGCCTCCGGACGGATTGCCGCCGTCCTCAGAAGGTCAGAGCAATCACCCATCGATGCAGACGGGAATGTTCCTGATCAATACCCGTGAAGACCCGGCCGGACGAGTTATCGTCATCGGCAAAGCAAGCCGCCGACGGGCGACAACCTTTCTCAACATACCGATCTCGAAAGAGTTAAGGGACGCGCTGGACACCCAGATCGTCGGCTCTCTGGCCATGGGTGCCGGTGCTCTCCTGGAATGGGCACTGGTGGAACTCAAACGACAGCGGTTGTCGCTGGAGGCTCGACCACGCACCTGACGGTCACAGCGGTTGACCGCTTCAACCGCCAGCGTCTTGGCTGCGTGAGAGCCCATCGGCCGGGCTTTAAAGATCTGAGAGACTCGGGGGCCTGCTGGCAACACCAGCGTTGTCACCCGCCACATGGAGTCGAAGCAACGTGCAATAAGTGTTGCACAGTCTTCCAGTGATGTTATAGTAATATCATGGGAGAGCAAAGTGCAGGATGCGGCCAATGGACAAGGAGGGCGCAAGGATGCAAAGTGGAGTGTGGGTCGACTGAAGTCACGCCGGTCGCTGCACTCCATCTCATGCTCACCGCAGGTTGCGGGCGTCTACTCTCCCATAACGAGCCGAGCCCTGAGGTTTTTCGGTCCCGCCGACGATGAAATCGGCACGTTCCCTGCATTCAACTCCACCACTGTCGGAGAAGAGAGTTCAGGCGGCCTAGACAATGACTGACGCGGTTGGCGCACGTATTCTCGTGGTCGATGACCGCCCCACCAACCGGGCGGTGCTGAAAGCCGTGTTACGCCCCCCGTTGTACCACGTTTCAGAAGCGTCCGGTGGCCGGCAAGCCCTAGAGCTGGTTGCCAATAACGTATTCGACCTCATCATCTTGGATCTGTTGATGCCCGACCTGAATGGGCTTGAGGTGCTCAGGGCCGTCCGCAAAGACCACTCGGCCTCCTCACTGCCGATCATTATGGTGACCGTGAAGGACGAAGGCAGCGGCGTCGTGGAAGCTCTTGAAAGCGGCGCCAACGATTACATCTCTAGGCCCATCGATTTTCCAGTGCTGTTCGCACGCATCCAGGCCCAACTATCACGCAAACGCATGGAAGACGCTCTACGGGACGCCCATGAAGACCTTGAACGGCGGATCGAGGCCCGCACCGCCGAGCTGGTCCATATCAACCAAACCCTGAAAGCAGAAATCAACGAGCGCAAACGCGCAGAGGACGCCTTGCGTGCCAGCGAGGAACGCTTTAGGGACTTCGCCGAAACGGGTGCGGACTGGTTTTGGGAGATGGGTTCCGACCTGCGCTTTACCTATCTCGCCGGGCGTTACTTTGAGACCCTGGGGCTCGAAGTCAGCGAGGTGCTCGGGCGCACCCGGGCCGAGGTGCATGCGGGTTGGATCGCTGATACCGAAGCCTGGGAGGACCACTGTCGCAACCTCCAAGCAAGGTGCGCCTTCAGCGACTTGGAGTTCACGTGGGTGAGACCCGACGGTAAAGAAAAAGTGCTCCGTATC
This sequence comes from uncultured Thiotrichales bacterium, assembly GCA_964624765.1. Lineage (GTDB taxonomy): Bacteria > Pseudomonadota > Gammaproteobacteria > HK1 > HK1 > JAGTVB01. Next base: position 9,042 of record CAZUZO010000079.1, read on the forward strand.
AGCGGCAAACCGGTGTTTCACCCAGATGGCACCTTTCTCGGTTATCGAGGGGCAGACCGCGACATCACCGAAACCCACCGCCTCGCTCAGCAGATGGCCTATCAGGCCACCCATGACGCGCTGACCGGCTTAGAAAACCGCCGAGAGTTTGAGCGACAGCTAGAGCAAAGCCTAGCGAGCGCACGGGGCGAGCACACTCGGCACGCCATCTGCTATCTCGACCTTGACCAGTTCAAGCTCATCAATGACAGCGCAGGCCATGTGGTGGGCGATCAATTGCTGCGCCAGGTGGCAGGTTTGCTGCTCGGTAAGCTGCGGGCTTGCGATACGCTGGCGCGACTGGGTGGCGATGAATTCAGTTTGCTCATCAAGAATTGCCCCTTAGAGAAAGCCCTCGAGATCGCTGAAGACTTGCTCAGAGCCATCGGAGATTTCCGTTTCTCCTGGGAAGGACGTAATTTTGAGATCGGTGCCAGCATCGGGCTCGTGCCGATCACGGCCGATGCCGAAAGTACCGCCAAACTCCTGAGTCAGGCAGACGTGGCCTGCTATACGGCTAAGGAGCTGGGGCGCAATCGAGTTTACGTCTACGAAACCCACGACAGCCATTCCGGAAGATTGCACACGCAGATTCTTCGGGCGGCTGAACTCACCGATGCCCTCGAGAAAAACCGCTTTCGGCTTTATGGCCAAGCCATTGTTGGGTTAATGCCGGGGCCCGACCGTCCCATGCACATCGAGCTGCTTCTGAGGATGCTCGATTTTGAAGATCAACTTCTGTTGGCCGAAGAGTTTATTCCCGCAGCAGAGCGTTATGGGTTGATGCGTGCCATCGATCGCTGGGTGATCCGGACCGTGTTACAAGACTACGGCGAGTGCTTCGCCCGCCTTCCCACGGCTAAGATCGCCATTAACCTCTCCGGCAACTCGCTCAACGACGACTCGTTGCTGGCCTTTACACGGCAGGCTTTTACCAACTCGGTGCTACCACCCCAACGGGTGTGCTTCGAGATAACGGAAACAGCCGCCATCGACAATCTCAAGCAGACCAGGCATTTCATTCTCGAAATGAAAAGGATCGGCTGCTACTTTGCGCTGGATGACTTTGGCAGCGGGCTATCTTCTTTTGCTTACCTCAAAAATCTTCCCGTGGACTACCTGAAAATAGATGGCAATTTCGTCCGCGACATGGTGGACGATACCATAGACCAAGCAATGGTGGCCGCTATCAATCAGGTCGGCCACACCATGGGGATCCAAACGGTGGCCGAATACGCCGAGAGTGAGGCTGTTATCGAACAGCTTCGCCGCCTGGGTGTCGACTACGCCCAGGGCTATGGCATAGGTCGACCTCAACCCATTGAGGCCTTCTGGGATGGGTGCCCAGAAACGGACTTCAGCCGTTACCCGGCCGCCTTGTCAAACGGCGTAGCGGGGAAGCCAATCGGCGCGCAGGCGGTCGAGTCCGCTGCGGTGAGCCGATGTCATAGAGGCTCATAGGATCCGCCTTCTGCCTTCAGGGCACGTCTCTCACCACCTATCGGTTTGAGCCGAGAATCCCCAGGGGCCACCGGCACGGATTGCCGGAACGACGGGTTTGAAGGAACGGATAGGTGGCAAGTTGCACGTCTTGCCAGCAACCCTTCAGCGAAACTGCTCGGCGTAGTCGGCCGCAAACTGGCGAAAATGGATCGGCGGTCTGCCCAGGAGCTCTTGTACGGCGGATGATATCGATGCCGCCATGCCTGCACGACTGATGGCGTAGAGCTCCAGCAGCACCTCCACTAGCCATACCGGCATGCCTTGCCCAAGCAGGGCGTCGCGCGCCTGCCGCTCCGAGATATCAACATAGCGAATGGGCCGATGCGTCACCTCCGAGAGGATTTCCGCAACGTCGTCGTTGGAGAGAGGCTCCGGCCCCGTCAACTCATAGGACCGCCCCCGGTGGCACAGATCCATGAGCGCCACCACCGCCACTGCGGCGATATCGCGCACATCGACGAGGCTCACCGCTCCTCGGCCTTGGGGCATCTCAAACAGCCCTTTCGAGCGAATACTTCCCCCGAAAGCGTTGACATAGTTCTGCATGAAGGCATTCGGGCGCAGAAATGTGTAGTGCAGTCCAGAGGTCTCTATGGCCTCCTCCACGGCGCGATGGACGAGCGCGAGTTGAGTCGCTGGACAACTGCCGGCACCCAAGGCCGACAAGCGAACGATGTGTTCAACACCCGCTGCTGTCGCCTGTTCGACGAACTGACACCCCACATCGACCATTTGCTCGTTCAGCGGCGAGAGGAAAAACACCCGTTGGACACCCTCGAGGGCCCGCGCTGCCGTCTGTGGCCGATCGAGATCGAGAACGCAGCAATCAATAGGGCCGAGATGGACGAGCTGACGCCCTGTCCGAGCGCCTGCCCTGACCGATACGCCCTGGGCGAGAAGCCCTCGAACCACCTCGCGCCCTACCGTACCGGTCGCACCGGTTACCAAAGTGATTGCCGGCACGGATTACAGCACCGCTAACAAAGCCGACGACTCGAGCCGAGGAGACCCCATGCTGCCTGTTACGCCACGATTCGATATGATAGCTTACGCCAGGGGAAGAATCTTTCGCCCCGTCGTCGATCCCGCGATGACTGAACTCCTCCTAGTAGCCGGACTCATGGGTGTGGCAAACGATGCAGTCCATTTGCCGCCACGCCTGACCGATCTCGACGGGGTGCTTAAACGACAGCCCTTGAAGTTCCCGCTCCAGTTCGGCGAGGTCTGCCGATGGGCCTTGGGCCACGATGGTATGACAAGTGGTGCAGTCCTTGTCCAAGACGTCCCCAGCGCTACTTCGCATCCTATCGTTATGGCAACGAAAACAGCCGGAGTTCGTGAAATGGCTTAAGTTATTGGTACGAGTCCGGTAATCCGTCTTCATCTCCGGAAAGAAATTCTCCCGATACAGCTCGACCAACGTCATCCCAGCCTGTTCGATCGCCTCGCCTTTATCACGGGCAACATCTGGGTAATCTTTCGCGTAGTAGTCTTTGAGCCACTGGGGAATACGGGTTACGGCCTCATCGGTCGTGCTGTATTCCGCCATCAGAAGCTCTACACCTTTCTTTCGGACATAGGGCAGATCGGTCGCAATTCGGCCCTGAGACATGGCAAGGTTCACGCTATTGGCTGGGGGGTGGAAGATATGGCTCGGCCGATTATGGCAATCCATGCAGTCAAAACGCCGGACGGCCACTGTCGGATCATCGGGATCCGGGATATCCCCACCGGTACTCGGGCTTTGCGTGTAGGTCACCACTTCGCCGTCTCCTCGCGTCACGCGTGCCCAAGGGATATCCTGTAACTGTTCGTCGGCGGCAATGTATTCCACCACGTTGCCCTCCAACATGTGCCAGTGGATTCCCTCTAGCTTACCCGTGCGTGGATTTCCGCCGCCGATCTTCACCAACAGATCGACGGTCCAGGGGGAGTTCTGTTCATCGCTCTTATAATAGGTGTGGGTAACGAACTTCTCCCCGTAGAACTGGCGCGGCCAATGGCAATTCTCGCAGGTTTCTTGGGCCGGGCGCAGCGCGTGCACCGGCGTCGGGATAGGCCGCTGGAAGGTATTGAAAGCCACCGCATAGAGTTGGCGAATGCCCGCCATCTTGGCCTTCACAAAGTGCTCAAAGCCCGGACCGACATGGCAATCCACGCAGCGAACCCGTGCATGGGCGGAATTATGATAGGCAGCGTATTGGGGCCCCATCACCGCATGACACGTTTCCCCGCAGAATTCCACCGAGTCGATGGCATCGTGGGCCTTTACGCCGGTATAGGCGATAACCACCAGGAGCACCACGGAAACACCGCCGAAGGTGGCGAGGTTGCGGCGGTACCGAGGACTCGACGTATCGATAGCGAGATGAAAGGTGAATTTCTCGCCGCGGCGGTGCGCCGCCCGTACCTGCAACCACAGGGAGAGCAGGACGAGCACCACACCAAGGATGATGACCATTGGTGCGATGACGAAGGTCACCAGTGCGGTATAGGGGTTCTCCGTCGTCGTGGCCAGATCCAATAATAGGAGAAACCCAAAAAAGAGACCGCCATAGAAAACCAGCGCCGTACCAACCGCAGCCAGGGGGTGACTTAACAGGGAATCGTTCTTGGCTGTGTTCATGCCACCTCATCTCCCGAATCGGGATCGTCAAACGAGAGGGTCTTCTCGCCTATAACGAATATTATGTCGCGAACGAAGGTAAAAGCCTTAGATATATCGCGTCAGCCGCGCACGATCCATCCGCCGCCTAGCGTGTCGCTCCGACGCGGCGGCGGATCGGCCTTATAATCTGTTTAAAAACTGCTGCGCTTGCCATAGCTGCGTTGCGCGGCGGCTCAGAATCCTCATGTACTCCCTTGTACACTGCGGTTCTTCGCCGCCGCGCGCCTTGTTCTGCCGGCGCTCGCGACATTCTTAAAACAGCTTCTTAGTCCGTTAAGAGAAGGCGGCAGGACTCATGGACTCGGTTGGCTAGCGTAGAAGGCAGCCAGATCCGCCATCTCCTGCTCGCTGAGCCCGCTCATGAGACCCTTTTTCAGAGGATGATCACCTTCCGTGTAAGCGATCATGGCGTCGACCAGGGCTTGTGCATCTTGACCCGCAAGATTGGGAGCATCCGGGCTCACGCTGACGCCTGTTTCACCATGACAGCCAACGCACCCCTTTTCTTGATTCAGTTGTTCGCCGGTAGCGGCATCGCCGGCAGCGACAGCCGTGCCCGCAAAGCCCACCAGTAAACCCATCGCAGCAAGGCGCAGTGTTGTTCTCATTATTCTCCTCCAATTGTTACACGCTCGTTACTTTTGCTTGCCAAACCTACACGATGCCAACGACCAACGCAACTGTTTTGCCGCCGCTCTTTTCGCGCCTGAAGATGGCGTGCGAACTGACCGCGCCCAGGCAATAATGGCCTTCACACTCGAGGTTTCCTTGCCGATTCACACCAGACATCGCAGAACCGGCGTTGGTCATCCTTTCGGCAATTTGATGACCTTTGCCCTGGGGGCAGCCGACCCGGAGCCGCAAGGGACGCCGTGAAGACGTCCCTGTCGGCTTGGGTCCGGCCGCCTCAGTGCACACGCTTGCCGCAAGGGCTTCGGCTGCCGAAGGCTTCGGGACCGACGGTATGCTCCAGGGCAACTCTGACGAAACGATGACCATAGCCGCAGAACCTGACACGGTCGATTTGTTTTCACCGTCATGTCGGTCACCATGTCTGCGGTAGAGATGAGTCGAGATCTGTCAACGTATTGATTGTTCGACCCGAGCCATCCTTGGCGACTGGATTCCGGCTTCCTGGCCGGAATGAGGGGCGCATTTATCTATACTCAACGGATGAATCAGCAGAACGTTACCCTGAGAAGCTGGTTTAAAAATCTCACGAGCGCTGGCAGAGCAAGGCTGCACGGTGGCGACAAAATCGTCGGGAACGATTTTGAACAGCTGGAAGCTGGCCCCGAAGGGGCGAGCCCCAAGGATGGGGCAAGTAACAACCGGAGTGTACAAGGGAGTACATGAGGATTGCGAGCCACCGTGCAACGCCGCTCAGGCAAGCGCAGTAATTTTTAAAACAGCTTCCAAGAGCTAACAAGGTCTCTTGCCCTTTGGGATCACCATGGTATAGCATCTCTCGTGTAGGAATGTGCTTTAGAGTGAGTCCTCTGTGAGTCTCGATAGGATTGCTAGAGGTGCGGTGTACGCCGGCGATCCTGAGTCAAAGCGCGAGGGGAGGTGTCGTGATGCCGAGGCGTCTGGTAACAGGACAGTAGAACTCGGCAAGCGAAAACTGTGGCGCGTCACGGAGTGCATGTAGCGGACGTTCAGAGCATCCTACGGCGCCTGGAACGAACAACAACCCGGCACCAGGTTAACCAATAACAACCTTTACCTCAGCGCATTCAGCGCGACAAGACAGGAGGAGCCATGGTACGTAACGTATTCATAGCGACGTGCTTCGTCAGTCTCGGTCTACTCGGTCTGTCGGCCCAGGCTGGCACACCGAGCGGACAGATGCTCGGTAATACCTGCACCGGATGCCACGGCAACAAAGGTGTCAGCAAAGGGGCCGCACCTTCCATCAATAAGTACTCGGCGGAACAGATGGTCCAAGCCATGCAGGATTACAAATCCGGCAAGCGCCCAGGGACCATCATGGATCGCATCGCCAAGGGGTACAGCGATGAAGAGATCAAGGCCATGGCTGATTTCCTGACGAGCATGAAGTAGAGGTGGCACCATGAAAACAAGAATGAACCGCAGAGAATTCATCCGATTGGCGGGTGCCGCTGGCGCTGCCGCCGGGATCACGCTATCGCTGCCGGCCTGCGCCCAACCCAAGAGTGGGGGAGCGGCGGGCGCCAAGATCGTCGTCGTCGGCGGTGGGTATGGGGGCACCATCGCTGCTAAGTACGTTCGCATGATGGATCCCAACATCGAAGTCACCCTGGTGACCGGCGAGGAGGTTTTCACTTCGTGCCCCATGAGCAACTGGGTGCTCGTGGGCATGAAAGAGTTTAAATGGCTTGAGCACCGCTACGATACGCTGGCCTCCACCTATGGGATCACCGTCATCCCGGAGATGGCCACCAACATCGACCCGGCAGGGCGTAAGATTACCCTGGCGAGCGGAACCACCTTGGATTATGACCGGGCGATTCTCTCACCGGGGATCGGTATCAAGTGGGGGGCCATCGAAGGTTACGATGAGGCCGCAGCAGAGCTCTGCCCCCATGCCTGGAAGGCTGGGCCGCAAACGAAGTTACTGATACAACAGTTGGAGGCGATGCCCGACGGCGGCAAATTCATCATCGTGGCTCCCGCGGATCCATTCCGGTGTCCTCCAGGACCCTACGAGCGCGCCAGCCTAGTCGCCCACTACTTGAAGACCAACAAACCGAAATCCAAGGTCATCATCCTGGACGCCAAAGAGAATTTCTCCAAGGAGGGGTTATTCTTCGCCGGTTGGAAGAAGCTCTTCGGCTATGGAACCGACAACAGCCTCATCGAATGGGTTTCCGCATCCAATGACGGCAAGGTGCTCGAAGTCGATGCGAAACGCAAGCTGGCCATCGCTGAGTTCGAGGAGTACCAGGCCGACGTGCTTAATGTGATTCCGCCGCAGAAAGCCGGCTTGATCGCTGAAGCCGCTGGCCTGACCGACGATTCAGGGTGGTGCCCCGTCGAACACAGAACCTGGGAATCGAAGATCCACCCCAACATCCACATAGTCGGTGATGCCGCCATTCCCGGACCACTGCCCAAATCGGCCTACGCCGCCAACTCGCAAGCTAAGGTGTGCGCTGCTGCGGTCGTTGATCTGGTCAACGGGCGTGAGGTGGGAGAACCTTCCTGGGTGAATACCTGCTACAGCCTGCTCGCCCCCAATTACGGTATTTCGGTCGCCATGGTCTATCGCCTCGGTCCCGACGGCAATGCCGCCACCGTCGAGGGTGCCGGCGGCGTTTCACCCGAAGGCAGCAACACCATGATGGAAGCGATCTATGCGGAAAGCTGGTACAACAATATCATCGATGACAGCTTCGCCTAGAGACGGCGGTCATTAGCGAGGTCGGTGGCCCGCGGGCGCCCGCAACGCTCGCGGGCTTAATTTTGTGGCTGTACACGGCGGCGAGAACCGTTATCGGATCCCTTGCCGCCAAGCAGTCCGAAGGGCGCAGCACTGCTCCCAGATGCGCGTTCACCATTCTAATCTTGCGGCTTCGCTCCTAAGAGGCTGTTTTAGAAATGTTACGAGCGCCGGCAGAGCAAGGCGCACGGTGGCGACAAAATCGTTTGGAACGATTTTGAACAGCTGCAAGCTGGCCCCGAAGGGGCGACCCCAAGGATGGGGTGAGTCACAACCGCGGTGTATAGTCGACATGAGGATTCTGAGCCGCCGCGCAACGGCGCTCAGGCAAGCGCAGTCGTTTTCAAAACAACCTCTCAGGCGGCCATGGCGCTGAAATACCGTGGGGGCGATGCCCGCCAAG
>CAZUZO010000080.1:0-16866 GCA_964624765.1 uncultured Thiotrichales bacterium
TCCTCCTCTCAACCAAAATTATTCGTTTTCGGTTTGTCAAGTGCGGAATGTCAGTAACCAATACAGTCTGCGCCATTTTTCGCCGAAAAACTGGTTTGGCTGAAGAATCTTGGTCATCAGGTGGCCTCATGGATGGACGCCGGTGGATGGGCACGAAAATGGGTTTCGATTGCAGGCTGATGCGCGACCAACTCGCTTTGCGGTCGACGGAAACGCAGGACCTTAAGCCTGGCGATACCGCCCTCGCGGTACTCTCGAATAGCTACGCAGGGTCTTCGGACTCACACCGGCCAAACGCGCGATGTCCTAGTACGCGAGCCCTTGGCTTTTCAGCCACAACGCGTCCATCCTGCGTCGCACTCGCCGATGAGGATGATGAACACGTTCGTACGCCAGAGCCTGCTTTTTCATCTCCGTGAAGGTCAATCTCAGCATCTTGGCTCACTCCAATGCGTGGTTACACACCAAGATATTACAGCCAATTGCTCCAGAGAGTTAACGTACTTTGTGACCGTGGCCAGTATAACGCAGCCGCCGGCTATTGTTGTGATAGGTCACCGCCATGCGCAGCCCACAGCACCCGCAGATGTCCAGCCCCGAGAGCAACGAGGGGCTCTGGCGGATGGCACCGAGTCCTTGGGCCGTGTTGGCCTCCAACTGGCGCAGGTCGCGCTCAAACTGGATCCAAGTGATGTAGGCCGGCATCCGGTCCTTGAGCACCACCGGCCACTCCTGCGGCTTGGCCACCCGCTTGCCCGTGGCCGGGCGTCCCGGCTGCTGTCGGCGCGGGTCCATCGGGCGGCGTCCGTAAACATGAGCCCCGGCATCAATCGGGTGATGCAGCCGATTGCGGAGCCGCATTCGATTCGGCCGGCGCCATTCCAGATCGCCCTTGCCCGGCCCAGCGCGCAGGCGGTGCGGCCGTTGCATCGGGTTCTGCACCAGGCACTTCAAAACGCCGTTCAGTGTGCCCCGGCGGTCGAACTGATCGAAAATGAGCTCGATCGTCGCCTGGGCCTGTTCATCGGGATCTTCGACGATCTCGCCTGAGGGGCGCCGGATATAGCCCATCCCGATCACCGATCAAGGTTCCAAACAGTCCGCACACCTCCAGCAACTGATGCCAATCCCGGCACGAGCGCGCCAGACGCGACATCTCAATGCCCAACGCCTCTCCCACGTGGTCCAGGCTGACCTCAGTCATCAGCCGCTGAAAGCCCAGCCGCCCCTCGACCGTGCGCCCTGATTTGCCCCGATCATCCTCGTCGATCACCCGTACCTGCGACCGTGGCCAGCCCAGATCCAAGGCCCGTTCAACCAGTCCGTACTGCAGCCGGGTCGACTCCTGGTTTCGCGTGATCTGTTGCAGCGTCGATTGCCGGACGTAGACGATCGCCAACCGCTCCCGGTGATGGGTCTGAATCTTTTCGCTCAGAAAACTCCGAGCCGCTGCGATTCCTCTCATGAGTTCGTCCCTCCGTATCGGCTGCGCCGAGCTGGCGATATGCCCGTTGACTCCGCCGGTTGATCAGGCGGCGTCGACAATCCAGCGGAATCGCTGTCCACACCGCCGCTTCGCGTTGAGGAGACATGGGTAGTTCGCCTCGCTAACCAGTTCACTCGCCCCAGTAAGGCTTCCCGACCCAATCTCGGAGGGATTTCTACTCCTGTCAATGTTACAGCGGTGTTATCTATGGTATATGGATCTCGTTATCAAACGGCTCAAGAGCCTGCTCGATATCGACCGGCTACGAGTTCGAGAGCACAGTGCGTTAGCGGCGCTCTATTGACACGGCAAGCGCCTGTATGCCGCGGTGCTGGAAAAACGGGTGAGACGACGCTGCGGTGAGGATTGGAATCGGCTGGATCGGCCCCGCCGCGCCACGCCCTGGCGGGTGTGGAAACGGCTCCGCCAGGCGCTCGTCATCGCCGTCAGCGGCGTCTTGAACTGGAACAAGGAGTCGCTGGCAGGCCTGTGTCGAGGTCACGCAGGAGCGTCCTCGCCGACGCCCGTTACAAACGTTACCGCATCGGGCCAATCGACTTATCGCCTATTGCCAAGCCAATGGGCTCAGCAACATATTACAAGTCCGGCTTAAGTTGGCGCCTATGCCCGGTCACCCCCCACGGACGTCTTGGAAAGCGCTAGCAGCTCGCTGTCCGAAACCTGCGTCAGGTCCGCCGCGGCATCCTTCATTTCCCCGTGTTCCACGGCGCGCGACAGTACCTCGGCTCGGGTGGCACCGCTGCTCTTTCCAAGGAAAGGTTTGAAAATAATGTAACTTATGTCCCGCAATGACATGTATTGCATGAATCGCCGTAGTAGCCAGAAAGTCTGACGAGGGTAATGCGTTATTTTGTACAGGAACAAATGCTTGAATCCCTTCTTGCGCAGGGCGTGGATTGCATCTCCAGACATGCAAGTAGGGTCTATCTCAGAGCACTTGAAATACTTGTACCAATCGCTCGTATCGTCGACGAGGCCACGCTGGACGTACTCATTCCACAATGGGGATCCACGGTAAACGCAGAGACGGTTGAACCCGAAAGTGTCCAGGGGCAATTTGGCCGCCATCCGAAAACTTGCCATCATGTCCTCCCGAGTCTCGTCCGGACTACCGACCACAAAGAACCCGTGCACCAGCTCGATGCCGGCTCTCTTGGCGGCAATCACCGCCTCGCTGATGTCCTCGATAGTCTGCTTTTTCTTCAGACGATCGAGCACCTTCTGGCTGCCGCTCTCGATGCCAAACATAATCGTATGGCAGTTGGCTCGAGCCATGAGTGGGAATAGCGGCTGGGCTACGGAATCCACCCGGCCTTCACATCCCCACCGTATGCTCAGTCCTTGCTCGATGATCAGTTCGCAGATTTTCTCGATCCGCTTGGGTTGCAGAAGAAAATTGTCGTCGACAAAGTAGACCGAGCGGTAGCCATTCGCCTCGAGGTGCTTTAGCTCGGCCACGACATTCTCTGGAGTACGTGGTCGCCATTTATTGCTACTGAAGTTTGGGATGTCGCAAAAAACGCACGGCCACGGGCAGCCCCGGGAGGTCTGCATGGTGGTAAACCGATCCGTGGAAAGGATAACCGGAACATCCAAGGGCATGGACTCGACAAAATCCAATTTCAAGCATTCACGGTCGGGGATCGGCCACTGATCCAGATTACGCTCCATGCTCCGCTCTGGATTACTGATCACCTCACCATTCTTCTCCCATGTGAGGCCAGCAACATTTCCCGGATTGTCGAGCGCTTCGAGCAGATCAAGCAGCAACTGCTCACCATCTCCGCGACAGACGAAGTCCACATCCGAACATTGCCGCTTGACTTGTTCGGCGTTCAGTGTCGCGAACACACCACCCACAGCGAGCTTAACCTCCGGCCAAGCCGCACGGATCTGACGCGCCAGAACTTTCGCATAAGGGTAACTGGTAGTGCTCAGGAAACTCAGCCCCACCAAGTCAGGCTGCGCGGCGCAGATCGCCTTGACGATGACGTCGTTGGGGGTTTCAGGGTCGGCCTGATCAAACACCTTGCATTCATGGCCTGCGTCTTTTAAGACGGCCGAAAGTAGCATCACGCCGATCGGCGGAAACCCCATGACCTGCAGGTTACCGTTGGGAGATCGGGCGCCCTGCTGGATGGCGTAGAACTGCGGATCCCGGACGTGAACCAGCACCACTCGCTTTGCATCACTCATCATACGTTGGAACGAATCCTTGATAGCTAGATGTCAGCCACGATGCCTGATGACCTGGTGAAAGGCAATAGGATTATCAATACCTTCTTGCGCCGCACAGTAGCGCTTTACCGATTTCCGGGCAACGCAATGCAGAGCCGGACGTTACTGTGAACCGCCCAATCGGGCTCGACGGGCCGCCACTTGACTAGATCCAGGGAAATACTCACCACTTTCAGGGTTTTTCGTATTTTTACACCACGCTGCGCATGGCGCTCGCAGCAATGAGTAAGAATGCCTTGGACGCCTCACTTGGCGCACAAACTGATCACGCTAACGCGGGGGACGATGGTAGTATTTATCCTGAGGCACGGTATAGCGGCACGGCCGCTGATGAAGCGCTGCGCGTAGCTCGACTGAGAGGTTGTGAAAAAACCGTCGCGAGCGGCCCGATAGCGGCGTTGGGCGATGTGGTGCTCGCTCCTCGCCTATTATCTGATTATGCCTCTCGGCTTCGTGCCGTCCGCCTGGCTCTCGGCCCGCTCGCGACGGCTCTTTCCACAACCTCCCACTAGGCCGACCTCCTCGATGCGGAAACACACCGAGCCCATGGTCGAATCGCTTCTGCTGACTGCCGCGCACGTGTGTACTTTTGAGGGCCAGCGGCAGCTGACCAATGCCAGCGGGTTTTTCTTCCAGCGCGAACACCGGCTTTTTCTGGTGACGAGCCGACACGTGGTGATCGACGAACCCAGCCGGCATTTTCCGGACCGCATCGAGATCGAATTGCACGTCGATCCGGACAACCTGGCTGAGTCCACCGGCTTCTCGATGCCGCTTTACCGCGGCGGCCAGAGCATCTGGCGCCAGGGGCTCGACACGGCCGGAGCGATCGACGTCGCGGTGATCGAGATCGAACGCGCAGCACTCCCGTCGACGACCCTCTACCGGGCGTTTACACCGAATCACCTGCCCGACCGGTTCGATCAAGTCGAGGTGGGCACCTCACTACTGGTGGTGGGCTTTCCCCTCGGCTTCCATGATACCCTGCATCACATGCCCGTGGTTCGCCACGCAGTGATCGCGTCGTCATTCGGCCTGCGCTTCAAGGGCCAAGGCTACTTCCTCACCGACGCCCGTACCCATCGAGGCACCAGCGGGGCGCCTGTCGTGATGCGGATGACCGAACGAGATCCGGTGCACGGTGAGCTGCCGTGGATGCTGCTCGGCGTCCACTCGGCGCGGCTCGACGTCGGTACACGCGACCTAGCACTCGATGAGGCCTTGGGGCTAAACTGCGCCTGGTACGCCGATATCCTGCTGACGCTCACCGAATCGTGACGGCCAATTTCGCGGGGAAGTCTGGTATCGTAGAGACATCTTGCCTGAGAGCTTGTGAAAAAACCTGCTACACGGCCCGATAGCGGCGTTGGGCGGTGCTCGCTCCTCGCCTATCTATTTGATATGTCTCGTCGCTGCGCGCCGTCCGCCTTGCTTTCGTGCCGCTCGCGACGGTTGTTTCACAACCTCTGAGGGGGTTTTTCACAACCTCTCAACAGTCCTAAGCGGCCGTAACAGTCTTCCAACAGATCGTGGCTCGAAATCCGGTTCTCGGGAAAGCGTCGTTCCAGCGCCTGTTCGAAGGCCATCGACGTCTTAGATCCCTATGCCGATAACGAGCCCTCCTGAAACGCGTCCCGGTAAGCATCGGAGACGGTGCGTAGGTACGGCTCGCTGCCCGCCTCGCCGCCGTTCAAGCGCCCATAGCGCGATTTATTGGTACCGGGCAGGCTCACCCACATGGAAAGCCTGATAGAGATCCAGCGGCCAGCCTCCCACGCTGATCCCAATCCATTACAAATAGCGCCTATCCAATCAATGACTTGCAGCGTTCATGCCCAGACAAGGCGCAGAATCGGCACCAGCAAGGCCCAGCATTGCCGCACGCGCCGCACGGGGGATCAATGTAACAGCTCACTAAGTCCGGGCACATGTTAAATCAATGTGTTACACGCGCTTAGTGCCGGCATTTTGGCCGGGCGAAAGGTGTCCAAATCTGTGGCTCAACAATAAACCGTTGCATGTCGTGTTAGGTTTTAGCGCCCGCTTCGAGGGTGATTCCCTGGCGCGTGAGCTCTTCGAGCGCCCACTCGATGAGGGCACTGGTGCCCATCGCCAACGAGCCCACCAGCTTCTCATTCAGCCGCTCTCGTGTCGCGCGGCACAGGGGAATGTTAATGAGCACGTCCGCGCGCCTTCGGGTGGGTTTGCCCACTACCATGACGCGTCCCGCGGAATCTTGTCGGGTGGCGATGGAAAACATGCAGGCCGATGCCGGTGATCCATTCAACGATGATGATGCCTTCATTTCAACATACCCTATTATACATGCCGGTGTATTGTGACCTCACAAGGATTAATATCACGGTCGTCCGGCCGGCATCCGTGCGGTAGCGTACATTGGCTGCGGCCCTGCACGGTTTTACCGGAGCGAGCCTCGCCTGCTCAGCCGCAAGCGCAGCCAACCGGCACTCGAGGCGGTCTTCGGCTCGCTGGGAGCAGCGAGCGCACCCGAGCTTCCACACCCACCTGACGCAGCCGTATCTCACGGAGGGCCGGGGAGGCCTTTGGAAAGCCCCCACCGGGTCAAGTGCACGCCGATCTCTTGCCGCATCTGTGCGCCGTGGTACACTTGAATCGCCCATACGGGTGGGAGCTTGCTTTTATCCAGCTGCATCGGCCAGCCGGCTCGATGGGGGGCTGATGATGGGGACTTCGCGCATGGCTTCCCCTCATGACCCGCGCCAGAACCACCTGCTCGCCGCGCTGCCAGCGGACGAGTATGCACGCCTCATCCCGCATCTGGAACGGGTCCCAATGCCGCTCGGTCACGTGCTGTACGAGTCCGGTAGCGAGTTGCACCACGTCTATTTCCCGATCACCTGCATCGTGTCCCTGCTGTATGTCATGATCGATGGCGCGTCGGCCGAAATCGCCGTGGTCGGCAATGAGGGCATCATCGGTGTCGCCCTGTTCATGGGCGGCGAGACCATGCCCAACCGCGCGGTGGTGCAAAGCGCTGGCCACGCCTACCGGTTAATGGGGCACCTGCTAAAGCAGGAATTCAATCGCTCCGGTGAGCTCCAGCATCTGTTGCTGCGCTACACCCAAGCCTTGCTGACCCAAATGGCGCAGACAGCGGTATGCAACCGGCATCATTCGCTCGACCAGCAGCTCTGCCGCTGGCTACTGCTAAGCCTCGACCGCTTGCCCTCGGACGAGTTGATGATGACGCAGGAGCTGATCGCCAACATGCTCGGCGTACGCCGCGAAGGCGTCACGCAAGCCGCCGGAAATCTGCAGAAGGCCGGCTTGATCAAGTACCACCGCGGCCACATCACCGTCCTCAACCGAGCCGGGTTAGAGGCACGCGCCTGCGAGTGCTACGCGGTGGTCAAGAAGGAGTTCGACCGCCTACTGGCGAAGGCAATCGTTGCGTAATCCGGCCGGTCGGGCGCTGTGGTACGCGATGCCCTGGATGCGTACTCACAGGCCCCGGCAGACCTGCTCTGTGCGCTAGCGCCCAGACAATTGCGCGATTTCACACCAGACTGCCAGTGACCATCCAGGGAAAGCCGTTCGCTCCTGGTCCGCCTCCGATAGCGGGATTGCATCGCCACCGTTCCCGGTGTCGCTTGCGGGGTCTTCCCAACACCAGGAGAGTCCACGTGCCGCCCACCAATCCCGCGCCTGCTGCTAATCGCCTGCTTGGGACCTTGCCGCGCAAAGACCGTCGGCGTTTTCTGGCGGGCTGCGAGCCGGTCGAGCTGGCGTTTGCCGAGGTCCTGGCCAAACCCGGTGAGCCCATCCGCCACGTTTACTTTCCCACGGAAAGTTTCATTTCCCTGACAACGCCGACCAACGGTTGCGCCAAACTGGAGGTAGGGTTGATCGGCGATGAAGGCATGCTCGGGATTTCCCTCATACTGGGGGTCGACGTTTCGCCGCTGCACGCCTTGGTGCAGGGCCAGGGCCAGGCGCTGCGCATGGAGGCTGCGCCGTTTCGCCGCGAGCTCGGGCTCAGCCCGACGCTGCAACCCTTGCTGCAGCGCTACCTGTATGTGGTGATGAGGCAACTGGCGCAAACAGCGGCCTGCACCCACGCCCATGTGGTGGAGGCACGCCTCGCCCGTTGGCTGTTGATGACGCAGGACCGAGCCCATTCGGATGCGTTTCGCGTCACTCACGAATTCCTGGCTTACATGCTGGGCGTGCGCCGCGTCGGCGTCACCAAGGCCGCCACCGCGCTGCAAAACCGCAAACTGATCAGCTATCGGCGCGGGGATATCACGATTCTCCACCGTGGTGGCCTGGAGGCCGCGTCCTGCGGGTGTTACGAAGCCGACAAAGCGATCTACGCCCGAGTGATGGGGTAGCTGCTTTTCGACCAAGGCTAGACGTTTCCCGGACCGACACCTAGGCCCAACCACTGGTAGGAAATAGAGCGTTCAACGGGGCGCCTCGCGAGACACGGCATCGGTGTCCGCAGAGTGAGGAGATCGCCATCAGAACGGACCGTTGCGGTGGGTCACGAGATCTGTCCTCATTGTTCGGTAGCGTACAGACGGTTGCCGACGTTAGAGTAGCATTAGAAATAAAGCGCATGGTGATGACTGACGAGAGTAACGGCGGTCGCCGTGTCGTCTTGCAAGGAACCCTTCGATGCCACTTAGCCTGATCGATCTGCCCTGGTGGGGTTATCTACTGGTGACGCTGACTTTGACCCACATCACCATCGCTTCGGTGACAATCTTTCTGCATCGACACCAGGCGCACCGCGCGCTGGAACTGCATCCCATCGCCAGCCACTGCTTCCGCTTCTGGCTGTGGCTCACCACCGGGATAGTCACTCAGGAATGGGTGGCGATCCATCGCAAGCACCACGCCCACTGCGAAACCACGGAAGACCCGCATAGCCCACAGATCTATGGCATCAGGAAGGTCCTGTTCCAAGGCTACGAACTCTACCGCATCGAAGCCAGGAACGCCGACACGCTCCAGAGATACGGCCACGCTACCCCCGCCGACGGCATCGAGCGCAACCTTTACGCCAAGCACTCCTGGCTCGGGGTGGGCATCATGCTGGCGGGCAACCTCGTCCTGTTTGGCCCGATGGGGCTCACCATGTGGGCGGTGCAGATGCTATGGATCCCGTTCTTCGCCGCGGGAGTGGTCAACGGCGTCGGCCACTATTGGGGCTATCGCAATTTCGCGCCCAACGATGCCTCCAAGAACATCATGCCGTGGGGGATCCTGATCGGTGGCGAGGAACTACACAACAATCACCACGCCTACGCCAGCTCCGCCAAGCTGTCCAGCAAGTGGTGGGAGCTGGACATCGGTTGGATGTACATCCGCATCCTAGAGCTGCTGCGTTTGGCCAAGGTGCGCAGGGTGGCGCCGAAGATCCGGCTCAACGCATCCAAGGCCCGCTGCGACGTCGATACCGTTCAGGCGGTCATCACTCACCGTTACGAAGTGCTAGCCAGGTTCGCCCAGTCCCTGCAAAAGACCGCCACGGAGGAAATCCGCAACCTGCGACTTGCCCTCGCATTGCCCGGGGTAAAGGCCGCCAGAGCGCAGCACGCGGTTAAGCATTGGTTGCAAAAGGACAGGAGCGGGCTTCCGAGGGAAGAGCGGACAGTTCTGGACCAAGCGCTCGATTACAGCCCGGTCCTGCGGACCATCTTTTCGATGCAACAGGAGCTAGCCGCCCTATGGAGCCGCTCCACCGCCTCGAACGAGCAACTGGTGAAACAGTTGGAAGCCTGGTGCCGGCGCGCTGAGGAGAGCGGTATCAGCGCCCTGCACGGATTCTCTCAGAAGCTGCGCTGCTACGACTAACTCTTGACGCGCACGGTCAAACTGCGCGTCGAATAGGATAAGGATCAGGTCTCATACCCAACCAGCACGCACCTCGATGGGCACGGGCTCACTCATGGGGCGTCGTCTTCAGGCTCGATCTTGCAAGCCGGCTATGGCAGCCACCGATGGCAATCGACGTGTTTTCCGCTGCTCTGGCCGCGGTGGCTTCACAGCGGATTCTTTAGGGATCATCAGGTTTCCTTTCGCTCAATACTCCTTGCTATTTGATTCAGAGAGAGTATGGTGGTTCTACTTGACTATATTAGTCAGGTATTTGGCCGCGCCTCCTCCAGCAATGGCGGGAATGGCCATAACCCACGGAGAATGAATCATGAACAGCTCTCATATTATCAGCACGACGGACCCGATGAACGGCTTCAACATCACCGATCTGAGCAACCGACCGCATGTCGTCGAGGGAGACAGTACCAACGACTTGACGATTTACTTCGAAACTGAAGCCTCGCTTCAGGCCTACCTCGACATACCCATTGAGCACCCGGAGCAAAGTTTATCGAAAACCCTGAGTAACCCGACGGGCGACTACTCCAATTGAGGTTTGAATGAGTCTAAGAATCTGCCTTAAGAAATACAGCAGCGACCCCTCGTTTGGCACCCGCTATTCAGGCGGTCGAGATTTGAATGACGGATGCGGCTTTATCTTAAGTTCCACCTTCCATCGCTTCTCGGGTATCCCTTCAACATTCAGGAGCAAACACCATGTCCAAGTCTCACCGTTCCAACAAGGAAGCGAAAAAACGAGCTCTACTGACACCTAAGGAAAAGAAGGCGGCCAAGCAGGCGAAGAAGCATGGCGGGGATGTCGTCGTCCCCGTTATTGTTAAGGGTTCCTGAGAGCTTGTGACGAAACCGTCGCGAGCGGCCCCAGAGCCAGTCGGATGGCGCGCAGCGGCGAGACATATCAGCTCGATAGGCGAGGAGCGCGCACCGCCCAACGCCGCTATCGGATTGCGTAGTAGGTATAGTGCCGCTAATTGATATCCGAGTATTGCCTAATCCCATCTTATTCATTTTCAACCACTAATAGCAAGATGATTATTGTCAATGCCCGGATCAGAATTAGCCAGACTATATTTGCACACACTCCGAGCTCACATCATGACCGGCGGCCTTACTGGGCATCCGACTTGTGCACTAGGCGAGATTGAAACGCAGAGGCTCTGTTTCTCGCTCTAGCCGACACCACCTGACCTGCGCCAAGGCGGCAACATCATCCCAGCGATCTTTGAATCCCTAAAAAACACCAAGAAAGACAACCAAGCGCTGACCAGTGTGCCGCTCCGCTTTCCACTCCGCCTCCGAATCCCCTGATTTTCTCGCGCGTAAGAAGACGGCCCCCAGGTGACCGGTAAGCGCCAGCGCCTCCAGCCTGAAGGCCAAGTTACCCGTGACGAGTTCATCGGCAGCGACGTTGGCGAGGACTTCGATAACTTGGCGCAGTTGGATTATTCGGACACCCGAATCAGAATATAGCGGTTCTCCTGGACCGCCCTGGTTTTGGTTGTGTAATCGGATGCCGACGTCAGGCATCATTCATAACCATTGCTGCGATAGCAGCCGACTGAAGAAGCAGGCCGATATGGGCTGGAAGCCACACCTCGCGGCGCAAAAACCGCTGGCCGGCCAGCCGGCGCCAGGCGCAGCAGCATTTCGGTGGGCGGTGGCCGATGTTCTTGACGGGTCCGGTCGCCCGAGCGAGGCAGCAGCCCGGTCTCCGGCAGCCGGATCCTTAAGTTGCCCCCGCCAACCATGAGCTTCGCGATCGGGGCCCTCATCTTTGGCTTGCTGCTGATCGCCATGCTCCTATCGGGCACCGTGCTGACAAGGTTGCCCCTCAGTAACGCCATGCTCTATTTGGCTGCCGGCTTCGCCCTGGGTCCCACCGGGTGGGCAGTCTTGACCCTTCACCCACTGTCCGATGCCGCCCTCCTGGAGCGACTGGCCGAGATGGCGGTACTGATCTCGTTGTTTTCCGTCGGCCTAAAGTTGGGCCTGCCCCTATCGAACTGGCACTGGCTATTGCCGTTGCGCTTGGCATTTGTGTCCATGACGCTGACTGTGGCGCTGATTGCCGCGGTGGGCGTATTCGGACTCGGTCTGCCGCTGGGCGCAGCCATCCTGCTAGGCGCGATTCTCGCCCCCACTGATCCGGTGCTGGCTTCCGCCGTCCAGGTCGAATCGTCGGGTGATCGCGACCCCCTGCGCTTCAGCCTGACGGGCGAGGGCGGACTCAATGACGGCACCGCGTTTCCCTTCGTGATGCTGGGGCTAGGCCTGCTGGGTCTGCAGGACCTGGGCACGGGGGGTTGGCGCTGGCTCGCGGTCGACGTCATCTGGGCCACCGCCGGCGGCCTGCTGATCGGGGGCACCCTCGGCGCGCTGATCGGCAAGCTCGTGGTCTATCTGCGGACTCGCCATCAGGTATCCGTCGGGTTGGACGAGTTCTTGGCCCTGGGGCTCATTGCCCTCGCCTATGGGGTCGCGGTGCTCGGCCACGCCTATGGCTTTCTGGCCGTGTTCGCCGCCGGCCTGGCCCTGCAACGGGTCAAGGAGCAGTCCGGCAGCATCCATGTGCTCGCGATGGGGGCTGTCGGGCAGCCGAACCGACAGGCTCATGACAAACCGGCTGCCCATGCCACCCATGTCGATCACGCCAGCGCCTACATGATGCATGCGGTGCGGGGTTTCAACGAACAACTGGAGCGGATCGGCGAGTTGGCGGTGGTGTTGGTGGTGGGCGCCATGCTGCCGGTCACCCATCTTCCTCCCAGCGCGGTAGCGTTACTGGTGCTGCTGTTCCTCGTGGTCCGCCCGCTGTCGGTATGGCTGGGCCTGCTCGGTGCACCGGTCTCACGGGATCAGCGCGTCATGATCGCTTGGTTCGGCATCCGGGGTATCGGTTCGATCTACTACCTGATGTACGCCATCCATCATGGGCTCCCCCATCCAATAGCGGAACAGATCATCGCCATCACGCTGGCAGCGGTGACTGCCTCTATCGTGCTACACGGCATCTCCGTGCGCCCGCTGATGCATCTCTACTGGAGACGGAACCGCGCCAGGAGCTGTAGTCGTGAGCACTGTTAGGGTCACATCATGAAGCCATTATTTTTGTTCAAGATGTGACCACGTCAACTTGACCCCGTCAATACGAATGCAGTCGGTCACCGTGCGCCACTCAGCGAAACAACGTCAACTGATTGAGGATGCTTGCCTGACCCATGGGGTGGAAATTTTACCGTGGCATGCTACAGGCGCGCTGTCGTCAAGATGAATCGTTGGCGGCGGTCGTGCTTCGCGTTGCTCAGGCGGCCCTTCGGGTTTCCAAACTATGGTTCGCCTTCCGAAGTCGAGCCGTAGGAATCGATTACTGATGAGATCGTGGATTTCCTGATGGAACGAGAACTGCCCTTCGCTCGCTCCGAGAAACTCGCCGGACGTTCCGGTCGCAGCTGAAATATCGACTTCCACGTGCGCACGCCGGCACGAAGCTCCTTAATCGATGTGTTGACAGCCAACCGCTCTGTGACCGAGCCAGAGGCGCGTCGTTTCGTCTCCCTTTTCGAGGGCGCCACCGACGTTTGGGCCGAAGAGGACTTTCGGATGGTCGAGGAGCTTTCCAGCATCGCGCGTTGGTCACGACCGGACAAGTTTGAGCGGCTCCTCTCGGAGGCGACCCAGCAGCAACGATACCCCAAATCGCCGCATCCGATCACCACGGTTCCACGCGTTGCGCCAGCAGTTCTCGGCGCGCCCGCCCCCTCGTACACAGAATTCCAAAGGATTCTGGTGTGGATCTAGGGTCTGCTGATAGCGTATCGTGCAAACGTCGCGGGTGCAGCGCTCGAAGCAACAATGTTGTACTGGTAGACCCATGACCCGCTCGCGAACCGCTCGGCTGCGATTTCTTCACAACCTCTCAGCCCTGGCGGGGTGGCCTGCCACCGGATTCATTCAGCGGCGGCAGCATGCTGGCGAGATTCTCCCCGCTGCGCAGGGCCAACCAGGCAAGGATATCTTCGCGGCGAATCAGTCCCCGTACCGTACCCTGATCAACGACGGGTAGCTGGTTAACACCCCGTTGCGACAGAGTCGCCATCGCATCCGCCGCGTCAGCCTCCGGTAGTACCTGTGCCACGTCTTGCGCGCCAGTCATGATGTCGCCAACGGCCGTGCTCGGCCAAGCCTCCTGCTTCACCTTGCGGATATCCTGCAAGCACACGATTCCAACCCACCGTTCCCCATCCAGCACCGGAAACGCGCGCTGGCCGCTCGGCATGAGGTGTTCCTCCACCAGAGTGTCCAAGCGCATGTTGGGCTCCACGGTGACGAATCGAGTCTGCATGAGGCGGCTGACAGGGACGTTCTCAAGCGATTCGCGCACCAGCAGCTGTCGGTAGCTGACCAGTGCAGCGTTGTGGAGGAACCAGCCGATGAAAGCCAACCACATACCGCTGACCAATCCGGTACCGAAGATGGGCATACGAAGCCCGAACATCATCCCAAAACCCATCATGATCAGTACCCAGGCAAAGACCTGCCCCAGCCGTGAGGCCCACTGAGTCGCCCGGCGCAGATCCCCGGTGATTCCCCACAGCAAAGCACGCAGCACCCGTCCGCCGTCCAATGGGAACCCCGGCACAAGATTAAATACGGCCAGAAAAATATTGATGGGGCCAAGCCACATCAGCAGCGTGGCGAGAGGCCCAAGCTGGGAAAAAAATTGTTGCGGATCGGCAGCATCCACTTCCAGGGGCCCGACGATGAGCGCCGCCAGCAGCAGGAACATCACTCCCAACACCAGACTGACAAGCGGTCCCACGAGGCTCATCCACAATTCTGCCCGCCAAGTGTGCGGCTCGTGTTGCATTTCCGCCATGCCGCCGAAGATGAATAAGGTGATGCGCTTAATCTCGATGCCCTGCGCGCGGCCCACTAAGGCATGAGAAAGCTCATGCAGGAAGACTGAAGCGAAAAACAACAAAGAGGCCCCCAACGCGGTTAGCCATGCCAGCCCGGGAGACCATTGCGGATGCCAACTCGGAAATACCCCGCCCGCCAGACTCAGGGTAATTAGAAAGAAAATGATGAACAGGCTCCAGTCGACACGGACATCGATACCCGCCACTCGACCGATATGGAAACCACCGCCCATACATTCTCTCCCTCACATCGATCAAGCTTTACGATCCCCGGACCAGGAGACACACGCATGACGGCTGCGGCGCCGGCCGGCTGAACAGATTTTGCGGCGCCCTACGTATTGCATCAGAATGACGTCAGAAACACAAAACACAACGCCGAAGAATCAATTATGAGTATCGAGACTGGGGGCCTATTCGGATTTATTCTGCTGGTCCTCGATGTATGGGCGATCGTTCATACCGTGCAAAGCCGCGCCGGGACCGGGACAAAGGTGGTTTGGATCGTGCTGATCTTGCTGCTGCCCTTGCTCGGCTTGATTCTATGGCTGCTGTTCGGCCCGCGGGCCCGCTGAGAGTGTTTAGGCAGCTTCTTCACCCCTACACCACCCTTCCATTGAGGGCGAACGCCTATTCAAGGCATGGTTCAGAGTGACTACGCAGATGGTGTTGTCCGTGCACCGACCGGCTGGCAGGCGTCTGGCCGAGTCTATATTCCGGCCCAGCCGCACCCTGTTTCCTAACGGTTCGTCGATCGGATCTATGAGGCCGACGGTCAGGCTGGCACACCCACAATTGAAGCATCATCGGCCACCACGAAGGTTTTGGCTGATCCGCTGCCTTGCCCCGGGCGGGGGGAAACGGGGAGCAGGCGAAGATGCCATGACGCCCCCTGGCGGCACCTCCATTCGTAACTAACACTCACCGCCGCACTGTTGCCAAGAAAGACACCCGTTGTCTTGTTGCACCGGGCAATCAAACCCGTGCCGGATAGCGGCATTCGCTGGGCCTGCCGGGCGAACGGTGCATTCATGGACTTCCACTTAACAACTCAACAAGGATAAAGAAGATTGGAGCTCCACCATCTCAATCAACGCCCGCTGGCCGAGCGCTGCAGGATCCCTGACACCACCCTGGAACGGTCACACAGCAAAGGCATTGGACCCCCGTACCTCAAGATCCACGGGTGGGAGCAGTACCGGCTGAGCGACCTGGAGTCCCATGAACAGATGCCTGCGCGCCTCGATGGAGCGGGTACGGGTGGTTCAGTAAAGGCATCTCAGGCCCCGAACGCTTCGCTGGTGAAGTGATTCGTCGCCATAATCCTCCTTGTTTCTCCCCGCAGGGTGGTGTGGGGACTGGGGGGTAAAGGCAATAGCGTTCAATGAAGCATAACGATGGCCTCGTCGAAGGCTTTGGTGGGTTGAGGATAGTTGCGATGCACGCATGCTCAGGGTTACATCTTGCAACCATATATCTTTATTCAAGATGTGACCCCATCATACTCGTAAAGACCCCAATGCTTCCTAGCGCCCACCAGCGCATCCACTGCAGCACTGACCGTGTGTTCCGCGGGGCACCCGGTGGTCTCCATCAAGTTCCAGTGCGGCCACACCGCTGCCCCCCTTGGCCGGCCCGACGAGAGCGTATCCCTCGGGCCACCCGAGCTCAGGGTCGTCGCGGACTCTCGGATCGGGGATCTGCCTCAAATGCCCGAAGCGCCCGGCTGACCGTCATGTAGTGCACACCAAAGAAATCGCCGATCTCTTTCATCGTGTAGGCGCCGGTGACGTATGCCTTGGCCAAGGCCATATTGCGGTCAGTGTAGGTTGATTGATAATACTCTAGCGGCTTGGCGACCGATCGACGATGGGCCTTCGACACCTCGCATAGCTCATCGGGTGGTTTCGCGTCTCGGAACTCGGCAACGAAGGTCGGGTTACCGAGCAGCACCTGGTGCTGGACATCATCGAGCGGGCTGGTCCTGCCACCCCCTCCAGGACGAAGTATGCGAATGCGCGCCGCGCCCGTTGATGTTGTGGAGCGAAGCGGGATAGCAACCAATCGGTATCCAGCCAATCCGGCGCCTCGCTGCGACCGATCACAGCCCGGTAGCTACTCCAGGGCCAATCGCCTCGGTCATCGACCATGTGCGCACAGACAGCATTGAGGACCACATAGGCGCCCAGATAGATGTCCTCCCGCTGGTCGCCCCTCGAGGTGACATGGTAGAGGGCACCGGGAAACTCGAGACGGAGCGGCCTAGCCACCTTCAGCGTTCTTTACTTCTCACGAACCTTCTCGCGTTACTTCAGA
>CAZUZO010000081.1:0-16593 GCA_964624765.1 uncultured Thiotrichales bacterium
AGCCCGCTTAAGGTGCGGTAATGAACGCGAAGCGCGGGGCAAGATAGGTGAAGTACCTGTACCGGCAAGCCGGCCCGGCTACTTCACGGCGCCTTATTCGCACCGGGGGGTGCTCAACGGGCCTCGCGCTTGGCCCAAGCGCCCCGGCTCCCGCCGGCGTAAGACAAGGGAGAACGATGACGCAACCGAGGCCACCGACCCGAAAGAGCAGCACACCTATCTGGGTCTACTGCCTGCCGGAAGAGAAGGCGCGCATCGAGGCCCATGCCCGAGCGGCGGGCATGAGTGTGGCCCGCTTTCTGCGCGAGGTGGGTCAGGGCTACCGGGTGAAGAGCGTGGTGGACTACCACCAGGTGCGTGAGCTCGCGCGCATCAACGGCGATCTGGGGCGCCTCGGGGGTCTGCTGAAGCTCTGGCTCAGCCACGATGAGCGCACGGCGCACGTTGGGACGGCCACGCTGCGTGCGCTGCTCTCGAAGATCGAAGCCACGCAAGAGGAGATGGCGCGGATCATGATGGCCGTGGTGCGACCGCGGGCCGAGCGCTGAGCGTCCTCCCGGGCCCATGATTGCCAAACAGGTGGCCCTGCGCGCGCTCCAAAAAAGCGACTTCGCGGCGCGGGTGAGCTACTTGACCGACCCGCAGGGCCAGACCGCGCGGTTAGGATCCGTCACCCTCCGCCACTGTGAGGCCGCCACCCTCGAGGCGGCGGTGGCCGAGGTGCTCGCGACGCAAGGCCTCAACACCCGCGCCCAAGGCGACAAGACCTATCACTTGCTGATCGCCTTCGCGCCGGGCGAGCACCCGAGCGCCGACACCCTCCAGGCCCTCGAGGCGCGGATCTGTGAGGGACTTGGCTTTGGCGAGCATCAGCGCATCAGTGTCGTGCACCACGATACCGATAACCTGCACGTGCACATCGCCCTCAACGCCCTCCATCCCACGCGCCACACCCTGCATACGCCTTATCGGGCCTATCGCACGCTGGCCGAGCTTTGCACGGTGCTGGAACGGGACTTTGCGCTCGAGCCTGTCAACCACCAACCCCGGGGCCGTAGCGCCGAGGGGAGAGCGGCGGATCTCGAGCACCACACCGGCATCGAGAGTCTCGTCGGCTGGATCCGGCGCACGTGTCTGGAGGCGATCCGCGCCGCCCCCACTTGGGGCGCGCTGCACCCGATCCTGCGCGAGCAGGGCCTCGAGCTCCGAGCGCACGCCAATGGCTTTATCTTCGAGGCGGCCGATGGCACGCGGGTCAAGGCGAGCACCGTGGCTCGCGATCTTTCCAAGCCGAAGCTGGAAGCCCGGCTCGGCCCCTTCGCGCCCGCGTCCGAGCCGTGCACGGAGCCCCGGCGCCCGTACCCAAAGCCGCCGCTGCGG
Organism: uncultured Thiotrichales bacterium; assembly: GCA_964624765.1. Lineage (GTDB taxonomy): Bacteria > Pseudomonadota > Gammaproteobacteria > HK1 > HK1 > JAGTVB01. The sequence continues at coordinate 1,381 of CAZUZO010000081.1, forward strand.
CTGCGGGTGAACATCGTTCAGGTGTACGCCCGGTACCAGGCTGAGCGGCAGCGTCATGTCGCGACCCTTACCGGGGCATGGCAACAGGCCCGCGACCGTAAACACCGCCGCATCGAGGCGGCGAAGCGATCCAACGGCTGTTGTTGCAACACTTGACCTCGGTCAACGTTTGCAACACAGCCGCCGATTCCAGTTACGAGGCACTTTCCCGTTGTTCTTTCGCTAGCCTTTGGGCCAGCTCCTTGAGCTCCTCCAGGCTCTTGGCAACGCATGCGCTGACAGCATTGAACGCCACCGAGTTGGCCTTCGTTGGCCGTTTCGGTTGCCTCGCGCAGGTTGTCCAGCCCCTTTTCCAACGCCCAGCTCACTAGCTTGCCTTGTTTGGCTGCGGAGTACCGCCACACTTAACCGTGGTCGAGGGTTGAAAGTCTAGACAACGTGGGTGCATCGTGGCCGCGCAATTTCGCTGTCAAGAACGGGGATACACCCCGGGAAGCGAGCCGGGTGGCGGCAGGTATGGGGTAAGGTGCGGATGGCGATGCCGTCTAACTGGGCACGGCTTACAGCAGTATCAAATGCCCGCCGGACCCGGCCAACAACCAGAGCGTAGCTCCAACTATGGTTGTAGGACGCTGTGCAGTTGCGCTTGCAGTAGCGGCCCCTGCCCTACTGTGTTATGTTGTTGTTTCTGTGGGGACTATGTGCGCTGGCGTGATGCTTACGAATCAGTTGCTCTACCGACTGAGCTACACCGGCGCCGGAGTTGTGAAGTATAGCGAACCTACAGGCTGGAAACTACGCTGGGGATCCATCCGACAGCAGGACAAGCAACCTATGGCGGTCGGGGCATCGCTGATCCTAGCAAGCGGCAATATCGCCAGGAGACCAGGTGATAGGCTCGCAAGCGCCGAGCGCTTAGTGGCGGGCTCGCCGCCAGTAAGGACTTCGAAGACGGCCAGCCGGTCTGGCCAGCGAGAGCCCCCCAGGGCCCTGATTTTACTACCCAGCGGCCATACGGTTGTTCGGGCAGTCCAGACCTGGAGGCGCTAAGCGCCTAACCTTTTTTGCTTGTTTTGGCGACCGAGCCCAGTCCTGATGATGCAAACCAAAAGCTTCCCAGCCCTGACTCCTCACGGGTTCTACCGAATCCGCTACACCGAGTGGGGTAACCCCCATAATGAGCGGGTCCTGCTGTGCGTTCACGGTATGACACGCAACGCCCGCGACTTTGACTTCCTAGCGGCTAGTCTGGAACAGGATTACCGCGTCGTCTGCCCTACCCTACTGGGACGCGGCGACAGCGATTGGCTGGCGGTCAAAGAGGACTATGATTACCCGCACTACTGCGCCCACATGGCAGCACTCATCGCTCGACTGGATGTCGAGCAGGTGGATTGGGTCGGCACATCCATGGGCGGCATGATCGGCATGCTCCTGGCCTCGATGCCCAACTCGCCCATCCGCCGCCTGGTAATGAATGACGTCGGGCCGTTCATGTCGACTGCCGCTATCAAGCGCATCGCCGCCTACGTGGGTGCCGACCCTCGCTTCCAAACCCCTAAAGAGGCTGAGCGTTATATCCGGGACATCAATCGCACCTTCGGTCCGCTCACGGATGCCCAATGGCGGCATATCGTACGTTACTATACGCGCCGCACTGAACAAGGCGAGATCGGGCTGGCCTACGATCCGAACATCGATTGGATCTTAAAAAAAGAGCCGCTACAACCGGTCGACCTTTGGTTTATCTGGGACGCGCTGCAATGCCCAGTGCTGCTCCTACGCGGCAAAGAATCCGATGTGTTGACGGCGGAAGGTGCCCAGGAGATGCTGCGGCGCCGACCCTCTACCCGGCTGGTAGAATGGGACGATATCGGGCACGCGCCAGCGCTGATGTCAGAAGAGCAGATAGCGCCGGTTCGCCATTGGCTGCTAGCCGCCTCTTGAGCGTTTCCTGCCCCCCGCCTGCACGATAGCGATCCGCACCGCGCGGGCAGGGTGGCCGCCACTTCGGATGAGAAGCGCTCCGCCCAAAGACTGGCCGTGCCCTGGGGATCGGTATCCAACACCCGCTCTGCGCGCTGGGCAAGGGCGAGAACAACACTGCTCATTGCCAAGCTGATTGTCCCTGTGCCACCTTGCTGATGCACACAGGCGATGGAGTTCATCTCTGAACTTCAGAAAGATCGCTGCTTAGGCAGAGCGGTAGGCGTTTGGTACTGAATCTGAGGCGTAACGAGCGGCCAGGTGTCTTATTCGTTCCACCATCGCATACATGCCAACGTGTCGGCTGGGACTTAAGTGATCAAACAGATGCAGCCGCTCAAAGATCTCATCCGCGTCGAGCATCAGCGCTTCCTGAGCCGTTTTCCCGGAGTACAGCGCCACCAGGACTGCCACTAACCCCTTGACGATGAACGCGTCGCTATCGGCACGAAACATCAGGACGGGAACCCCCGCGCGCGACTGCACTTCGGCCACGATCCAAACATTGCTCATGCACCCCTGGACGCGGTTCGCTTCCGTCCTTTCGGCCGCCGCCAGAGGTGCTAACGTCTTGCCGAGCTCGATGATCAAGCCATACCGCGCTTCCCATTCATCCAGCAAATCAAAGCTCTCAATAAGTCGTTCGACGGTCAGCTCTCGATGCCCCGCACCCACTGCCTGTGTTCCACGTCGTTTACTTGGCATGGCCGATGTAACCCTCCATCACGGACGTAAACCGCTTCTGTGTGACTTGCTACGCTATAACAGCTACCCGGCAAACGTGGAACGCGCCATTGCCTGGCCAACTTTCTTGGGGGAACCAAAGGAGACACCTACCGACTAGCTTATGCCCAGCGGTATAAACTCAGAGGTTGTGAAAAAACCTGCTACACAACCCTATAGCGGCGTTGGGCGGTGCTCGCTCTCGCCTATCTATCTGATATGTCTCGTCGCTGCGCGCCGTCCGCCTGGCTCTCGGGCCGCTCGCAACGGTTTTTTCACAACTTCTCATCGCGTTGCGCGGACTCGACGCGAATTGAGTTATAATATAACATGTTTGCCGAAGACGCGGATATCTATGCATGACCTCGGCCTAAGGCGCGACAGGACTGCATTCAACCGCACAGCATAAGTAATGCCATGTCAGCCGCCCACCTCCACGTGACGATTTCAATGGCATTGGCCACTGTTCTTACGCCAGGCATCAATCTCAGCCTCTGGCGCCCGCGGTCGCTCGCCAGTGTGGTCAACGAAGTTGCCGACCTGACGGCATCGACCTTTCCCAACGTGCGTTGTTTGACGTCGACAGACACCTGCGCTGCCGACATTGATGCGTTATTCCGTCAACAAGGGCTCATGTGTGCTGGCTTTCTGCGCTGGATTGACGACTTAATCCAGCTGACGGAGATCTTTTCCGGCTTGGTGGGTGCACGACCGATCACCCTACGGCTGGAAACGACCGACCAGGATTCCTGTCCGCGTTTTCATGTCGACCGAACCTATCTGCGGCTGCTGTGCGTCTATCGGGGCCCTGGCACGGAATGGTTGGAAAACAAGCAGGTGAACCGATACGCCCTGCAACACGGCGCGCCCAACGCAGCTATCGTCCGCTACGGTGCGCCATCTCGATTTCGACCGTTTTGGGTGGGGGTCATGAAAGGCGACCGATTCCCCGGCAATGAAGGCAACGGGTCTAGTGCATCGTTCGCCGCCGATGGCAGGCCTTGATGAAACCTGCGTGTTATTTTGCCTGGATGCTTGACTTGACGTCCCCATCCGCTGCTTCGATCAGAACGGCCGCGCCGACCTCGAGTCATACCTATCAGGCAGATCGACTAGTCGATCTGGTGGCGATTTTCGAACCCGAAGTTCAGGTTTGCTACTGGCCACGCCCGTGTAACCTGCAAATCGCGCGTTACCTGATGACGTTCGAGCCAAACCGAACAAGTGGATTCCGTCAAGTGGTGAGGTCGGGAAAACCTGTAAGCCCTCTCAGCATGCCAAACCTGCCGGGCTACGATACGCTGACTTCCGACCTGGATTTTCTCATCGGCGTGTATAGCGAGTTACTCGGTTGCCCGGCGGTGGGGCTGCGTTTCGAGCGTCTGAATCGAGCGATGTGTCCCGGTTTCCATGTCGACCGCCTGGGGATAAGGCTGATTTGCACCTATCACGGACCAGGCACTCAGTGGCTAGGCGACCAGAGCATCGATCGACACCAACTTCGCGACATCGACATCACAACCACCGCTATCGAGGAAGCGCCAACCTTCGCCCTGGTTTTGCTCAAAGGCACTCTATGGCAAGGTAACGGGCACCGTGGGGCGATACACCGTTCGCCGACGGTTCCGGCCGGCATCGGGCATCGCGTGCTGGCAACGATGGACGCCTTGTGGAGCTCGTGAGCGGGTCTCGCTCACAAACAGAATGCGGGCCATGGTCATCGTTTCGCCAAAGTGGCCCTGGAAAATACCGTCGGTGCCCGATCCTTCTGCAGCCGCACCCCTTGCGGCCAGGGAGTGTGCGGAGACGGCCGCACCCAAGTCGACAAGCACGTCTTCACGGCGTCCCTTGGCCGCCGCGGGTCGGTTGCCTCAGGGGTAAAGGCCATCAAACCGCCGAAACGATCACCAAGGCCGAAATGCGCGTCAGCGTATTCAAAGAGCCGCCTCGGGGGCTACGTTGTCATTCACCGAGGAGATGCCTCCAACCCGTGCTGGCGGGTGATCAACTTTGCCCAGATTTCTTCCATCAGGCGTGATTCGACGTCCCGGGTAATAAACACCATCTTTGACCGGCGATCGGGGGTTGGCCAAGCCGGGAGATGCACGGGGGGATAGAAGAAGTGTTGTACGCCGTGGATCACCAGCGGTCGGGGATCGCCCTCGATGTTGAGAACGCCCTTGATGCGCAGCATGTGTTTGCCGACCAGCGAGACCAGCAAGTCCAGCCAGGCTGCAAACAAATCGCCTGCGATGGGCTCATCGACGACAAAGCAAAAGGCGCGAATGTGATCGTCGTGACGATTGACGTCGTGCTCGTGATACGCATCGCGGTGCCCTTCAGCGGTACCGGCAGGGTCCTTGAGTGCCCGCTGTTCATGGGCAGGATGCTCATGCTCCGTAGCTGATGAGAATTCGGGCATAGCACCGGGGTAGGCTTCTTCATTGAGCCAGCGCTGAACGTCTGGGATGCGGGTGGAGGCATTAAAAAGGCCAAGATTCAACAACGACTTGGCGGCAACCGCTCCGTGGTGAGCCGTGATCCTGCGTGCGGCGGGGTTAATGCGCGCGAGGCGCTTTAACAGTGCGTCAGCCGCCCCATGGTCACTAATCTGGTCCGCCTTGGTTAACACCAGACAATCCGCCACCGCCGCTTGCTTGACCGCCTCCACATGGGCATCCAGTGTTCGCGTCCCCACAGCGAGATCGATGGTGCTCACGATGCCATCCAAGCGATAGCGTCTAGCGACGAATGGATCGGTCATCAAAGTGTGGATGATAGGCGCCGGATCGGCAAGCCCGGTGGTTTCGATCACCACGCGATCAAATCGCCGCTCGCCGTTGCGGGCAAACCGCCAACTCACCTCACGTAATGTCTTGACCAGATCGCTCCGTATGGTGCAACACAGACAGCCACTGTTCATCTCGACCACGATGTTCTCGGCGCTGTAGCTCACCAGCAGATGATCCAAACCGACCGCCCCAAACTCGTTGATGATGACCAGCGCATTGGCCATCTCGGGTTGCCGCACCAGGTGGTTGAGAACGGTGGTCTTGCCGCTTCCCAGGAAGCCGGTGAGCAGCGTTAAGGGAATGAGATCTGAACTCATTTTTCTCGGAAATGCGCTTGTTTTCGTCGCTTGCGCAGCGTTTGAGGGTGTTCGGTGTACTCCCAGCATGACATTAGGGGTTCCCAAGAGACGCTAGCGAGGCGGACGGGCACGCTGCGCAGAGCCCTAGCACCGCCGTAGGGGAGCAACGAGCACCCCTTCACTTCACTGCCCACAGCGCCAGACGCTGACACCGCCGTCCGCATCGATGGCCGCCAGCACCCGGTCGTCGTGCCGCCAGGTGACAGACTCGACGGGCCCGGTCACGATGCCGCCGCCGACCGGGTCTCCACCTCCATCGTGGTTGAGATCCCAGATCAGCACGCCGCCATCCTTGGCACCCGAGGCGAGTCGTGCCTGGCGCCGGGCGAATTGCAGCGTCGTGACCGGAAGGACATGGACCGCCAATACGTTGGGAACCGATCCTTCCGGACCGCTACCCTGGAAATTCCAAACCGTGACCGCTTCCGATCCTGAAGTAGCCAGAAACGTTGACGTGCTGTCAAACGCCAGTGCCTTTGGCTTATTGGGATACCCCGACATCATGGAATCCTGCTTGGTCTCGCGGCGCCAGAAATGGACGGTTTTATCCTGGCTGCCACAGGCAATAATGGCGCCATCCGGGCTCATGACCATCGACACCAACGAGCCTTTCCAGTCAAGTTTATCTTGCAACCGCCCGCTCGCCGCGTCCCAGAAAGACACCCTGCCGTAGCACGCCGTCACCAATTCGCGCTCATTACTCCAGAGCACGGCGCTCACAGCACTGGCATGCGCCGCGGAGCGCGCCAGCAATCGACCACCCAGATCCCAGATCCGCAGATAGCGTCCAGAGGCAGAGGCCAGGTGTTGGCCACCGGGCGCCCAGGCCAGGTGCTCCACCCACGCGGCGTCCCCGACCAGCTCGTGGATCGCTCGAACAATGTCGGTATTCCACAGTCGCGCGACGCCGTCCTGGCCCGCCGTGGCTAACACGGATTGGGCGGGATGCACGGCCATAGCCAGGATGCCACCGGGGTGGGCGCGCGTGGACCAACGCCGCTGACCCTGGGAGACATCGTAAGCAGAAAGTACTCCTCCCGCATCACCGACGAAAAGCGTTTCCCCGTCGGGGTGCCAAGCAGCACAGACCGCATAATCGTCGGCCCTAGCTTGCCAAAGGCGTTCTAGGATGCCAAAGGCCTCCCGCTTGCGGTTCAAATCAGACACGCGCGAAAGCCCTCTTGCAACTCGCGGCGATCGAGGTTGCGTCCGATGAACACCAGCTGGTTGTGACGCGGCTCATCACCCCAGGGGCGGTGCGGCTGACCGTTGAAGAGCATATGCACCCCCTGGAACACGAAACGATCCGGATTATCAGCGATGCTGATAAAGCCCTTCATGCGGAAAATATCGACTCCCCGTTCGCTCAACAACTCAGTCAACCACAGATTGAGCCGGACAGCATCGACATCACCGGCGGCTTCGAGGCCAACCGAACACACCTCGTCGTCATGTTGGTGCTGTGCTACCCAGCTACGTCCCGCCAAGGGGGGTACCCATTGCCCATCCCCATCGACTAGGCGCAGATCGAACTCCTCTGCAAGATGTTGGGTATAAAGACCATACACTCCGGCCGTTCTGATCGCGAGGCAAAAAGCCTGATCCCCCGATGCTTGCAGTTGCAGGGTGTGATGTTGGTTCAGTGATAACTCGTTCTCAACATCGAGGGCCACAGCAGGTTCGGCATACAGGCGCACACAACGTTCAGCCCCGCCACTTAACGCATCCTCGTCGGTACCGGCCATGGGCAAAATCACGATCGACATCATCGGATCCGGTCCGCCCTCGAGTAGCAACCGATAGCGTCCTGGCGTCAGTCGATAGAGGCTACTCCACTCGAAGGGGTATTCCGGTTCCAAGAAGGTGGGTTTGCGCGCTAGGGCTTGTTGGAGATCGAAAGCCTGTAGGTTGAGAATGTGGTCTAAGGCCACCCTCCCATGCTCAGCGCGATGAATGCGAGCCATCGCGTTGATTCCGCGAAGGCGCGGCTCCAGGGCGTCTAACATCGAGCGCTGCACCAGATCGGTCTTGTTCAACACCAGCACGTCGGCGAAAGCGATCTGTTCCTTGCTTTCTTTGCTGTGCCCTAGTTGCAGCTCGATGTGTTTGGCGTCAACGAGGGTGACGATCCCGTCGAGCGCAAATTCCTCGCGGACATCTTCGTCCATGAAAAAGGTTTGGGCCACCGGGCCTGGGTCTGCCAGCCCCGTGGTTTCCACCAGGACATAATCGAACCGGTCACGGCGCTTGGCCAGGTTGCCTAGGATGCGGATCAAATCGCCGCGCACGGTGCAGCAAACGCAGCCGTTTGACATCTCGAAAATCTCTTCGTCGGCATCGATCACCAGTCCCTGGTCGATACCGATCTCACCGTATTCGTTCTCGATTACCGCAATACGTTTGCCGTGTTGTTCGCTCAGGATCCGGTTCAGCAACGTTGTCTTGCCGGCACCGAGGAAACCCGTCAGGATGGTCACGGGGATCTTGGCGCTAATCATCGTTCGTTCCTCCCCAGGGGCTGTTGCCAGAATGCGGGCTTTGTGCCCTGTCAGGTCAAGCTTGCTCTATCCGGATTCGGGCACCCTCGAAGGGCACCTAAGAGGTGTTATATTATAACAAATGTAGAACTAAAGGCCGATTGGCTTGATGATTCTGCAACCCAAGCCGAGGAGGAAGGCTCCTCTGAAACACACGCCAGCAACCGATACGCTGTTGGTGGTGGGAGTCATGCCGAACAGCTATCCGCTGCACTTAGAGCAGCGCCCGGCGATCTCGATGACCCGATCCTCGAGTTCGAATTCAGCTGCAGCAGCCCGTTCGCTGAGAGCATTCTCAATGGCGGCGTCGTGACACTCCGTCACCATGCCGCAGCCGGCACAAGTCCAGAACTGAGCGTTATGGCTCACATCGGGCATCGTGCAAGCCACATAGGCGTTGAGGGTTTCGAGGCGATGAACCAAGCCTTGGGCGAGCAAGAAATCGAGGGTGCGATACACGGTGGCGGGAGCCACTGCATGTTTTCTCTGTCCCTGCAGTGCCTCAAGCAGGGCGTAAGCCCTGACTGGACGTGGATGGCTGTCTTGGAGCAGTGCCAAGACCTCGCGTCGCAGCGGAGTGAAGCTCGGCCGCTGTTTCGCATTCCCCGTCTCTAATTCCCCTTCGCGCGGCGTCTCTTGCGCGGGTGGCGTCATCCTAACCACAAGCGCTTCCACCTGGTGCGAACGCGGCTCATGCAAGTTAGAGGGGGTACCCAACCCAACTCCAGGGGGCTTCCATGGCACACTACACTCTCAACTACACTGTATGTTATATTATATCATTCTATCCTAAACGATGAAAAGCAACCTACGCATCGACTCGCTATGGACCTCGAACTGGCTTCCGATTATCGACCCTCCGCAGACGAACCCTACATGAACAGTAACCAACTGGCCTACTTTAGCCGCAAGCTGCTGGCTTGGCGCGAAGCTCTAGCGCAAGAGTCTCGACAGTCCATGGCTCACCTTCGAACCGATGCCTTTGAGGTAGGCGACTTCGGTGAGTGGGCCAATCGAGAAGCGGAAAACAGCTTGGAATTGCGTGTCCAGGACCGAGCGCGCAAACTTATGGCCAAGATCGACGCCGCGCTGCGACGTATCGAGGACGGTACTTACGGCTATTGCCAGGAAACTGGCGAAAAGATCGGCCTGGAACGCCTGGAGGCCCGCCCTATCGCGACCCTAAGCGTTGAGGCGCAAGCACGCTGGGAGCGCCAGGAACGTCAATTGGCGACAAGCCGCTAACCATCAAAGCTTGAGCCTACGGCAACTTTGAGAGGCTGTGACGAGCCGCCGCGTGTAGCGTAAAGGGTGGCCAGCGATGGCCGGAACACCTCAGAGGTTGTGAAAAAACCTGCTACGCGACGGTTTTTTCACAACCTCTCAGTCCGCTTGATTTGGCGGCGAGCAGAGGCTTGCCACCCGCCGCGTCTACGTGACCGATAGCATCAACGACCTAACCACCCAAGCCGGCTTCACGCGGAAACCTCTACAAGCGACCTGGCGATGGCTATACTCGGCGCAACGTCAGCGCCTGGAGCAGGAAAAGTTCAGGCGCCTAGCAACAACTCGATGTCCGACGGGAGCACAATCGATGACCATCGATCCAAAGTTACTCGAACTGCTGTGTTGTCCCCTGTCCAGGGTGCCCTTGGAGCTCTTAGCCAAAGACCGTCTCCAAACATTAAACCAGCAGATCGCTGAAGGGCGGATACACCAGTTTGACGGGACGGTGGTGAGCGAGCCTTTGCAGGAAGCGCTTGTGACGTGCGATGGAAAACGCATCTACCCGGTGCGGGATGATATCCCGGTGATGCTGGCACAAGAGGCGATCGATGCTCGCCCCCTCGATAGCCCCTAATGAGGGTTGATCGACAGGAGACTGGGCAGCCGTAGCGCCGTTGCGGGGTGGTTCGCAATCCCCAGGGGGTCGCCGATCAGACCTCACTTAATCGATAGGGGATGAGGGGATGTCGCCCGGCACCACCAGCGGAATGGCGGCGTCGGTCTCATACACTCCGACACTTAACTTCGGAAATTAGACCGTCCTTTCACACACAGCGCACTGTCGGAGGAGGCTTCGCTTGGCTGGGTAACCCGGCTGCTGGAAAACGAGGAACCGCTATGGAACGGAGTGTGTGCCCGGCGACGGGCGCAATGACGGCGTATGCATGCCATCATGTAACCCAGTAACAACAGCAGAATGCTCAAGAAAGCGGCGCCACTGAACCAAAGGTTCTGGTGCTGAGGAACGCCGGCTTGCAGCAGCGCGAGCCAAGTGATGAAGGCGACAAACCCTGCCAGAAAAGTAGCAAAGAAAAACGGCCAAACGGCCCTGCCACCATCCTCACAGAGCTTCTTACATTTCGCGCAAGGCATCACGTGCCATTATCCCCCTCGCTCTTAACGATCGCTCAGAGGTTGTGACAAACCTGCTACGCCACCCGCTAGCCGTCCTGAACAACCTATCCGAACACTGCTTATGGTTATAACATAACAAATATTGTCGGAACAATCCCAGGCTAGCCGCGACCGGGGTAAATTCTTTTTTCTCACCGTGATGCCGGTCATCCTGCCCGCGATAGAGAGTCGTTGGCATCCATCGACGTCATGATCGCTCGACCAGAGCCCTCCTTGGCGACGGGATTCCGGCTAGGAAGCCGGAATGACGGGCGTATTCATCCGAACTCAACGGGTGAGCCAGCAGAACGCATCGACTCTGCGGTTCAGGCTTGCCACCTATCAGTTCCTTCAAACCCGTCGTTCCGGCAGGGATTGCCGGAACCCAGTCGCCATGGATGGCTGTCTGGGCCACTTCCCTGTGCTGGATACCGGCAATCCGTGCCGGTATGACGGTCCCTTGGGATTCTTGGCTCAAACCGATAGGTGGTGAGGCGACTCAGGCTCTGCCCTTGACGGGTAACGTGTCGACTGGGTATGCTTAGATCTAGATGTTCTTTCATGCAAACCCCTGCGTTAGGCCATCCCCGTGCGAGACTGGAAAGGCGAATTAAGAGTTTGCAGCCAACAATACGAACGGTGGATCAACGTCGGGCACACGACCACTGACTTCCTTGGTTATCTGATCGCACTGGCCTGCGCCAGCCTAGAGGATGTGCTGCCTCGCCTCTACCCCGAGAACGAACCGTCTAACCCGGCCGATTCAAAGGCCTGGGGGGGAACAGTTTGCCAGGCGGGTGACAGACCGCGAGCTCCTGATGACCGACCGGTGAAAATCCCATGGTTTCTCTTCGATCTCTGGCACATACAAGCCCGCAGAATGCAAGAGACCGCGCAGATGGGGAGTTCCGACGTGCAGTATTGGGCGCAGCGCTTGCTGCTAAGTTGGTACGAGGCGTTGCGGATGGGAGGCTTAGAGTCGGTTCAGCGGGGCTGGGGCGGTTCGCCGCAAAGCCCCGCTGGCCGATAGACGTGTTTAGAGCAAGTGCTTGATGGCGTCGCGCTCCTCTTTTAGCTCGTTTTCGGTTTCTTGCATTTTGCTGCGGCTGAATTCGTCGATGCTCAAGCCCTGAACGATTTCATACCGACCGTCGCGAATCGTGACCGGAAACGAATAGATCAACCCCTCGGAGATGCCGTAGCTGCCGTCGGAAGAGATGGACATACTCAACCAGTCTCCCTCAGCCGTTCCCCGCGTCCAGTCGCGCATGTGCTCCAGTCCGGCGTAACCCGCTGACGCGGCGCTCGAGCTGCCGCGGGCCTCAATGATCTCGGCCCCCCGCTTTTGTACCCGCGGGATGAATTCATTCCGTATCCAGGTCTCCTCCACCAGCTCCAAAGCGGACCGGCCGCCCACGGTAGCATGATTCAGGTCCGGGTATTGAGTAGCGGAGTGATTTCCCCATACCGTTACCTTCCTGATCTCGGCCACCTTGGAGCCCGTTTTCTGCGCTAACTGACTGACGGCACGATTGTGATCCAGCCGGGTCATGGCGGTGAATTGCCTTGGATCCAAGTCAGGGGCGTTTTTCATGGCGATCAGGGCGTTGGTATTGGCCGGGTTCCCGATCACCACAACTCTGACCGCCCGGCTCGCATGATCGTTGAGCGCTTTGCCTTGGGGGCCAAAAATCTTACCATTCTCGCTCAACAGGTCTTTGCGCTCCATTCCCTTGCCCCGCGGTTTTGCCCCGACCAACAAGGCATAGTCCACATCTTTAAAGGCCACGTTGGCATCATCCGTGGTGATGATGTTCTCCACTAGCGGATAGGCGCAATCGTTGATCTCCATCACCACGCCCTCAAGCGCCTTTAGGGCAGGGGTAATCTCCAGGAGCTGCAAGATAATGGGTTGATCATTCCCGAGCATCTCTCCAGAGGCGATCCGAAACAGCAAGGAATACCCGATTTGGCCGGCTGCACCCGTCACAGCGACCCGCACTGGCGTTTTCATACGTTGTCTCCTCTTTGAGTGAGTATCGACGTTATTATGCTAAGTGACTTAAGGGCCGATTCGCCCATAAGGCCCCTCCCCTCGAGCAGAGCCCGGCACAGACAGAGCTCGACGCCCGAGTTTCCCTCCGGGAGCGATGCGCCATCCCGTTTCCAGGGCCAGCACACCGTGCGCTTGACCACGCGTTGCAAGCGCACCTTTCCCGGCAGAGCGTTTCCTCAAGGGTGCTTGCATGATACCGAAAGATTCGATCGATTTGGGAGAAAGTCAGGATTCAAGTTGATCGGTAACCGCTGGCCGACATGTAGTACAAAAGATACGAACTGTTTCCTAACCGCATTGTCTCTATTGAGAGTAGCGCGTATTCTTGTCACAGGAGCGTGTGCTGTGCCGCTGACGGAAGTATGACGCCGTCGAGGCCCGCGACATGCGTCGCAAGGCAGTCTATCAAAGCGTGGGTTGGGGACTAAGAGTGCCGAGGATGTCCAATCGTGGCAATGGGCGTGAAACGGCACCCCTGCCCTGGTTCCAACCTGAATTTCCTCGATGGACATCCCTTCGCAGGCCAGCACAACCACCGCTCTACGACTCTCTAGGCGTTTGGCCGTGGCCGCAAGAAGGTACCTGGGTGAGACGGCCAGAACGAACACGGAACTCCTTAAACAAACTTCTGGCGATGCCGCTATATTTTCTTACAAGTTGCCCTTCTCCGTCAGCGCGATCACTCGACGATCGCGGTGGGACTGTCACGGCGTACAAGGCAGCTTATCGTTCGGTCATCGCCCCGCTAACCTGAATCACAAAAACGATGTCACACGGCTCTCTACTCAACGCCGGAAATACTGACTTTCTTGACCGTCTCTACGACACCTACCTAAAAGCGCCCGAAGATGTGAGCGGCGACTGGCGCCACTTTTTTGCCCGCCTATCGACCGCCGCCCCCGGCGTCTGGAGCAAATCGCCAGGCGAGACGAGCCCAGAGGCTTTATCAACCCTGGCGGAAAAGCAAACCGCGGTGTTGCAGCTGATCAATGCCCACCGCTTCCGCGGCCACCGGCAAGCCAATCTGGATCCTTTGAATCTCTATGAGAGGCCGATGGTACCGGATCTGGTGCCAGGGTTTCACGGCTTGGTGGAAGCCGATCTCGATAAGACCTTCAATAGCGGCTCTTTGGTAGGCCCTCCCGAGGCAACTTTGCGCAACATCCTGGCGACCGTGCGAGCTACGTACTGTGGCTCCATCGGTGCCGAGTACATGTATCTGACCTCGACCGAGCAAAAGCGTTGGATTCAGGCGCGACTGGAGGGTACCCATGGCCACTATGGGTTGAGCCGCGCTAAGAAGCGTGACCTCCTGAAGCGACTCACCGCAGCCACTAAGCTCGAAGAATACCTGCATAAGAAGTACGTTGGCCAGAAACGCTTCTCCCTGGAAGGGGCTGAAAGTCTGATCGCGCTTCTGGATGAGCTCATCATCTATTCAGGAAGCCGGCGCGTTAAGGAGCTCGTCATCGGTATGGCGCACCGAGGGCGTCTGAACGTGCTGGTCAATATTTTTGGAAAGCATCCGAAGGTGCTGTTCGGGGAATTTGAGGGCAAGATCAGGACCAGTAAGGGTTCTGGCGACGTGAAATACCATCTCGGTTTCTCATCGGACGTCAACACATCCGCTGGCCCGGTACACATCGTACTCGCTTTCAATCCTTCCCATCTCGAGATCATCGATCCGGTCGTGGAGGGATCGGTGCGCGCACGCCAAGAGCGGCGCGACGACCACGAGCGCAATCAAGTCCTTCCAGTACTGATCCACGGGGATGCGGCTTTCGCCGGACAGGGAGTGGTGATGGAAACCCTAAACCTCTCCGAAACCCGCGGCTACGGTACCGGCGGCACGGTGCACATCGTGGTCAACAACCAGATCGGCTTTACCACGAGTGATCCGCTGGATTCCCGATCCACGCTGTACTGCACCGATGTAGCGAAGATGGTGCAAGCGCCGATCTTTCACGTCAATGGGGACGACCCCGAGGCGGTGGTGTTCCTGACGCAGCTCGCCTTGGACTTCCGCTTGACGTTCAACAAAGACGTCGTCATCGACATGGTTTGCTACCGCCGGCACGGTCACAACGAAGCCGACGATCCGATGGTGACCCAGCCGATGATGTATACCAGAATCGCCGATCGCACGGGCGTACGCCAGATTTATGCCGAGCAACTGGTTCGCGAGGAAATCCTGAAGGAACACGAAGCTGACCAAATGGTCACGGACTACCTGCAGGCCCTAGAAGCCAACCAGGTGGTGTCTCGACCGATGATTCAGATTCGTAACAAGAAAGAGCAATTGCTCGTCGACTGGACCCCCTACCAGGGCAACGACTGGCGAGCGCCGGCCTCGACGGCCC
>CAZUZO010000082.1:0-16471 GCA_964624765.1 uncultured Thiotrichales bacterium
CGCTGCCGTGCGCCTTGCTCTGGCGGCGCTCGTGACATTTTTAAAACAGCTTCTGGCAGCTTCTCAAGGCGAAGCGGGAACGCCCCGGATGCAGGCGTGAACATGAGCTCGGTCGATCGGCCGCGGGCCTGTGGCTAACCTAACCCGTCGACCCTCGAAATCGAACCGAGCTTCGCCGCTAGAAACCTCCGAGCAAGGGGGCAACAGCGCGGATGAGCAGTGGCAGCGCTACCCCGAGCACGTACATCCCGCTCAGTGCGAGTAGGAATACGACCGCGATCACGAACAGCAAGTCAACAAATCGGGTATTCATCGTATTTCGCTTCCCTATGAGGTCCATCTCGGTGGATTGTGTTCTATATAACACAACCACCGACCAGAGAGAGTGACGTCAAGCCATATGTGACATGTTTGCAACAATGGGTAGAGTGTACGGGAGCTGCGCCTAGCGGGGAATCCGGAGTTTCCGTGAGCAGTCTACGGGTTTTCCCGGAGGTCTGTCGGAGAATGCCTTATCGGGCAAATTGTTTTTAGAGGGATTCATGAAAGTTTAATAATTCGCCTGTATTATTCAGTTTCCTCCTACCAGTCTAGGGCCATTTACCCCGTCTTCATGACGGGGTATTTTTTTGCTGGCCATTGGCACTATGATGGTGCTAAGTGTGCCATAGAATGCACTAGAATGGATCATTTTGATGGCGATATCGATCCGTCTAAATTACTCGAGCGCAGGCGGCGAAATGAAAATCGAATCCGGCAGGGCGGATGCCGATTCAGAATACGTGCTAGGCGTTGGTCATCGCTTCGGCCGTTTGATGACCTTTGCCTTGGGGGCAGCCGATCTCGGGCCGTAAGGTATGCTCCGAAGAGCAACCCTGACGAAACGATGACCCTGGCCTACGTGCTATAACGCTTGTCGGTGGGATGACACGATAACCGAGCGTGAAGGGATTCTTCGGCATCAGGCTCCGCCCCACTGCCTAAGCGGTGGGGCGGGGGTTCTTTCTGATCAAGTACTCAATATTTCGTCGTGATTAGAAATCGACTTGGGCGCGGACCTGGAAGACATTGGGCTTGTCGTTCACACCCTGCCTTTCGGCATCGACGTAGCCATAGTTGAACATCAGGCGCGTATGGGAGGTCGGATACCAATTGATGCCGGCGGTGAAGTTGTCCTCGCTGCCGCCATTGATGTCGTTGCTGTTCAGATCGATGGTGCTGTAGCGAAGCGCCACTTCCCAGGCACCGTAGCCGCCTTTGCCTAGCACGCTCGCCGGTTCAACGCGTTCGAAGCGGCCCTTCTTGGCGTCATAGGTACGGGACTCGCCGGTTAAGAACCAACTTCCGTAGACATACCAGCCGTTGAAATCGACATCTTCGCTGCCGTCCTTACGGTTGACGTCGGTCTGGATGTACTCGGCTTGCACGGACCAGGGGCCGAATACCCCCGCCACCTCAGCGTTGTATTTTAAGGTGTCGTCGACGTTCAATATGTTACCGGTATCGACCAAGCGCCGATCCGTGACATGGGACTCCGGCCGGACGCGAAAGCGCACTTGATCGTTCTCATAACCGGTGCGCCACTCGAGAGCACCGCCCACATGCAATACAGCGCTTTCACTCCTGATGGGGGCGAAGGTCGCGCGGCCTGCCCAGCCGTAGCCTTGGCTTTCATCGGTCCCAGGGCTATCGATGCCTTCACCGAACAAGCCGATGGCACCTTGCCAGATGTCTCCGTGGGCGTGCAGTTGCAGGCCGAGGTTGCGCTTGGGGGCGAACGCCTCCACCGGCAACGCCCGTTCCATGAAGGTGATGAAACGAGAGCTGGTCAACTCCTCAAGGCTGAAGGGCTCTTTGAAGTTACCAGCGGTGATGGCCAGGGGCTTGAATCCCCCATACTCGATGAAGGCATCGGTGATGCTGACCTCGTTTCCGGCCAGGTCGGCCTCGAATGTGAAATCCCAGACCTTCCACATTCTTCCTTTGGCAAATAACCGCGCTCTACGGATTTCTGCGCCGCTCCCGAGCTTTGTCTCATCGCTATCATAATAAGCGTAATCGAGCATCAGGCGCCCACCGAATTGGCTCTGGAAATTGCCGTCGGCCGATTCGACTTTTATGCCTCCTTTAGTGCTCAGAATGAGCCCGTTGTCGCTCCCCGCCGCCATGACCGCCGACGGCGTACAGACGGCTGCCCCGCAGCCCAGGATGAAGGAGCGTAACACGAGATCCTTTGTCCTACATTTCATACCATGGGTCCTCCCGAATTCCAAATCAAGGCTCGTGATGACCGGGCGATGATGCCACTTCGGTCCTATACTGGCCGATAAGCAACGTTACCCGTGATGAAAGCTACAAAATGTTTAATCCGTTGTTGTTAGGCAACAGACAGGTGAATTATAGGCCCCAAAGATGAAAGGAAGGTTACATAAAGATGACAAAACGATGAAATTAGGCACTTTGATATCGTTTAGGCGTTTTCCGCCCACGGTACCGGTGCCCGAGCGAGCTCGGCCCAGCGTTTTGGAAAGCTGTCTTTGAGGTCGTAGTATTCTCGTGCACGCCAGCCGATGAGCACGCCGGCGTAGCGATGAACCTCGCGATCAGCCTCTCCTTGCAACGACGTGTCGATAAGCAAGCTGTCGATGAGCACTGGCATCACGGCGACATCGTGCAGGATGCCGAGGAGATCTTGCAGCTTCTTCATGTGGGCGAGGAACTCCTCCGTGCCTTCGAACAGCGGCAGGAAGAATTCCACGGCATAACGCAGCTTCTTGCACTGGATGCGCAGCTGGTGTAGCTCGTCTGGCGAGTCTTGATCGGCGTCGCGCCCCGCTTTGAGCACCTTGCGCAGGTGTTTGTTCAGCGTGCGGCGGGCGAAGCCGACGGCATCGGCATCAAGCCCTCGACGTTGCGGTTCCGAAAGCTCCGCGCTGTGCCAACCTTCTGCCTTTAGCCAAACCCGAAAGTCCTTCTTGAAGCGGCGGTACTCGAGGCTGTCGAGCATCGTGCGCACGGCGTCGTAAGCCGCAGCTCGATGCTGTTCGGCAACGGCCATCAGGGGCTTGGCACCGGGCAAGGGAAGCTGCGCCATAAGGGGCCCGAGACCCTCGGAGATGAAGACGTCGAGGTCCCGCGCCGGGCCAAGGGCGCTGGCAAACTGGCGCATCTCCTGTGACCACTGCTCGGTATACCTACGCGGTATGGCCGAGCGAAAGATGGCCAGGGCCGAGCGCATGCGTCGCAACGCCACGCGTACTTGATGCACCCCCTCGATGTTTTCCCATGACTTGGCTGCCTTTTGCCAGGCGAGTAAGGCCTCGACATTGTGCCAGAGTATGGTCGCGAAGGCTTCGCTCACGGTCTGGGCACCGTGGACGGCGGGATGTTTTGTTTGCTTCTTTGGCATGTACTGATCCTGAGCTGTGCTGTTGGAGCGTTTCCTAACCGCTCACATCTTTCGAGTCGTGTCGGCAATGCAAGTGCCATGTAAGATTCACATGAGATTCACTTGGAGTTCACTCAAGGCTGGCACACTGCCTGTCTAGCAGCGCACACAGCGGTCCATGCGCGTCGTCGGCGTATCGCCCGATAGTGGATACGGCCGAGCCGGCCGGGTCAAGCTTCCGATCGGCGCCGTGGATTTTGCCGTGTGAAAGGGACTGGCTGCCAGGTCAGGGAGGATGAACCGACACGACTTTGAGTTGACTGGGAGTGGATACGATGAGTGCTAATCCTGACGTTGAACCGTTACTGCGTGCCTGGTGGGGAATTCCGAGCAAGGCCTTTGAGGGCTGGCAGTCGAGCGTGAGAGAGGGCCTTTCTCCACCCTGGAATGGAGCTTACGGAAGGGGCATCGACGCGATGGAAACGCTCACCCATACTGGACTTCGCATGCAAACCGACTGGCTCAGAATGACCCTCGATGGCGTTCGCTCTGGCAGCGGAGAACCCCCTATGCTGGGCCAGTGGAGTACTCAGGCCCAGAGTATGGTCGATGCGTGGAGTGATGCATCGCAACAGCTGACCCATATCTGGTTTCAAATGATAAAGGATCTCGGACCATTTTTCTGGACCGGTCTGACGGCTGCCAGTCTTCCGGCGATGGTCAAGAATCCGCCTGGGCAGCAATGGATGCAACAGATGGTGCGTAACGGTCTCAAGCTGCAAGCTGCCTGGGCATCGCTGCTCATGCCTCAGATGCTGGTCGAAGAGGCTAGCTTGAC
Source organism: uncultured Thiotrichales bacterium (assembly GCA_964624765.1). Classification (GTDB taxonomy): domain Bacteria; phylum Pseudomonadota; class Gammaproteobacteria; order HK1; family HK1; genus JAGTVB01. The sequence continues at coordinate 4,227 of CAZUZO010000082.1, forward strand.
CTCCCAAGAGGCGGGGCGCGAGAAACCGGAGCGAAAGGCGACCCGGTCCCCCGTGCTCGAAACCGAGCAGGCGGCTTAACCGAGAGGCCCCCTGGGGTCCTGCTAAACCCGCAAATAATTCCACCTGTCCTAAACAGCGATACATCGTTATCATGGCCTTTTAAGTCGCGCCGATGCGTCAGGAGTGGGGTGCGCCGGTCCCCGCTCCTTCGTTTTGCGGCGCATTAGGCGTGCCTTCGTCCGCGAGCGAGCTATTCGCCGCTGAGCCGATAACGATCCGATGTCTTTCCCCCAAGCCGTCGAGACTGCCGTTCCCTTAACACCTGCCTTGCCCCCGCTCGTTAGCGCGGTGCACACCGCTGTGCCGGGACGGGCCCGACTCAAGGTGGCTGGACTGCGCCGCTCGCCACCACTGCAACGGGCCATCGAAGAGACGCTGCGTCAGGTCTCCTACCTGAGGCGTGTGGAGGCGAGCGCTTTGACCGGCAATGTGTTGGTGTATTACGACGTGGCGGTCTCGCCGCGACAGATCATCGTTGGGGTGGCCGCGGTGCTAGCGGAGGTGGTCCCCGCCGTGCCGCCAGGGGATGGTGCGCCACGGGAGGGGTCGAGCCGGCAAGCGGATACGGCTGACCCGCCGAGCCCCTACAGGCATGCCAGCCAGGGAAAGGCGGTCCAAGAATACCCGTTGGTGCAAGCCTCCAACTGGCATACCCGGCCTGGCGAAGAAGTGTTGGCGAGCCTGCAGAGTTCGCCTGGCGGACTCGATCACGACGATGCGGTGGCGCGGCTGCTTCGTTTTGGCGCCAATGTGTTACCGAAGCCGGAGCGCCCTTCGGCGCTGCGCCTGTTCCTCGAGCAGTTCGCGTCGCCACCCATCGCTTTGCTGGGGGCCTCCGCGGCTGTGGCGGTGGCCACCGGAGGATTGCTCGATGCGGCCGCCATCCTCGGCGTGGTGTTGATCAACGCCATCATCGGATTTGTCACCGAGTCCCAAAGCGAGCGTATCATTGCCGCCTTGGGCAAGACCGCTGCACAACCGGTGTCTGCTCTACGCGCGGGAGCGCGGCATTCGATCCCGGTCGAAGAGGTGGTGGTGGGTGATGTCCTCGTACTCTGGCCCGGCTGTCGTGTGCCTGCCGATGCCCGGCTGCTACAAACCTCACGGCTGAGCATAGACGAAGCGGGATTGACCGGTGAAAGCCTGCCGGTGGTGAAGGATGCTCAGTGCCTGTTGCCGGCGGATACGCCACTCGCCGATCGGCTAAATATGGTTTATGGCGGTACGCTGGTCACCGGCGGTAGCGCACAGGCGGTGGTGGTCGCCACGGCGAGGGCTACCGAGATGGGCCAGATCCAGGCTCTGGTGGGGGAAGCCCAAGCCCCCGAGACGCCCATGGAGCGCCAGCTCGGCCGGTTGGGGAAGCAACTCTCGGTGCTTTCCGGCGCCGTCTGCGGGACGGTATTCCTGGGCGGACTGGTGCGGGGCTACGGCTGGCTGACCATGCTAAAGAGCGCGGTATCGCTCGCGGTGGCGGCGGTGCCAGAAGGTCTACCGACGGTGGCGACCACCACCTTGGCCCTGGGAATCAGGGAAATGCGGCGCCGTCGGGTGCTTATCCGGCAACTCAGCGCCGTGGAAGCCCTGGGTTCGATCCAGGTGTTGTGTCTGGACAAGACGGGCACCCTGACTCTCAACCGCATGACCATCGTGAGCTTGCATGCGGGCATGCGGCGGCTGGGCGTCGAAGACGGGCAGTTGCTGATGGAGGGGTGCCCCGTGTCGGCCCATGCCCAACATCACTTGCAGCGGTTGCTGGAGACCGGCGCGCTGTGCAGCGAGGCTGAGTTGAAGGCCGAGGGGGGGCGGACGGTATTGACGGGCTCGCCGACCGAGCAAGCGCTCGTGCAGTGTGCCCTCCAGGCGGGCATCGACGTGTCGGCTTTGCGCACCGACTATCCCCTGTTGGCGCTCGAACATCGTTCCGAAGAACAGAAATACATGGTCAGCAGCCATGGAAGTCCTAACGGGGGGCGATGGATTGCGGTAAAAGGCAGTCCCCTAGAAGTGTTGGCCCTTTGCCAGTGGTATTTGGTGGACCATGAGCGGCGTGCCCTGACGCCGGCGGAACGCGCGGCTATCTTGGCGCAAAACGATGCCATGGCCGGGGAAGCCCTGCGCGTGCTCGGCTTGGCCTATAGCAGTACGGACCACGGCCACACCCTGGAGCAGGGTGAGCTCTGTTGGCTCGGCCTGGTGGGGATGGCCGACCCCTTGCGATCGGGCATGGTGCGGCTTCTCAGACGCATTCATCGGGCTGGCATTCAGACGGTCATCATTACCGGTGATCAAAGCCCGACTGCGTATGCCATCGGCAAGCAGCTGCACGTAAGCGACGGCGCGCCATTGGAAATCCTCGATTCCACTAGCCTGGAAAAGCTCGATCCCGAGGTGCTGGCCGGCGTGGTGCGCCGGGTTCATGTGTTTTCCAGGGTGAGTCCTGCGCACAAGCTGCAGATCGTGCAGGCGTTGCAGCGTGCCGGTCGGGTGGTGGCCATGACCGGCGATGGCATCAATGACGGTCCGGCTCTGAAGGCAGCCGACCTCGGGATCGCGATGGGGGAGGGCGGTACCGAAGCTGCGCGCTCGGTTGCCGACGTGGTGCTGGAGGATGATAACCTCAATACGCTGGTGGTCGGCATCCGCCAAGGGCGTACCGTTTACGGCAATATCCGCAAGGCCTTGCGTTTCTTGCTCGCCACGAATTTCACCGAGATCGAGGTGATGGCGATGGGCATCGCCCTGGGGTTGGGACAGCCCCTGACGCCGATGCAGTTGCTTTGGATCAATCTCATCACCGATGTCTTACCCGGTCTAGCTCTGGCGTTGGAGCCACCGGAGCCGGATATTTTAGACCGCCCCCCGCTGGCGCCGGATGCCGCCGTGATCACGGGGGCCGATCTCGGTCGCCTGGCCGGCGAGTCTGCCGTGATCACCGCCGGTACTCTGGCCAGTTATGGCTACGCCCTGCTTCGTTACGGTTTGGGGCCGCGGGCCAGCACCCAGGCCTTCATGACTCTGACCTTGGGCCAATTGCTGCATGCCTTGAGCTGCCGTTCGGAAACCCACCATCTGTTTTCCAAAGACCGGTTGCCGGCCAATCCCTATCTCGATATCGGACTCACCGGCTCGATCGTGGCGCAACTGTTGACGGTGCTGGTGCCTGGATTGCGACAGCTGCTGGGAACGACGCCGTTGGCGGTGAGTGACGGTTTGGTGGTCGCGGCGGGGGCGGTGGCGCCGCTGGTCGTCAACGAAGCGATCAAGCGGCAGCGGGCGCGAGGGGATCAGGCCAAGGCAAAGGACAGCCGCTTGGCAAGCAAGGAGTTCAGCGCATGAAACGGGATTTTCTGTTTACTTCGGAATCGGTGACGCAGGGTCACCCGGACAAGCTGTGCGATCAGATCAGCGATGCCGTGGTCGATCGATTCTTGGCCCGGGACCGCTTTGCACGCATCCGGGCCGAGTGTGCCGTGTCCAAGGGTATGGTATTCATCGCTGCGCGCTTTGCCTCCACTGCCAAGCTCGATATCCCGGAGATCGCGCGTGGCGTGATTCGGAGCGTCGGCTACGAGGAGGGAGAATTCAACGCCAAGGAGTGTACCATCCTCACCAGCCTGACGGAGCTTGAGGCGGATGCCCGGCCGTTACAGGATGAGCAACAGCTAAGCGATGGCGAGCTGGATCGGCTCACGGTCGGCAACCAGGCGACGCTCTTTGGCTTTGCCTGTCAGCAGAGCCCAGCGATGTTGCCGCTGCCTATCTGGCTCGCTCACCGGTTGGCGCGTCAATTGGCGGCGGTACGCAAGAGCGGTGCCTTAGCCTACCTCTGTCCCGACGGCAAGACTCAGGTGGGGGTGGAGTATCGAGACGGCCGGCCGGCGCGAATTCACAGCGTGACGCTTATCGCGAGCCAGGCGCGAGCCGAGCAGCCGAACCTGAAAATGCTGCGTAGCGATCTGCTGGAACGGGTCATCGAGCCAGTGTTCGCCGATGAACCGCTGCAGCCCGACAACCAGACCCACACTTTCGTCAACCCGGACGGTCCCCTTATCATTGGCGGACCCGTGGTTCACTCGGGGCTCACGGGACGCAAGACGGCGGTGGATACCTACGGTGAGTACTCGCGTCACAGCGGTGCGGCGCTAAGCGGTAAGGATCCGCTGCGGGTGGATCGGGTCGGGGCTTACGCGGCTCGCCATGCGGCAAAGAACCTGGTGGCCGCAGGCCTAGCGGAGGAATGCGAGGTGCAATTGAGCTACACCATCGGCCTGGCACGACCGGTGAGCGTGCAGGTGGAGACCTTCGGCACCGGCCGCGTTTCGGACGATGAGCTGCTGAAGCGCCTGCAGGCCTGTTTCGATTTCCGCCTAGGCGCAATGATCCGCGCATTCGCCCTACGGGATCTCGCGGCGCAGCACCAAGGCCGGTTTTTCGAGAAGCTGGCCGCCTACGGGCAGATGGGTCGGCTGGATATGGCCGTTCCTTGGGAGTGTACCGACAAACTCGAGTCGCTCCGGTAGCCGTGACCACTGCCGGTCGCGAGCCGGGCCAACTTGCTGGGGTAGAGTAAAGCCGATGTCGCCGGTCTGTTCGCAGGAGCTTGCCGACTGTCTCAACGCCTTTCGCAGCGCCGCGCCAGAAGCGGTTCATGCCGAGCGGATCCGGCTGATCTACGGCAACGCTCCCATCGGGGCCGTGGTCAGTATCGTCAGTGGCCTCATCGTGGCGGCCGTGCTTTGGTCGTGGCTGCCCCCGCCCTGGGCCATCACGTGGTTGATCATCAATAGCACGGTGGCCTTGGCTTGGCTGCCGATGGTGTGGAGGTACCGCCAGGCATCACCGGCGCCGGCTAGGGCCCGCCGCTGGGGCATTGTGTACACCTTGGGCGCAGTGCTGAGCGGCGCCACTTGGGGGGCGCTGGCAGTGATGGTGGCGCACCATTCGAGCTTACCTTATCAGGTGTTTGTGACCTTTGTGGTAGGGGCGATGGCCCTTGGCGCCATCGCTGTGAACGCCAGTTTTCTCCCCGCTTACGTCGGTTTTCTGTTGCCGGCACTGCTACCCCTGGCGGCCGGATTTCTATTGCAGCCGGAAGTGATGCCCCTTGCCATGGGGGCGCTGACGTTGGTTTTCACCGCGGCGTTGTATCTGCTCGGTCGCAATGTCAACCGAGGTATTACCCATTCGATCAAACTTGCTTTAGAACAACAGGCTCTGGTGGACAGCTTGCAAACTGAACACCAGCAGACCATCGAGATCAACCGCCGGCTGGCGCAGGAGCGCCAGAGCGGCGAAGCGAAGTGGCGCAAGAGCGTAGACCTGTTTCAAGCCACCTTCGAGCAGGCTGCGGTGGGTATCGGCCATGTGGGGACCGATGGGCAATGGCTCCAAGTTAACCAAAAACTATGCGACATTCTCGGTTATGCCCGTGAGGAGCTGGCGCGCCTCGATTTCCAACACATCACCCACGGCGATGATCGGGTGGCTAGCTTGGATCACTTTCAGTGCGCGCTGGCCGGAGATATCGATACCTATTCGCTGGAGAAGCGCTGTGTGCGCAAGGACGGATCGTTGGTGTGGGCTTGCGTGACTGTTTCCGTGGTTCGCAGCGCTGAAGGTGAGCCGAGAAACTTCATCGCTATCGTCCAGGATATCAGCGATCGCAAGCGGGCCGAGGATTTACTGTTTCAAGAGAAAGAGCGCGCCGAGGTGACCTTGCATAGCATCGCCGATGCGGTCATCACCACCAATGCGGCGGGCAGGGTGGAGTATCTCAATCCGGTCGCCGAGGCGCTGACCGAATGGTCCACCGAGATGGCCCGTGGGCAACCCCTAGAGGCTGTGTTCCGGGTGGTGGATGAACAGACCCAGGTGGCGGTGGCGAATCCGCTGGAGGATTGCCTCAAAGAACGTCAGGGCACTGCCTTAGTGGACGGTCGTCTGCTCATCAGCCGCAGCGGCAACGAATATGCCATCGAGGATTCTGCCGCCCCTATCCGCACTCGCGAGGGGGAGATCATCGGTGCCGTGCTGGTGTTTCATGATGTCACCCAGACCCGGCGAGCCAAACACCAATTGGTGCACGAAGCGACCCACGATGCGTTGACCGGGTTGGTCAACCGGGCTGAGTTCGAGCGTCGTCTCGAGCATGCCCTGAGTAGCGCGCGGGCCCATGGCAGCCACCACTCCCTTTGCTACCTGGACCTGGATAACTTCAAGGCAGTGAACGACACCGTTGGCCATGGAGCTGGGGATGTGCTGCTGAAGGAAGTGACGGGGTTGATGATGAGCAAGGTTCGTGGGCGCGACACCTTGGCACGTCTCGGCGGCGATGAGTTCTCTCTGCTGATGGAAAACTGTCCGCTCGATAATGCGTTGCGCATCGCCGAAGGTCTGGTGTCGGCCATCAAGGATTTTCGCTTCGAATGGGAAGAAAACAGCTTCTCCATCGGCGTCAGCGTCGGCTTGGTGCCCATTACCGCAGAGTCCCCGAGCACCGAGCATCTGTTGACGCAAGCGGATCTGGCGTGCTACACGGCGAAGGACTTGGGCCGCGGCCGGGTGCATGTTTACCATCCGCGCCGTGGCGAGCGGCTACGCAAGCAGTGGGAGTTCTCGCGCATCGCGCATCTTCGCCAGGCGTTGCAGAGCGATCGATTGCGTCTTTATCAGCAGCCCATCGTGGCCCTGACATCCGCCGGCGTTGGCCCGGTGCTGCGGGAATTACTGTTACGGCTGCTGGATGCCGAAGACCATCTCCTGTTGCCGAAGGCCTTTATGCCTATCGCTGAGCGCTATGGGCTGATGACCAGCATCGACCGCTGGGTGATTCAGAATGCGTTTCGCTATTGGGGCGAACAGCTTGCGGCTTTTCCCAAGCTCGGGATCACCATCAACCTATCGGCTAGCTCTTTGAGTGACGAATCGATGCCTGCCTTCGTGCGCAAGCAATTGTCCGAGTCCAGCCTATTGTCTAGTCAAGTGTGCTTTGAAATCACCGAGGCCAGCGTCATTCACAACCTCAGGCGAGCCGTCGAATTTATATCCGATCTGAAGGACGCAGGCTGTACCTTCGCGCTTGACCAGTTCGGCAATGGACCGTCGTCTTTTCACCATTTGAAAAGGCTGCCGGTCGATTACCTGAAGATTCGTGGACGCTTGGTGCGAGATATGGCCACCGATGTCGTCAATCGCTCTATCGTGGGGGCCATCAACGATGTCGGCCATGCGCTCGGGATGCAGACCATCGCGGAATCGGTCGAAACCGATGAAGTCTTAAGAGAATTAAGAAAGATTGGTGTCGATTATGCCCAAGGCGTGGCACTAGGCGCCCCCAGCGCCCCGCAGGACGCTGTGTTAAGCATGATGCATTAGAATTTCGGCGTGGGTCACTTGGCAACAGCTCGCTATGTACGGCGCTATGGCCGAGTCGACTGATCGACGTCCCGACTTCATTGATCATGATTCAGAAATAATTCCGTCATCAAGATGTAATATTTTGATGCTAATAGTTATTAGAAGCTGTTTCAAACATGTCGCGAGCGCCGGCAGAGCAAGGCTGCGCGTGGCGAGCAACCGGAGTGTACAAGGGAGTACATGAGGATTGCGAGCCGCCGTGCAACGCAGCTATGGCAAGCGCGGTAATTTTAAAAACAGCTTCTTAGCATCGAACGCGATGAGGGAAGCAGTATGGCTGAATACGTTCATCACGTCCCAGGGCGATTGCGGGTCAAGTGCCCGACACTGAAGGGCAATGCCGCGCGCGCTGAGACGGCAACGCAGCTGTTGCGCTCACAGGAGGGCATAGCGAGCTGCGAAGTTAATCCCGTCACCGGCAGCGTGTTGGTGCGCTACGACGAGGCGAATACCAATGTCTATCGGGTACTCGATGTTTTGCAGCGTGGCGGCTACATCGGATCCGGCATCGATCTGCACGCGCAGGACCGTTCCCTCGAGGACACCGTATCGGGTGTAGGAAAAATGGTGAGCAAGGCGGTGGTGACCGCCATGGTTGAGCGGATGGTGGAGCGCTCCGCCGTCGCCTTGGTCGGGGCGATTCTCTAAGAACCTGCTAAGATCCTGTTTTGCCGATGTTGCGAGCGCCGGCAGCGCGAGGCGCACGGCGCGAAGCCCAGAGACCTATTCGGCTAAATAGGTGGCGGCCGAACGCCGTTGTCGGATCGTGGAGCGGGTTTTTTCATAAGCTCTCGGCCTGGCCTCCCCTTCGGGTTCTTGGTGATCTCGTTGATCAGCAAGGGTGTCACCGCGCTGGCGGCCATCACGAGGGCGTCTGTCCAGCCGATGGAGCCGATGCCGAGCAGGTTGCGCAAGCCCGGGACGGCGATGGCGAGCAGCTGCGCCCCGAGGGAACCCAGCAAGGCGACGGTGAGGTAGGGATTCGGCGGTCGTCGACCCGGATCCAGCACCGTGGTGGTCTCCGAGCGGCAGCTTAAGGCGTGCAGTAGCTGGGATGTGGTCAGCGTCAGGAACGCTAGCGTGCCTGCTTGTGGCCCCGGGCCGTAGCGTAGCCAGCCGTAGCCATAGCTGGCTAACGTCCCCGCGGTGATGACCCCGGACTCGAACAGCAGCCGTCTGAAATCCCCGCCGGCGATAATGGGTTGCTGGGGATTGCGCGGTGGCTCGTCCAACACCTCGGTCTCCGGCGGCTCCATGCCGAGGGCCAGTCCCGGAAAAATATCGGTGATGAGGTTGATCCACAGCAGCTGCATAGGACTTAAGGGTTGTCCCATGCCCAGGGCTACGGCCGCCGCCATGACCTCGATCTCGCTTAAGTTGGTCGCCAGGAGAAAACGCAGACTCTTGCGGATGTTCTTGTAGGTCGTGCGTCCTTCGGTGACGGCAATGACCATGGTGGTCAGTTGATCGTCTTTCAGTATCACGTCGGCGACGGAGCGAGCGGTATCGGTGCCGCTACCTCCCATGGCTACTCCGATATTGGCGGCCTTCAGGGCGGGACCGTCGTTGATGCCGTCACCGGTCATGGCCACCACCTTTCCGCCGCGTTGCAGGGCTTGGACGATGCGCAGCTTGTGGGCCGGGCTCACCCGTGCAAACACGTGGACGTTTTGCGCCACACCGGCTAACGCCTGCTGCTCGAGCCGGTCTAAGTGGCTCGAATCGAGGATCTCCAAGGGGCCACCGGCATTGAGGCTCAGCTGTTTGCCGATGGCCTGCGCGGTGGCGCTTTGGTCTCCGGTGATCATGACCGGCCGGATACCGGCGCGGTGAAAGACGTTCACTAACTCATTCATGCCGGGGCGCAGGGGATCGGTCATCCCCACCAGCCCCACCCAGATGAGGCCCTGCTCTAGCGCATCCTGCGCGCTGGCGGCAGGGCTGTAGGCGACACCCAGCACCCGCAGCGCCTCGCCAGCCATGAGGTCGTTCTCAGCGCTAATGGCATCGCGGTGTTGGCTCGACAGAGGAACGATGATACCTTGCTCTTGACCCCAGCGGCACAGAGCGAGAACTTCCGTCGGACTGCCTTTGACGGCGACCAGTCGCCCACCACCGTCGGTCTCGGCGTGGACCGTATGCATGAACGGCTTACCTTCGGCGCGGTGGCCCGTTTCGATCAAGTGATGGCATGCCTGGAGAGCTTGGAGATCCAGGCCGGCCTGCAGCGCCATTTCGATCAGGGCGCTCTCGGTGGGCGAACCCTGGGTAGCCAACGGTGTCCCGTGGCCGTTAGATGCGGTTTCGCGGCAAAGCGCCACGATGTGTAACAGCTGGCGGAGGTCTGGATAGGCGATCGGATCGATGGGCTCGTCCGCCAGCTGGAAACGACCCTCCGCTACCGTCAGATGGCTTTGCAGGGTGCGCACTGCGACCACCGACATGCGATTCAAGGTGAGCGTACCGGTCTTGTCCAGGCAGAATAGCTGTACCGCTCCCAGGGTCTCCACGGCGTCCAGCCGTCGAATGAGCACCTGGTGTCGGCGCATGTTGCGGATACCCAGGGCCAAGGTGGTGGTGGCGACCGTGGGGAGGCCTTCGGGAAGCGCGGCGACGGCCAGCGAGATGGCGGTCTTTAGCATCTGTAATCCGCCGTAGCCACGCAGTAGACCGATCACAAAGACGACGCCGCAGACCGCTCCTGAAATCAGCACCAGTTGCGTCCCCATGCGATCGAGCTGTGTTTGCATAGGCGTGGGCGGTGTCGGTGTGGCGCCGGCCAGCGCTTGAATGGTGCCCAGCTCAGTGTGCTGGCCGGTAGCGGTCACCACTGCGAGCCCACTGCCGCCGAGCATGTGCGTGCCGGCATAAACCATGTTCTTGCGCTCGGCGAGGGGGCTTTCGCGCTCGAGGGTTGCCGCCGCCGTCTTGGCGACGGGCTGACTTTCGCCGGTGAGGGCGGATTCATCCAGGGTCAGTTGCCGGGCTTCTATGAGCCGCGCATCGGCTGCCACATAGGTGCCCGGCACCAGCACCAGCAGGTCGCCTACCACGATGTTCTGGACCGGTATTTCCGACACCATCCCGTCGCGCAGCACGGCCGCAGACTGGGGCGTGAAATGGGCCAACGAACGGATGGTCTTTTCCGCTTGTTGTTCGGTGAAATAACCGATGCCCGCATTGATCAGCACCACGGCCAGGATGGCGGCGGCATCCAGAATGCCGCCGGTGACCAATGAGATGGCGGCCGCGCCTCCCAGTAATGCCACCGGCAAGCTGCTGAATTGGTTTAGCAGGATGCTGAGACTCGAACGTGCCGTCGGCTCCTCCAGCAGGTTGGGTCCGTAGCGAGCCAGCCGTGCCTTCGCCAGCGCGCTATCAAGCCCGGCGTAGGGTGAGGTTTCGAAGTGCTTGAGCAGCGTTTCGCGATCGAGGGCGTGCCAGGGGAGGAGGTCCATCGTCGCCGCTGGGTAGGGTAGTTTGGGGGGCGCTGGATGGCGCCTGACGAAGGCTTGGGATGGCAGCGGCTGCTGAGCGCTCTTCGTAGCTTGGATGGATGGCGAGAGGTGGTCCGCGGGTGAACGGCCGTTGCCGAGCCCTGCCGCCACGGCCTCTCGCTCGACCAATGCCGCCAGTTCGTCAAGGTTTTTGTGGATCCCATCGAATTGTAGGAGCAGGTTTCCGGTGAGGGTGTTGGCAGCGGCATGGTGGATGCCTGCAAAGGCGCTTAAGCGTGTCTCAAAGCGCGCTTGACAGCTGGGTTCGGCCCGATAGAGGCCGGCCACCTGAAAGCGTACTCGGCCGGGGACGGTGCTATGGATCGGTACCACCATTGGCTGGGACATGATTGGCCTCCTGATCGCTGAATGGCCCATGAGGTCATCCCGGAGCGCTGCATGCAACGGCCGGATTGTGTTCGGTGGCGGCTTTGCGGTGAAAGGCCGCCGTGGCTGGAGCCGGACTTGATTCCGAGGATCACCAGTAGGGGATATTGGAACAGCCGTTCCAGGGGATCGGTTGTCCTCGCTCGTGGCGTGGCTGCGCGTCAGGGACTGTTCTGTGGGGCTGGTGCATCGAGTGTGACGAGTCAATCCCAGCGGCTGTTCGGGGTGGCGAGAGCGTTTAGATTAAAGCATGTGTCATCTATTTGTAAAATTTTTTAGATATGTTAATCTGTTTTTCGGAAACCACGTGTTTCGATGAACAGATACCGATGCTGGAGGGGTTAAGAGATGATGAACTGGTTAGAAGGTCTCGCAGAGTATGTATCGCCCAATGCCCTGGTGGCCGCGGGGGTGTTGATCCTGGCACCCATTGTCGTGCCGGTGGTGGGCCGCGGGTTGCGGCCGTTGGCTAAGGGGGCGATCAAGGGTTACTTGACCGTGCAAGACAAGATCAAGGAGTATGCGGCGGTGAGCACGGAGCAGCTCGGTGATTTGGTGGCCGAAGCCAGGGCGGAGTATGCAACGGCGGTCGCCGCTGGGGCCGCCGGAGCGGTCGCCATCGAGGGGGCTCACGAGGTGAAGGAGAAGGAGCGCAAGCCGCAGATGAGCGCTGGCAAGGACAAGACGGTTTAGAAGCTGTTTTAAAAATCTCACGAGCGCCGGCAGAGCAAGGCGCACAGCGGCTCGCCACCGGAGTGTACAAGGCAGTACATGAGGATGGCGAGCCGCTGCGCAACGCAGCTATGGCAAGCGCAGTCGTTTTTGCAACAGCTTCTTAGTCCCGACTAAAGCCCAGGCCAATATGGGTACGGGGGAGGCAG
>CAZUZO010000083.1:0-16448 GCA_964624765.1 uncultured Thiotrichales bacterium
GATCGAGCAACTTCGTGGTCAAGCTGCCACGGGAACTCTGGGCGTCGGAAATCCGCCTCGGTGCGCCGCGCCCGGTCTTTGGCATCGCGCTTCGTGCGGAAGGTCTTGATCGCCGCCGGCCAGCGGCGCTTGCGGATCACGGCCTTCGAGGTTGCTGACGGTGTCTTGTGGATCGTCACCCCTGCACATTCCGAAACACAGGTGTTCCGAAAGTGCACCGCGGGACCCGCGGACTCAAACGGCAAATTCCGAAAGCTGATGAATTGATTGGTGGCCAGGGGCGGAATCGAACCACCGACACGAGGATTTTCAGTCCACTGCTCTACCGACTGAGCTACCTGGCCGCCAAGGGCCTATTAAAGCCGGCAATTCCGGTCGCCGTCAAGGGATCCCCTGCAGAGTACCAACCCGAGAGCAGCGAGGCTAACGGCTCTGCGGTGTGTAACCCGCCGGTGGTGCCGAACCCTCCCCGAACAAAAACCGCTCCATCTCCTGCTCTAGAAACTTCCGGGTCGCCGGGTCTCTCGGGCTGAATCGATTTTCGTTGATCAACATGGTTTGCTGAGCAAGCCAGGCTCGCCAGGCTTCCTTAGAGACGTGCTCGAAGATCCGCTGACCCAATTCCCCCGGATACGGGGATGCATCGAGACCCTCGGCCTCCCGGCCAAGCTTGACACACATAACCGTTCTCACCATCGTCCACCCCCTTATGACTGGCTGTCGGACAGTAAACCTTGAAGCAACACGGCGACAGGCGCCGGTAGTCCACCTATTTGGGACTCCCCCGCTTGGTACCAGACCACACTATCACTCTCCATGACACTAGGCGGCAACGCATCAACCTCGAGGAGTATTGGCAAAATCTCTAAGTGATAGTGGCTAAAACTGTGGCGCTTCACGGGCAACCGAGAACACGCTCGAGGACTTTGCCCGAATCGATGCAAACACCAACCTTCCAGATCCGTTTCTGGCGAACACTCCGGAAAACCCCACAGCCCCCCCCATACTCCGGTTGGCGGTCGGCGCTCGAGCAACACGCGCCCATCCGACCGGCGCACCATCAGGAATACGGTCTGGCGCGCCGGAAGCAGGCGCCGCGGCCGTGGCCAAGGATAATCGCCGACCCGACCTTGAGCCAACGCACGGCAATCGGCGCGCAGCGGGCAAGCCTCGCAGCGCGGTCGAGGACGGGTACAGACCATGGAGCCAAGATCCATGATGGCCTGGGTGTACTCGGCAATTCCCTGCTCTGGTGTGTGCTGCTCGGCCAGCTGCCAAAGGCTGTCCGCCACCTGCCGCTGTCCCGGCCATCCTTCGATGGCGTGAAACCGACACAACACACGTTTGACGTTGCCATCGAGGATGGCCTGTCGCTGGCCAGTGGCCAAGGCCAGAATCGCGCCCGCCGTGGAGCGCCCAATGCCTGGTAGCCGCTGTAACGACTCGCGGTGTAACGGCAACTCGCCACCGTGCTCCGCCATCACGATCTTGGCTGCCCGATGCAGATTACGGGCACGGGCGTAATAGCCCAATCCGCTCCAAAGCTGCATCACCTCATCGAAATCGGCTGCGGCCAGCGCCGCCACATCGGGAAGCCGCGCCACGAACGGTTGGAAATACCCGATCACTGTTTGCACCTGGGTTTGCTGGAGCATGATCTCCGAAACCCACACGCGGTAAGGAGTACGCTGGATCTGCCACGGAAGTCCACGGCGCCCCTTGTCGATGCCCCAGCCCAACACGCGATCGCCAAAGGATCGGCTGCTCACCGGGCTTACGATCGGCTCAGCCGGTCAAGGTTCATGACGATATCGGTGGCAGTGGTTCGCAGGGCCCGCTTGAGGACCCAAGAACCGAGCAAAGGGGGGAGCCAGAAGGCAGGCGTCAGCTCAGCATCGAACCTCAAGTCCGTCCCGCCACTCGAGATACCCTCTAACTGCCATCTCAATTGGCCGAAATGAAAGTGGCTATCGCGCGGGTCAAAATCCCCCTGTAACCGTTCCTCGCCGAAAGCCCGAAATTCGACGATTTGAGTAAAGTCTACGCAGAACAACAACACACAAGGGCGCGTACGGATCCGTACCCGGTCCGCACCTTCCGGCGTGCGTCTCAGGTAGGTGCTAGCGCGCACCATGGGATGAAGCTGCTGCAAATTATCAAAGTCCGTGAGGAGCGCCCATACGACGGTCGGTTGAGCATCGACATGAGCGATGACCTGAAGCTGATATTGGTCGCCCTCCCGGTGCACGTTCACCTGGTCCACCTCGGCGGCGGATAGCGGCAACGCCAGCAGCAACAGACAGACGACAGTCCAGCACACGGCGATCAGTTGCCAAACCTATCGAGGCCATTGACCTGTCTCAGCGGTTGGGAAAAAACCGGCTGCGACCCGATAGCAGAGTTGGCCGGTGTTCGCTCATCACCTATCGACTTGATCTGTTTCTCGGCTTCGCGCCGTCCGCCTGGCTCTCTGGCCACTCGTGACGGTTCTTTCACAACTTATTTTTTTCCCAACTCATCAGGTGTGGAGGCCGCGCCGCCATCTACCGATACCGACCAGAAACGTTGACGCTTTCGAGCCCGGGCAACCGCCTGGCGCACCGCGGCTGCTGCCGTGCCGCCGAGATGGGTGCGCGCCGCCACCGAGCCCTCCACCGTGAGCACCGCGAAAACGTCCCCTTCGATAGCACCCGAAAACCCTTGCAGCTCGCTCAAGTCCATATCCGCCAAATCCCGCTGGGTCATGAGGCCATGGCGTACCGCCTGACCCACGATGGCGTGAGCATCACGAAACGGTATGCCCTTACGCACCAAGTAATCCGCGAGATCGGTGGCGGTGGAAAACCCCCTCTTGGCCATCTCGCGCATCCGCTCCCGATTGAACGCCAAGCTGGAGAGCATTTCAGCGTAGATCTGCAGGCAAGCTTTGATGGTATCGACGATATCGAAGAGAGGTTCTTTATCTTCTTGATTATCTCGGTTATAGGCCAGTGGCTGCGCCTTCATGAGCATCAGCAAGGCAAGCAAATGACCACTCACGCGTGCGCACTTGCCGCGCACGAGCTCTGGCACGTCTGGATTCTTCTTCTGTGGCATGATGGACGAGCCGGTGCAAAACGCATCCGCGATCTCCACGAAGCCAAACGGCGCGGACGACCAGATAATCAACTCTTCGGACATGCGCGCAAGGTGAGTCATGAGTAACGCGGCGGCAGCAGCGAACTCAATGGCAAAATCGCGATCGCTCACGGCATCCAGGGAATTCTCGCAAATCCCTTCAAAGCCCAGTAGCTGCGCCGTCAGGCGCCGATCAATGGGGTAGCCGGTACCGGCCAGGGCAGCCGCTCCCAACGGCAGGTAATTGATGCGCCGCCGACAATCCACAAAGCGCTGTTGGTCACGGCTCAGCATCTCGAACCAAGCCATCATGTGATGGCCCAAGGTGACCGGCTGCGCGACCTGCAGATGGGTGAAGCCGGGCATGACGGTCTGTGCCTCAGCCTCCGCTATGTCAAGCAACACGCCTTGCAATCGCTCCAGATGGGCCAGAACGGCGTCGGTTTCATCCCGAAGATAAAGTCGCAGATCGGTTGCGACTTGATCGTTACGCGATCGGCCGGTGTGCAGCTTCTTGCCCGCACTACCGATACGCCTGGTGAGCTCTGCCTCGAGGTTCATATGGACATCCTCAAGGGGCGTCGACCAAGAAAACCGACCGGCGCTGATATCCGCTTCTATCTCCTTCAGGCCGCCGATGATGGCGTCCCGTTCCTCGGCGCTCAACACACCTATGGTGGCCAGCATGGTGGCATGGGCGATGGATCCTCGAATGTCCTGTGCATAGAGGCGTCGGTCAAAATCGATGGAAGCCGTGAAGCTTTCCACTAGGCTTTCGGTCGGCGCCGTGAAGCGCCCCCCCCACGGCTTACTCACAGGTTCTTTAGGATTCATGACAGTCTAGCAACGCTGGTCATTGCCCGAGCGGCAGTATACCTGAATGCCGAGCGTGACTGGCAAGGCTGTCGGTTCGTCACCCTGCGGCCAACTCTGGGTTATCGAATCTGGCGTACCTTCGCGTGCAGGACTCCGGGACTGAACGTCACCCAAAGCTCGTCCCCTCGCCAGAGCCAAGGTACAGAAAGGACCTCCTCCCGCGAGAAACCCGAGACCTCGACGATGTCAAAGGTCCGGTTGGCGCACAGCAGCGGGTATGGACGACCCCATTGCGCCGTTCCCCGAACGAATCGAAACGCCCGCTCCGCAGACCAGTGGGTCGACAAGCAAAAGTCTCGTTCCTGAGGCCAGGAGAAGTAGCTGGCCAAGCGCTCATCCTGGGCTCGCCCGTGCAGGATCCCACCGTTAAGGGCGCGTAAAGTAGTGACCACCAGGCGCCCACCGAGCTCAGCAAGCTGTCGGCTCGCAAGTGCGGCAGTCATCCCTGGAGGAAAAGCGAGCCTTTCTTGGGCAACGATGTCACCCGCATCGAGTTCTTCAGTCATGAGGTGAAGGGTAACCCCCCCTTCCGGTAGCCCCGCTCGCAGTTGCCAAAACAATGGGGCTGGACCGCGATAGGCCGGTAATAGGGAGGGGTGGAGGTTCAAGCAACCGCAGGCAGGGAGGGCCAGCAACGCATTGGGTACGCGAAATGGAAAGCATGCGGCGACTATCACATCGACGCTGTCGAACCACTCCTGCCGCCGCGACAACAGCTCCTGTGAGCGGGTGATGTTCACCAGCTCGATACCCCACGCGCCTGCCATCCCGCTTAAGGTGTTCAGGTTTGCGACGGGGATCTTCGGCAGATGACCCAAGCCCGCGGATTCCGGCAACCGGCTGGCAGGGGGCCCTGACCGCCACACCTCAACGACCTGGCACCCCGCGCCGAGAAGCGACTGCAGCACCGTTCTCGAGAACACGCCCTCGCTTCCCAAGAAGACTATACGAGGTGTCACGGAATCAAGAGCGTGTGAAAAAACCGTCGAGAGCGACCCGAGAGCCAGGCGGACGGCGCGAAGCCGAGAGACATATCAGATAGATAGGCGAGGAGCGAGCACCGCCCAACGCCGCTATCGGGTCGTGTAACAGGTTTTTTCACAAGCTCTCAGTCCCCCGGGAGCGCGTGGGCCATGATCGGCATGCTCATCGTGTCCCCCGCGTCGCTTGCAACGCGAGATAAGCACCGAACCCATGGACAACCGCCACCCATTCCGTCCCCTTCGACACGCCAGACCAGAGGAGTACCCGTGTCTTTGCGACGGCGGATGTGAGCGTTGCCAAACGCGCGTGTCACCAGCGACGATCGCTATCGCAAACCCGGATATTGCACTGCGATAACGGATGGTCGATAATTCGCCGCTCTCGCCTTGTGGAGCCATGCAGAGGAACGACCACGATGTATATAACAATGCTAAAGGCCAAACTCCACAGCGCCCGCGTCACGCACGCCGAGCCTGACTATGAAGGCTCGTGTGCGATCGATGCCGATTTGCTCCGGGCCGCCAACATCCATGAGTTCGAACAGATCCAAATTTACAATGTAACGAACGGCGAGCGATTTACCACCTACGCGATTCAAGCGGAAAGAGGATCGGGTATCATCTCCATCAATGGTGCCGCTGCGCATAAGGCCAAGCCCCAAGATAAGATTATCATTTGTGCTTACTGCGGCCTGGAACAAAGCGAGGTTGCCCGATTCAAGCCCAGCCTCGTCTACCTGGATATGAATAATCGCATCGTGCGTACCAGTAACAGCATCCCTGTTCAAGCCGCATGATCAGGCGAGGAGCGAGCACCGCCCAACGCCGCTATCGCGTTGTGTAGCAGGTTTTTTCACAGCCTCTGAGGCCCACGAGCAAACGAGGCGGCGCTGGAGGCTTGGATCGTTGCCATCGATAGGTGGCTGTAGAGCGCTATCTAACCCCGCTACCGAGAAGCGTAGTCGGTCTGCCAACAGGCTTTAAGATCGAGGCCGGTATCGGCGGACTGTGACTTCTAGGGCAGGTCACGACTACTCCCCCATCGACAGCAACAACCCTCGGCGTCGTGCGAGTCGAAACACCCAAAGAAAGACCACGACGCCGAGGGCCAAGTACGCCACGTTCAGTGTCACCGCGCGCAGGAGCATATCGGCGCGAAAAATCTGGTCGAACAGCACCGCACGCATGCCTTCGAACACATGGCTAGACGGCAGTGCGTAAGCCACTGCTTGCAACCATTCGGGGAGCACGCTCACCGGATAGTAAATCCCGCTCACCGGGGCAACCGCAAAGATCGCTGCCCAAGCGAAGCTCTCGGCACCCAGCCCGTAACGCAGAACCAGCGCACAGATCATCAGCCCGATGGCCCAGCCCATGACCAGCAGATTCATGAAAAACGCGATCAGCGGCAACCCGAGGCTGAAGATCGAGTACTGGTAAAAGGGGATGGCCAGACAGGCTGCCGCGCCCACCCCGATAAGGGTACGAATAAAACTGATGGTCAGCAACGCACAGATCAATTCGTAGGGTCGCAGCGGACTGGCAAACAGATGCCCGAGATTTCGTGAGTAGAGCTCCTCGAAAAAAACCACCGATACCCCCAGTTGGCCGCGAAATAGCACATCCCACAACAGGACCCCCGCCAGCAACGCCCCGGAAGCTTGCGCCAGCCACGTACTGGTGGTGACGAAAAACTGGGTAATAAAGCCCCACAGGATCATCTGCACAGTCGGCCAGTAAGCCAGCTCGATGATGCGCGGCCAGGAGCTTCGCAGAACATAGGCATAGCGAAGCACCATGGCTGCGATGCGCGACCAAGAGAATGCGGAAGATGACCTGCTCACGCCGGTTCTCGATCCTCGGCGATGGACCAGCGCTCCGCGGGTCGCGCGCGGGCGATATCCAGAAACACCTGCTCCATGTTTTGGCGGCCATAGCGAGCGATGAGGGACTGGGGAGGACCTCGGTCGACAATGCGTCCGGTTCTTAGCATGATCACGTCATCACAGACCCGCTCAACCTCGGGCATGTTGTGGGAGGCCAACAATACCGTCGCAGCCGTTCGCCGTTGGTAGGCCTTCAGATAGGCGCGAATTCGATCGGCGGAATCGGGATCCAGTGACGCTGTCGGTTCATCGAGCAACAACAGCTCGGGCTCATTTAGCAGGGCCTTGGCGAGGGCAACGCGGGTCTTCTGGCCCGCCGACAGGGTACCGTACCGCCGATGCATGAGGGGATTGATGCCAAGCTCTTGGCCGAGCACCCCTAGGCGGCCTTTGATGTCCTTCACGCCGTACAGCCTCGCGTAAACCTTCAGGTTTTGTACCACGGTCAGGCGCTGGGGGAGATCGACATAGGGTGACGAGAAATTCATACGGCTCAAGACCGCATAGCGGTCTTTTCGCATGTCGCTGCCGAGAATCCGGATCTCCCCTGCCGACGGCGTCAACAGCCCGAGCAATAGGGCGATGGTGGTGGTCTTGCCCGCGCCATTACCGCCCAGCAAACCGCAAACGATCCCCGCTGGCACCTTGAAGCTAACCCCATCGAGTGCCACGACATCACCGTAGCGTTTCGTCAAGCAGCGCACTTCCATTGCGTCCGCTGGGGATCGACACTGCCTAGCCAGCGACGGTCCGGAGCACGGCTTAACGAGATCGTCTTGCATCGGGGATTTCACCGCCGTCGACGCCGGTTCGAAACCTTGCCCTGCCAGCGGATTATGAGGTTGTGACAAAACCGTCGCAGGCGGCTCGGGGGCCAGGCGAACGGCGCGACGCGGAGAGACCGACCAGACCGATAGGCAAGGAGCGAGCACCGTCCGCCTTGCTCTCGGGCTGCTCGCTACGGTTTTTTCACAACTCCTCAGACATCATGGGGTCGGCATGGGGCGCAAGCGGATACCGAGTTCCCTCAATTGTGCCTCCTCCACAGACGCCGGCGCTCCGGTGAGGGGACACTGCGCCGTTTGCGTCTTGGGAAAAGCGATCACTTCCCTGATGGAGGATGAGCCGGTCATCAACATGGCCAGACGATCGAGCCCAAAAGCGATCCCGCCATGGGGTGGGCAACCATATTTGAGCGCCTCCAGGAGAAAACCAAACCTCGATAGTGCCGTCTCTTCATCGATGCCCAGAATACGAAACACCGCCATCTGCATATCCCGGTGATGGATGCGGATCGACCCACCCCCCAATTCCGTGCCATTGAGTACCAGATCGTATGCCCGAGAGGGACAGTCGCGGGGAGCCGCCTCCAAGAGATCGAGGCTATCCGTGTCGGGCGCCGTGAAGGGATGATGTAAGGCCAGCCAGCGCTGCTCATCGGCGCTCCACTCAAACATCGGAAAACCCGTGATCCAAACCGGCCGCCAGCCGTACTCCACCAAGCTAAAATCATGGCCCAAGCGCACCCGCAGCGCTCCCAGGGCTTCATCGACGATGCGCGCCGTATCGGCACCGAAAAAGATGATGTCTCCACTTTGCGCGCCGGTGCGGGCGAGGATCTCGGCCAAGGTGTCGTCGGAGAGATATTTTACGATGGGTGATTGCAGCCCTTCGCGCCCGGCGCTGGCATCCCGTACCTTGATATACGCGAGCCCTTTCGCCCCGTAGATTCCCACAAAGTGCGTGTATTCGTCGAGGGCCGAGCGCGATAGCTGCTCGCCCCCCGGTAGCCGGAGGGCGGCCACGCGGCCCGAGGGATCGTTGGCAGGCTCTGAAAACACCTTGAATTTCACCGCGGCCATCAGGTCGCCCACCTCCACGAGCTCCAGGGGAATTCGCAGATCGGGCCGATCGGTGCCAAAGCGACGCATCGCCTGGCGGTAGGTAAGGCGAGGAAACGGCTCGTGCAACGGCACTTCCACGACCTTAGCGAACAAGTCACGGATCATGGCTTCCGCGACCGCCATCACCCCTTCCTCATCCACGAAGGATAACTCGAGATCGAGCTGGGTAAACTCCGGTTGTCGATCGGCGCGCAAATCTTCGTCGCGAAAGCAGCGGGCGATTTGGTAATACCGATCAAAGCCGGACATCATGAGCAGCTGTTTGAAAAGCTGTGGGGACTGGGGCAAGGCGAAGAACCGACCTTGTTGGGTACGGCTAGGCACCAGATAGTCGCGCGCGCCCTCGGGCGTGGCGCGGGTCAGAATCGGCGTCTCCAAGTCCAGGAAACCTTGGGCATCCAGGAACGTCCGCAGCGTCTGCATAATGCGCGTACGCACCTGCAGCCGCTCCTGCATGATGGGGCGCCGTAGATCGAGATAGCGAAAACGCAGTCGAACCTCTTCGTTGACGTCCTCTTCATCCAATTGGAACGGAGGTGTCTCAGAGGTGTTCAAAACCTCCACCTCGACTGCGTGCAGCTCCACCGCCCCGGTGGGAAGCTCTGGATTCTCGGTGCCTGGAGGCCGTGCACGCACGCGCCCGCGGATCCGCAACACGAACTCATGGCGAATTCGACTGGCGGTGTGCAGTGCCTCGGGCGGTTGACCGTCGAAAACCGCCTGGATGAGCCCCTTCCGGTCGCGCACATCGATGAAAACCACACCGCCATGGTCGCGCAGGCGATGAGCCCACCCGCACACCACGACGGTTTGATCGATAAGGGATTCGTTTACCTGACCGCAGTAGTGTGTGCGCACGATTGACTCTCGGTTCGATAAGCCGGCGTAAGACTTAGAAGCTGTTTCAAAAACTGCTGCGCTTGCCATAGCTGCGTTGCGCGGCGGCTCAGAATCCTCATGTACTCCCTTGTACACTGCGGTTGTGACTCGCCCCATCCATGGGGCTCGCCCCTTCGGGGCCAGCTTGCAGCTGTTCAAAATCGTTCCGGACGATTTTGTCGCCGCCGTGCGCCTTGCTCTGCCGGCGCTCGCGACATTTTTAAAACAGCTTCTTAGGGATGGTACGGGTCGGCACCGTCGGCCGCAAGGACAGCTTTGGCTTTCGGGGCTTCTGGCGACCAGACAGGAACCACCACCCCCATGGAAATGATCATCTTTAAACCCTCGTCGATGGTCATGTCCAGCTCCACGACATCCTCACGCGGCACCATGAGAATAAAGCCTGAGGTAGGGTTAGGTGTCGTCGGCAGAAACACGGCGACCACATCGGCTCCGGTTTTCGACTGCACCTCGCCTAGACTCTCCGCCGTCAGCAGGGCCAAGCACCAGATACCACGCCGAGGAAATTCCACTAACACGACCTTACGAAAGGATCTGCCGCCCGAGGAAAACATCGCCTCCACCACCTGCTTGACGGCGCTATAGATGTTGCGCACCAGTGGAATGCGCGCCAGGATCCCTTCCCAAATGGCCACCAAGCGCCGCCCCAACAGATTCGCCACCGTGATGCCTGTCAGCAGCATGATCAAGAGCGACAGCAACAGACCGATGCCGGGAATATGCACGCCAAACAAAGCATCGGGACGCCATGGGGGCGGCAACAAAAGCACCGTGCGGTCCATGATGTCCACCAACACCTTCACCACCAACACGGTAATGCCGAGCGGCAGCCATACCAATAGGCCCGCTATCAGATAGCGTCGCAAATGGCTCATGGCGTATGCGGGCGTTCAGTCAAACCGGCGGGCGGAAACCCGATCGCAGGTACAGGATGCCAAGCATCGGGGCCGTCAGCCGGTACTGGCTTCGCTGGCAGCCGCGCTGGCGCAGGTTTCTTGCTGACGGCTCGTTGTCTCCTCCTTCTTTTCTCCACCCGAGGCCTCCTTTCCACCATCGTCCTTGCTTTTCACGCTAGCGGGTTTCGGTTTGCCCTTGTCCCTGAAATCAGTCACATACCAGCCGGTGCCCTTCAGGCGAAAGCCGGCGGCCGACACCATCTTACGCAAAGTCGGTTGATTGCAGTTATCGCACGTCTCCAGGGGCGGATCATTCATTCTCTGAATGGTTTCCAGGCGGTGACCGCAGGCAGAGCATTCATATTCGTAGATGGGCATAGCCGTCCTTCTCGTCATGCTGTTGCAACGAAGCCTGCAAGATAAGGGCCCTCCAGCTGTTTTTCAAGCTTACGTTAACCACATTAGCAAGCGCCACCGAACGCGCGTCGCAGAGCCTCACCGCACGCATCCATTGGCCACCTCGGTCATTTCATGACCGTCGCGCGGGCTCACGGTCGGTGCCCGTTCGGTCCTGACGAAACCATACCCTCTGGCCGGTACGGCAGCACCAGCGAAGCTCTGCACCGGAGTCAATGCGTTCTGCTGACTAATCCGTTGAGTCCAGATGAATACGCCCGTCGGTAGTGCTCCAGATGTGGCGATGTAACTGATCAACTTTCATTTAATGAATGGGTTGCAAATCCTCGTATCCACCTCGCAAACGCTACCCGCCCGTCATTCCGGCTTCCCAGCCGGAATCCAGGCGCCAAGGATGGCTACGCTCGAGCAAGCCATACGTTGACCGATCTCGACGACTCTCTATCGCGGGCATGACGACCGACATGACGGCGAGAACTAATTCACCGTGCCCCTGCACCGCTCGGGGTTCCTGTGCCTTCCAGAGTCGGGTATCATTGGCGACCCGTCCCGAATAAGAATCCTCCCTCATGGGCCGTTAGCTCAGTCGGTAGAGCATCGGACTTTTAATCCGCTGGTCGCAGGTTCGACTCCTGCACGGCCCACCAGTTTTAAAACAAGTACTTACGGTCACTTCATCGACCCGCATTTTTTGCCCCTTGCGTAAATTCTGCGTGACCCCCGGTCAAACGGCGGACCGTTTATCCGTTGGTCGTGCGTAATTCGCGAAAGGTTTTGCGCGCCTTGCGTGACCCCCTTTCTAGCTTACGTTGAGCCGGCGTAATACGACCAATTCCGGCCTACCCTGATCCCGTTCACACACCCGATTGGCGGCTTCCATGAGCCGTGATAACTCGGGCGCCGAGTAATGGGTCGTCATCCGTCCCGAGCGGTGGTGTGCCTGGATGAACTCAGCAAGCAGTTGGTGGCGGAGATCCGCCGCCCCCTGCCGGCCGGGCCGGGTGAACCCGAACGAGTGGATTACGAATACGAACGCCGGGGAACCGCCAACCTGTTTCTGACCTGCAAACCCTTGGTCGGGCGCCCCCATGTCACCGTGACCGAACAACGCACCGCCGTGGACTTTGCCAAGGAAGTGCGCGACCTGCTGGAGGTCCGTTATCCGCACGCCGAGAAGGTGGTCTTGGTGATGGACAATTTGAACACTCACAAACTCGCCGCCCTGTACGAGGCCTTCGAACCAACCCTGGCCCGGTCCCTCATCGAACGGCTGGAAATTCATCACACCCCCAAACACGGCAGTTGGTTGAACATGGCCGAGATCGAACTGAACGTCCCAAGTCGGCAGTGTCTGGACCGCCGCATCTCCGACGCCGACACCCTGACCCAGGAGGTGGCCTCCTGGGAGCAGGACCGTAACGCCAACCCCCAGCCGGTGAATTGGCGCTTCACCACCCCCGATGCCCGCATCAAGCTCAAGCGCCTCTATCCGTCAATTTAGGACGGGTGAGGCACTAGCGACATTGGGCGGCGGCTCTCAATCCTTGTACTCCCTTGTACATTGCGGTTCCTCGCCGCTCGTGCGCCTTGTACCCTCCCATGGCTCGCGATACCTGGTATAACCGCTTCTTAAGGTAGAGACGCCATCCGTTTCCAACCGAGCACGTAGGCATTGAGCACCCAGTGCCTGCCGCCTCTTTGCACTAGCCCAACCTGTCTCGCATAGTCCCCTGGCCACTTCTGGTTGAGGAAGTTCTGCTCCGCCAGTTCAAGCGAGCCGTTGTTGAGGTCAACCTTATTGTGAGGAGCTTACCGATGTGGGTTGGCAAGAAGAGAAATCGCAAACTGAAGTCCGGTCCAACGACGCAGGACAAAAAACTGCTGCTGACCATCACTGGGGAAATCTTTCACCCGACACGACTATACTACCAGGTGTCTGACCAAGATACCGTGCTGCGTATCTTTCGTAGGTTGAACTGCGTGGAGTACGATAAGACCTACAGTCGGTGGGTTTGGCATTATCAAGGGGAAGCCAAGGCGCTCAAGTTCAGTCAAACGCCCATGTCCCTCCCCAAGGGGTTAGGGCCCATCGTTCTCGGCTCTTTTTTCCTAACATCGAACAACGAGGTCCATCTCGACGTGCGCTCGTTCGACCCGCACCACCAAAGCAGTCGTATTATTCGACCGGTATCTTCCGAGAAACGTGGCTAAAGTTAAGGATATCGCGATCGTGAATGCGTGCTTCGAATACACGACCAAGGTGCCAACAAACTTCGATGCATTCTTTGAGACGGACAGGGTCAAACAGCAAAAACCGCAGGCGGTATCAGAGGCACTGGAGCCATTGCAGGCAATCGCTGACGTTCAAGAGAGACGCGCTCGAGTGTCAACCCATATGTAAAGGGATGATGAAGGCGCGTCTTCCGGACGTGGAGCGGTTTCCACCCCCCTCCTATGAGGACGGCATTCAGTCCCTCGAGCTAGCGCTTAGAACGAGAGAGATCATATCGCTTGAACATTGGAAGGGGAATGAGCGCTTCTCAATGTTTGACGTCATCGGCAGCCTGGTGCGATAGTGGCGGATTCCATTATCCTTATCACCACTCTTCTCACCCAAAGAAGAGGATGGTGTGTTCCCCGGCTAAGCGGATGGCGATGTTTGGTTATCCCGAGGAAGACGATTTGGGTAAGTTCATAAACCAAGGGCACTCGCAGCGCCCATCCTACCACGCAATCACACCGACCTGGCCACGATTGAGGGCCTTGTTGAAACGTTGCGTGTGCTCGCAGTTGTGCGGTACGCGCACGCGTGAGGCTGCAAGCGCATGCCTTGCTCCTAGAACGCATTGAGTTAAGACATTAAGAACCCTTACTTCAATCTCTTGAGAGGGGCAAGAACCCCGCTGCAGCAAACGCAAAAGCAAACCATCGTCTGGTATGAAGCTGAAACGAAACGATCAGTGTCCGTGTGGAAGTCGAAAGAAGTATAAAAACTGCTGTTATCTGGATCCTGCCAAAAACGCGGAAATAGTTAGAGCTGCTTCTGCTGCTACCAACTGGGAGGAGATGATTGAGCTGCTATCAGAACCAATGAAAGTATATAAACTAAAGGTGGTATTAGTTCGGGTGGGTCCGCAGGAGATCGAGGAAGAGGTATCGAGAACGTTCGAAGTGGGAGCGGATCATACCCTGTACAACCTTCATATGGATGTTCAAAATGCGTTTAATTGGGACAATGATCACTTGTTTTCGTTCTATTTAGGTGGAAAATTATTCGACCGAGCCAATGAGTATTCTGGTGATCCCTTAGGTGGGCACATCATGCCAAGAATAGGCCCGCCATCTAAATCGGCGGCAGCAACTCAGATCAGAGATTTGCAGCTTACTGAAAACGCAACATTTTTGTACCTTTTCGATTATGGCGACGAGTTAGTTCACGAAATCATCGTGGAACAAATACGTGATAAAAACGATCAAGATAAGACGCTTCCGAGCATAGTAAACAAAGTAGGAAAACCTCCACCTCAGTATGGGTAAATTAGGCCGGTTATTGGATTGCTACCAGCCAGCTAGCGAACGATGTCACGCTGTCCGACGAATCCCATTCAACACCTTGACCGCCTCTCCGGCAACATCTGAAGGGACCAAATGCGCACAGATCATCGTCGTCTTGAGGTCACTGTGGCCAGCAACATAAGCGATCTTTTGCAGCGAGACACCCGCCTGAGCCAAGCGACTGCAGAATGTGTGTCGGAACGTATGGAGCGTTTTCTTCCGTCAACACTCTTGACGAGCGAGCGGGCAGTCGCATAATCAGCAAAAGCACACGTTGAGTGAATGTTCGGTCGATTATCGACCATCAAGGCCAGCACCAGAACGCACCCTAACACCTTAAATCACTCACATGCAAATCCGTCCTAAAAGATGAGGCGGAGCGTTAACCGACCGTCAGGTTATTGAGATCTGGTTACCTGCTTAACCAACATCTCCGCTTCGAGGATCCAAAGCATAGATTAGTAAACCTACTCACGCCACGATATGTCTGATAACAAGGTCATTGGATATATAGCGTTGCTTAATGATGGCAAAGCGCTGGCAAATAAGAATGCTTACATAATCGCTGGCTCAGAGGAAGATATGAAGCTGTATATCTCAAAATTATCTACCAGAAAAGTGAAAGAATTTACAATAAGAAAAATCAGATCTGCCGAAATACTTCAACGTTTGTCGCAGGGGCTGCATTTTGTATTCGATGGTGTTGCCTGTCAACGCTTTTTCCCAGTTGCCCTCAAAGCGGGCATGGAAATAGATCAAGAACAATGTCCAGATAGCTCTCTTGAAAACCTACATTTTATGCGAGTTGGTATACCAAAATCATGAATAACTGCTCGCAATGCTGCGGTGTCAGGGTTGGACATAACATGCGTTGGTTGGTTGCTGTGCGATGATTGTAATACACGAACCGTCTTCCAACATCAAGGCCAACGAAGACAGGGAACTTGAGGAGTTCATTGAAGGGTGGCATTTCGATCGGAAGTCACGCAAGCTTGCTCGGGATATGGCAAGCTTTTTCTTGCAGTCTTATGATCACCTGGGCGTTGGTCATCGTTTCGGCAGTCTAATGACCTGTGCCCCTGAGGCAGCCGAACCCCTTGCGGCAAGGGGTGTGTGCGGCAGGGATGCCGGACCGCCGGTGGGCATAGCGTAGTCTGCCGGCCACTTCGGCACGTAGTTCCATCCGCTCTTTCCCGGAAAGCCCTTCGGTGATGCCGTCGGTGGATGACATAACTCCTCCCCTCCATCGCATGCCTTCTAAAACCGACAATTGATCCTTCTGATTCTCCCGGAATCAACCAGCGATGCCAGCACAAGATCGAAGACTGTGGGGCCATACCTACCCTGGCTTCAATCGAGTCAGACTCTATTTTTTTCTTTACGCGGAAGCAACCAAGCGAGGGTCCAGGATCGCTGGCGCCGGATCCGACGCCGATATGCTCCCAAATTCCGGATGCCGTGGGTTGATCAGAACATTGGGTTCGAAGGGGGACAATACCGAAGGCACGACGAGAACGGCGCTTTCCAAGCTGTCGTACCAGGCATCCCCGTAAGGTTGGCTCGGCCCGTAGGGATAGGCGTCCCAGCCCGGCAGGTCAGTCGGTTCCAGCATCTTGCACGACGTCGCGGCCGGAATCGACACGCGCACGAACCGCATTCCGGGGGGCAGAGAGGCAACGCCCCAGTGGACCACGTTCTCCAGAACAGCGAGGGAGTAGGCCGTGGCCGCGTGTACGATGTAGCGACCCGGACTGCACCAGCGGCTTCCATACTTGAACGCCCCGCCACCATCCAGAATAGGGTAGTCGACGTGACCTAAGCGGTAGGCGATGAGTTCGACTTCACACCGGAAGCCCATGCACGCCTCGTTCGATGATCGCCTCCACCTGCCGGCCGCCGATTTCCGTCAAGGCG
>CAZUZO010000084.1:0-16378 GCA_964624765.1 uncultured Thiotrichales bacterium
GTGATGGCCGATCGCGCCTCGTTTCATCGGTCGGTGGTGGTGCGTCAGTTTGTGCACGCCCATCGTAGCCAAATACGCGTGTTCTTTTTCCCCACTCACTCGCCGGAACTCAATCCGGATGAGCTAGTTTGGAACGAAATGAAGCATCGCCAGATTGGGAAACAACCGGTTAAGAACAAAATCGACCTGAAAAAACGACTTCGTTCCGCCCTAAAATTGTTGCAGCTCAAAGCCGAAAGAATTCGGATCTATTTTAGACTTCCGGATACACGATATGCGGCAACAGCAGATGCCTAAGAAATATGTCCGGATAATAATTAGTGGAACTATACAACCGTGTTAGCGGCAGTAGCTTGGGTCGTGGTGGGGACTGTACTCGTTCTATCATCAGCGCTGTTGCCGGATAAGCGGGCTCCGATCATACCCAGGGTCCTACTTCCTGAGAGGTTGTGCAAAAGCCGACCTTAGCGAGCAGCTCGGCAGAAAGTCCGAACGGCACGTAGCGGCGAGAGGCATGAGGTGGATAGGGGGTGAGCACGACTTGCCCGACGTTGCTGTCAGGTAGCTCAGCAGCTGAGGGTTAAGGTGTAAGATTAACAGGGCAGGAGTTCCTGCGGACGCATGCATTAGTAACGCTGCGGTGGTGACATGCCAGCGAATCTAACGCCGGAATATAAGGCAGCGGAGGCCGCTTTTCGCAGTGCGAAAGATCCCAAACAGCGCCTGGAGTGCTTACGGGAGATGCTGCGTACGATTCCCAAGCATAAGGGTACCGATCACTTACAGGCAGATATCAAATCCCGCATTAAGGAGCTCAAGGATGAGCTGTCAGGAGCCAAGAAAAGTGGGACCCGAAATGCTCCCGCAACGGTCATTCGCTCCGAGGGGGCGGCTCAGGTTGCTCTCATCGGTTCGCCTAATGTCGGTAAGTCTGCTTTGCATTCGCAGCTGACGGGGTCTAACGCCCTGATAGCTCCCTATCCGTTTACCACTCAATTTCCTCAGCCTGGTATGCTTCCCTACCAGGATATCTACTTCCAGATCGTCGATCTTCCCCCCTTGTCGCCTCACCATCCTGTCCCGTGGTTTGCCAATGCGCTTCAACCCGCCGATGCCAGCCTACTCATCGTCGATCTGAGTGATCCCGAATGCGTCGAGCAGGTATTGACAGTGCACGCTCTTCTTGCCGGCCAACGTGTGACGCTGACTGAGCGCTGGGACGATATCTGGGCGGCACACCCGAAGCCTCAGCATGAGTCCATCGGCGATCCGTTTGCGCTCTGTCTACCGACGTTGATGGTTATCAATAAGACCGATCTCATCCAGGACCCGCAGGGGGAGTTAGAAGTCTTTCAAGAGCTTGTCGGTGTGCACTATCCGGTGCTGAGTGTATCGGCGAGTACTCGGCAAGGACTGGAGCAGTTTGGGCCCTGGTTGTTTGAACATCTCGGTATCACTCGCGTATACACTAAAGCGCCGGGGCGTCCCCCCGATACCGATCGGCCTTTCACGGTGCGCCGTGGTCAAACCGTCCATGATGTCGCGATGCTTGTTCATCGGGATATCGCGGCGAGCCTCAAATATGCCCGCCTCTGGCGGGGGGCACATATTCACGGCCAGCAAGTCGGAGCAGGCCACATCGTTTCGGACCAGGATGTGTTGGAGCTGCATACTTGAATGGGGGTACTTCCAGCCCGGCACAGAAGTGGGACTCAGAGGTTGTGAAAAAACCTGTACGCGACCCGATAGCGGCGTTGGGCGGTGCTCGTTCCTCGCCTATCTATCTGATATGTCTCGTCGCTGCGCGCCGTCCGCCTGGCTCTCGGTCCGCTCGCGACGATTTTTTCACAACCTCTCACTCCCAATGGCTATTGCCACATGGGGACATGAGCAAGCCTTCAAGTGCTCCCACCCGTATCACATCGGACCTTCGCCGGCGAGGGCTGGGCCTTGCTGCGGTATTCCCCATTCTAGCTGCTAGAGATCAGGCCCAAACCGCACGCCGCTACCGGTTAACTGAGCGGGACTCTTTCGCCACCTTTCAGTCAGGCAACGGGCTGGGTCGCATCTGATACAGCCAAACCGGGTAAACGGCTCAACCCTACTGCACGCTGCCGAAGGATTCGTCGGTGCTCCCGGCTGGCGGATTGAGTCCTGCGAGACGACAGCCTTGGGCTACTGGCCCGCCCGGAAAGAGTTGGTACAAATACTTGATGCCACCCTTGCTGTGGAATTTCTCGCCCAGCGCGTCGTGCAGGGCGCGGACGTGAGGGACCTCGTTTTTGGCAAAATACTCTTGCAATGCCGCCACGAGCGACCAGTGGTCGTCGGTTAGCTCTATTCCCTCTGCTTGGGCTGTATCTTTGGCCGTCTCCTTTGTCCATTCGTCGGGGGCATGGGGAAATTGGGGGTCTCGATTCATGCCACTGCTAGGGTGCATGATGTCCTTCATGGTTTCAGCCATCATTCTCTCCTTAAAATCATCTCTACGCGGTTTGAATCAGCCTCGCTAGGGCTGGTTTCTGCTTGCGGCTCCTCGCCGCGAGTAATCGGTGGAACTATAACTCAGGCTGACCCGCCACGCCTAGCCGCCCACCAAGCATCATGCGTCCGTCTCCGTTTTCGCTGGCACCGTCGAATGACGGTGATGGGGCAACCCCCTGCACACAAACCCCTCGCCTCGCGGCTGGCCCTTTCCTACGAGGAGGCGAGGGGAAAACCCATGGTTACGCTCAAGGGGATGCACCCATGAGACGATCAATAGTCGTGGGTGATGATGTCGTCGGCTCGCCGGCAGATCTCCCGACCGTAGTCTGTCCACACCCCTTGCCCCCAATATCGGTAACAACTCGTCTCAGCGGCGAGGAGATGAAATAGGGCGTTACGGTAACGGTCTTCGTCGGTTTCTAGGGTGTCTCTCGCCAGCACCGCTTCATGGAAGTGAGAACTGGCCTTGTCCATCGGCGCCAGCACGTTCTCATAACCGTGCACCCAGGACAAATTGCTGGTCCAGCTACCGCCGTCCATATGAAAGCGGCCGTCTTCCCTCTTGCATTCATCGATCACCTTGGCCAGCTTGTCGGGCCCCTCACCGGGTCGCATCCGGTCCCATATACGCTTTTGGAACACGGGTTGGAGTTCCGGAAAATCCTGTTGCTTGATGCCCATTGCGAAAAGGTGTTCGAGATACTCGCTCACATTCATGATCGGCGTTTCTGTACCTGAGCACTCGCGTACCACCTCGAAATACTTACCGGGAAACTCATTCATCATGACGCCGCCGTTCTCACCGTCAGCGATCTGGGTCACGAGGGGTGGCACGTGTTTCCCGGCTAACTCCCAACGCCCGAGCCCCTTTGCCTCGTAGTAGGGTTGCATTTGAGCCACCAGTTTGGTGTCAGAACCTTGGGTCTTTATAATAGCGGTGATCTCGGCCTTCTCCCCCTCGGAGCTGTAACAGATTAGCCGATGGGGCAAATGTTTCTTCTCGGGACCCCAGCCGTTCGCCGGATTCTCGACCGAGTGCTCTTGTACCAACACCCAGTGAAAGCCGCAGTCCGTGAGGGTCTTGACAAACGCGTAGGCAACGTCGGGATGGTTAGGGAGAGCCATCTCTGAGGGCGAGAAGCCTCGCAGCCTCTCCAATGCCTCGTGGCCGAAAATAGCGGCGAAGTGATGCTGAAAGGCCTTAACGTGTAACCGATAATCCTGGATCGGCGTTGACGGCGCGACGGCGTGCCCCCAGGGGCACCCGAGCCATTCGACGGCGTGCCGGTAGCGCGGGTTGCAGGTAACCTGTTTCAGCGCGTCGATCACATCATCGCGGCCCATCTGGCGTAGACCGTGTAGCAAGGTGCCCGAATACTCCAACAACACGCGCGGCTGTCTCCCTTCTTCGATGAGTTGAGGAATGAATTCGCCCATGCGTTTGTAGCAGGAGACGAAAATGGGCGCGTTGTGATTATCACCGATATCTTGGTGCTCCATCATGTACTGTAGGTTGCTGATGATCTTCGCCGTCCGAATGTCGTCGCCCCCGGCCGGGATCAAGGGCTGGTGCATGTGCAGTGCGATGGCGAAGGTAGACTTGATGCGGTCGAAGTCGATGCCTGACTTGGGCCGAAACACCTCACTGCGTGCGGCGGCGGACTGAACGATGCGTTCGATCTCTGCTTCATGGCCAGCGATATTTGGCAGGCCGTTGATGTATTCGGGCAGATTGAGGCTCGAGATGGTGTCAAGCATGGTGGCGATCCTGTTGACTTGTGGAATAACGACGTATGAGTGGAGCCGGCTTTTCGCGCCGCGCGTACCTAGATGGCCGCGGTCGCGATCGTTGAGGAGGGACGGGTCGCCGTACGATCCCATCGATCCTTTGGCCGTGCACCCGGGCCGGAATGCTGACCCGAGCCGAGTGATGAGTCAAGGGCGTTGTGTTCGGTATGGGTGAGCACGGCCTCGGCGCGATGAGTAAACGGACACGATTGTCTTACCTAGAGCGATGCACAAAGCGATGTTGAGACTCCTGCCTTTTCTGGCTTGGAGGACGGGCCTGAACCGTCAGATTGTCCGCGCCGATTTGGTTGCTGGAGCGACGGGGGCGATTGTGGTCTTGCCTCAAGGAGTAGCGTTCGCCGCTATCGCCGGCATGCCACCGCAATATGGCCTTTATGCGGCAATGGTGCCGGCGATCGTGGCCGCGCTTTTCGGTTCTTCTCGCCATTTGGTATCAGGGCCCACCACGGCAGCCTCCCTGGTGCTGTTCTCGGTGCTCAGCGCCCTTGCCGAGCCCGGCACCTCGGAGTACATCCGCTTGGCACTGACCCTGACCTTCATGGTCGGCATGGTCGAGCTGGCAATGGGGCTGGCTCGCTTAGGGTTTCTCACGACTTTCATATCTCACTCCGTGGTCATTGGCTTTACGGCTGGAGCAGCCATTCTCATCGCCAGCAACCAGCTGAAGCATTTCTTGGGTCTGCAGATCCCAAGTGGTCTGCACTTCTATGAGACCCTGTTCTACGCTTTCCAACACCTGGCGGATATCCAGCCCTATGTGATGGTGGTGGGCGTATCGACCCTCATCACTGGCATAGTGTTCAAGCGCTACCTACCAAGAGTGCCGTACCTGCTAGCGGCACTGATCGCAGGCAGTCTGGCGGCCACCTGGCTGAACGAGATGCTTGGGCAGGCCGTAACCCATATCGAGACGGTTGGCGCACTACCGGCCACTTTACCTCCGTTGTCCGCCCCGGACTTTTCTCTGTCAACCATGAAAGCGCTGGCGCCAGCGGTGCTGGCCGTCACGTTGTTTGCGCTGACCGAGGCGGTGTCGATCTCGCGATCACTGGCGGTTCGTTCCGGTCAAGTCATCAACGGCAGTCAGGAGTTCATTGGCCAGGGCCTTTCCAACATCGTGGGTAGCTTCTTTTCCGCCTACGTCGCCACCGGTTCCTTCAACCGCAGTGCTGTGAACTACGAATCGGGAGCCAAGACCTCGCTCGCCGCTGTGTTCGCCGGCGCCCTACTGGTCCTGGTGGTGATCCTGGTGGCGCCTCTGCTTGGCTACCTTCCCCACGCGGCTATGGCGGGCATCTTGTTTCTGGTGGCGTGGGGGCTCATCGACATCCATCATATCCGTAGGACGCTGCTGGCAAGCCGTGGCGATTCAGTGGTTTTAGGAGCCACTTTTTTCGGCACACTGTTTTTGGAGTTGGAATTCGCCATTTTACTCGGGGTCATGCTATCGCTAGTGGTGTACCTGGCGCGCACCTCCCGTCCGAGCATACGGGTGCGAGTGCCGAATCCGAGGGATCCAAGGCGGCAGTTCACCAGCGACCCGACACTTCCCGAATGCCCTCAACTCAAACTGGTGCGGATCGACGGCTCCCTGTTTTTCGGCGCTGTGGACTATGTTCGAGAGCGCCTCCGCCGTCTGGCGAGGG
Source organism: uncultured Thiotrichales bacterium (assembly GCA_964624765.1). Lineage (GTDB taxonomy): Bacteria > Pseudomonadota > Gammaproteobacteria > HK1 > HK1 > JAGTVB01. The sequence continues at coordinate 5,943 of CAZUZO010000084.1, forward strand.
AAAATCCAGAGCAGAAACATCTGCTCATCCTGGCACGCAGCATTAATTTTGTGGATGTGGCGGGTGCTGAGCTGCTGGCTGAAGAGGCCAAAGAGCGGCGGGCGATGGGTGGGCGCCTATACCTTCATCAAGTGAAAGAAGTCACTTGCGAGACTCTTAAACGGGGCGGCTATCGGGAAGAGATAGGACCCGAAAACGTCTTCGCGTCTAAGCATGAGGCGATCGCGACTATTTTCACGCGACTCGATAAAGCGATCTGCGCGCGCTGTGACAAGCGTATCTTCACGGAGTGCGCCTCTGTGGTTCCCATTAGACCGCAGAACGCGAGCGGTGATCGACTCAAAGGTTGTGAAAAAACCTGCTACACAACCCGATAGCGGCGTAGGGCGGTGCTCGCTCCTCGCCTATCTACCTAATAGACATTATCGGAAACTGCCCCGTCCATGAGCTTTTTTGCGGCATAGACTTGGGTTGCCGATAATGTCTAATATGTCTCGTCGCTGCGCTCCGTCCGCCTGGCTCTCGGGCCGCTCGCGACGGTTTTTTCACAACCTCTCAAATCACCTTCCGACACGGTTCGTCACTTGCCGGCAATGTAGCGCTCTTGGGTTCGATCGCACGCACGCTTCGACGGCAGCACGTAACCTCGTTCCTCCACGACGCACAACCGCCGAGCGTTGGTCTTCTGAACGCCCAACATGTTGTGCAGGTCAGAGTTTGTGAAAAGATCGGCCATGATCATCGTCTTGTCAGGGTGGCTCTGGAGCGCACCGTCGGTGCCCGAGCCTTCATCAGTCCAATCCCTTGCGACACGGCCCCCCTTTGGCCCACGGGTTTAGCCACCTAGGGATTCAGCGTACGTGACGTTTTCAAGACAGCTCTTCAGTTCTCGATGCCAGTTCGAGGTCCAACCCCCGCGTCGTAGTAATGCTTGATTGCCCTCATTTCGGTAACGAGGTCGCAGGCCTCGATCAGTTCCGCGGTTGCGCCACGCCCGGTAATCACCAGCTCCTTGTTGTCCGGTTTAAGCCGAATAAGATCAAGGATTTCCTCAATGGTCACGAGTTGGAAGAGGGTTGCGGTGACGATTTCATCGAGAATGACCAGCGAGTATGAAGCATCGGCCAGCACCTCTCGAGATCGGGAAAGTCCCCGCTGGGCAAGCCGGTGATGGTGTTCAAGGTTTTCATCGTCCGGACGGCAGAAATGGGGGCTGCCATGTTGTTCGATGACCACCAGGCCGCTCAGTTGTTTGAGCGAATCAAGCTCGTTGTAGTGCTGTCCTTTCATGAATTGCACCATTATGGTTCGCAGTTTCGCGCCGGCGGCACGCAGTGCGAGGCCCAGGGCCGCGGTCGTTTTACCCTTGCCGTTACCCGTGTACAATTGCACGTAACCCTTTGTCAGCATGGTCACCTACCTCCATAGCTCCACCGCTCATCGCAGGGCCACCGCATATAGATCTGAAAGGCTTTGTTCCTCAACAAGTTGGGTATGATCGGCAGTTATGCCGCTATTGCGTAACCAACTGATGCAACAAGTCTTTTTGATCCTTTATGCGTTTGCCCTGCCGCTCGTTGCTAACCCCCCGTCAGTTGGTGTAATAAAGTCTCACGATAGCCAGATATCGGTATCCTAATAGCCTTACTTGTGGCTGTGTGTTTCCCGTACCGGCTATTGTTGAGCGGATTCACTGCTGCCCAGGTGGTCGGTCAAAGGAATTGACGTCGAATCCCGAAACAACGACCGGAGGCACAGAACGCCTCATGAGGCTTGACCGAACATACCATGAAAAGCCATCAAGCAGACCTTCGCTGGGAGGCGTTCGACGATCCGGAGCAGGTTGCCGTCGAGGCGGCTCACCGAATACAAGGGGCCGCCGAAGCCGCCATCGCCGCGAACGACCACTTTAAGCTGGTGCTAGCTGGAGGTACCACACCGGAGCGAGCCTATCAGTACCTGCGGGGAACAGCCACAGACTGGTCGCGCTGGGCAATTTTTTTCGGGGACGAACGTTGTCTGCCTCGCAGCCACCCCGATCGCAACGCGACTCGGGCGCAGCAAGCCTGGCTCGATCACGTCCGCATCGCCCCGGCGAACATCCATACCATTCCAGCAGAGTTAGGGCCCGAGACCGCAGCGCGTGCTTATGCATCTATCATCGAGGATCAACTTCCGTTTGATATGGTGTTATTGGGTTTAGGGGAAGATGGCCACACAGCGAGCTTGTTCCCGGGAGCGAAGCACCCGCAGGGCGAGCTCGTGCACGCCGTTCGTCAAGCTCCCAAGCTGCCGGCCGAACGGGTCACCTTGAGTGCCGCCTGCTTGAGTGAGACCCTCGCGCTGCTGGTTCTCGTGACCGGGGAAACCAAGCGAACCGCTGTGCAGCGCTGGCGGGCCGGCGAAGCGTTACCCATCACCCGCTTGTGCCCTCCCTGTGGACTGACGGTGTTGATGGATGCCGCCGCACTCGATAGCCATGTGGCGAGGAGTGACCCTGGCCCGTGAAAGAAGCCGGTGGCTTCTAAGCAGCGGGGCGAGGTCGTTCGAGTTGCGGGATCTCGCGATGGCGGACCAGTACCGCTGGACGCAGACAGCTAAAGTGCTCTAGCAGGCGCTCGCACAGGTAGACGGAGCGGTGGCGGCCACCGGTGCAACCGATAGAAACGGTCATGTAGGCTCGGTTTTCCGCCTCGAAGCGTGGTATCCAGCTTTCAAGAAAGCCGCGCAGGGCCTCGAACATTTCTTGCACCAGGGGTTCGGTCTCTAGGAATGCCTTGACCTCTGGATCGCGCCCAGTCAACGGGCGCAGATGAGGTTTCCAGTGGGGGTTCGGCAGGCAACGGACATCGAACACCATGTCGGTATCGGGTGGAACGCCGTGTTTGTATCCGAACGACTGAAAGAGAATCGATAGCTGCTTGAGAGGCCGGCGGTCTACCCGTTGACGAACCAGTTCGCGCAATTCATGCAAATGGGTGCGACTGGTATCAATACAAATATCGGCCTCCAAGCGAAGTGGCGCCAACAGGTTGCGTTCTTGGGCGATGGCTTCAGCCAGGGAGAGATTGCCCGCCGTCAAAGGATGCTTACGCCGCGTCTCACTAAAGCGCTTGATGAGGCTTTCGTCTTGAGCTTCTAGAAACACCAATTCGTTGACTGAGCCCTCTGCGCGCAGGCCCCTGATCATATCTGGCAGAGTCACCAGTGCGTGGGCCGGATTGCGCGCATCGATCGCGACTGCTGTGCGCTGATAGGCTGTTGGATCGGCACGATTGAGCTCCGCCGTGAGAGCCGGCAGAAGGTTCACCGGTAGGTTATCGATGCAGTAATAACCCAAATCCTCGAGGGCATCCATCGCTACGCTCTTGCCAGCGCCGGATAGTCCGCTAATGACGATGAGTCGCATGGGATTGATAGAGTTGCTGTCGGCGAATGGCGCTCAGCCTGGCTGTTGCGCCTGGTTTTCTTCGTTTTCTTCGATCGCTCGGCGCTGAGACTCCTTAAAATCGAGCGTTGCGTCGTAACCTTTGATGCGAAGGAGGTGGTCGCGTATCGTACACTCAACGAGCACGGCCATATTCCTGCCTGGGGCTACCGGCAAGGTGATCTCCGGTATTGCGACACCGAGGATCGGGCGACGTTTGTGGAGCCCGTGCAGCCTGTCGGTCTCTCTGACTTGTCCTGCGTGCATAGGCTCCAGATGAATGATGAGCCGAAGATTCTTGCGCAATTTAACTGCGTTGTCACCGAATAGGGCCCGCACATTGATAATGCCGAGCCCCCTTACCTCCAAAAAATTCTGGAGCATTCGAGGACAGCTGCCCTCGAGCGTATCCGGCGTCACGAGAGCAAACTCAACAGCGTCATCGGCGATAAGGCGCTGCCCTCGCGTGACCAATTCGAGCGCCAGCTCGCTTTTGCCGACCCCGCTGTCGCCCGTCAACAGCACGCCTGCGCCCATGACCTCCAAGAACACCCCGTGCACCGTCACCCGCTTGGCTAAGTGGTGCGCTAACAGGTAGCGCAACTCTTCTACTAACTTCTGGCTCGGCACAACTGATCCCAGTAGCGCCACGCGGCTCGCATCGGCGTGAGTTATCAAGCTGGAGGCGGCCGGCAGGTCGTCGGCCACGATGATGCAGGATGGTTCTGCCAGGAACAGTCGCCGCAAAACATCTTTGCTTTGTTGTTCTCTCAGTTGCCTGAGATATTGACATTCAGCTTGACCTAGAACCTGGATGCAATAAGGCCGCACTAGATTCAGGTGACCGACTAAATTGGCCGAGGAAATCTGTGCCCCTCGGCTGATTTGACGCTGTGCCCCTGCGTGACCGGCAAGCCAGCTCAACCCTAAGGTTGCTTCAGTGAGCTTAACCAGCTCGCTTACCGTCAGGTTCGATTGCATGATAAAAGGGCGGATTGAGCTCGCGCGTCAGCAGGGCAAATGCCGACTCGGACGATAGGCCGGGGGACCGTAATTGATGCCTGAGCGATTCATCGCTGAAGCCCTCGGCAAGCACTGACAGCAGTTGTAGGTGCTCGTCGGTTGACTCCGTTGGCACCAATAGACCGAAGATGAGGTCCACCGGCCTATTATCGAGAGCATCGAAATTGACCGGTTCCTTGAGGCGCATGAAGGCCCCTACGGCCTGGACAAGATGCGGAAGCCGGCCATGGGGAATCGCCACTCCAGAACCGAGGCCCGTACTCCCGAGCCGCTCCCGAGCCAGCAAACAGTCGAATACAGCTCTTGGAGTGAGCGAGGAGTTGGCCTGAGCAATGTGAGCGCTAATGATCTCGAGTGCTCGTTTCTTGCTGTTAGCCTCAACTTCGCAGTGGACGCGGTCGGGCGTGAGAATGTCGGAAATACGCATAGACCTTGCTAGAAACACCAGTGGCCACAGATGATAAGATTCGGCGCCTTGACGTCTTTTAGATACCGCTCCGATTCTTTTGTGCCCCGTCTTGACGGTGATGATCCGTCAGCTTCTCCTTGTGGCGCTTAATTTGGCGGTCAAGCTTATCCGCTAGGGCATCTATTGCTGCATACATGTCGGCGTCAATGGCGTCGGCAAACAGATGGCCGCGAGAGACATAGATCGTCGCCTCTGCCTTCTGTCGCATTTTCTCAATTGAAAGCACAACATAGGCTTTTGTGACATTGTCAAAGTGGCGCTCCAATCGCTGTAGCTTGGTTTTCACGTACTCCCTAAGGGCGGGGGTTACCTCCACATGGTGTCCGCTTAAATTAATCTGCATTTCTTGCGCTCCTTATTCCAGATGTGCAGACATCGCGTATCTCGACTCGGAGCTGGCCGACAACCTCTTCAGTAGAGGGCGTGTCCCTGTTCGTCAGGAACCAACAGTCATGTTTTTCACAACGGCTTAGAGCTCGCGAAAAAACCGTTAGGCTGCGCCATCGTGGCGTCAGGCGGTGCCAGCCTTCGCCTATCTATCGGTACTGTCTTGCGCTGGCGTGCCGCCCGCGTTACTCCACCGCGGGCTCGCGACGGTTTGTCTCACGAAAACCCTCCGGGTACAGGATTCACCTTCTCACGCCATGACTTGTCGGCGCAAGCCCATATTTCGTTTGGGTTGCTAGCCGGCCCGGGTCGGTGGCATTGTGCTGTTGCAGAGCACTGGTTTACACCAAACGCTTTCTCTCATTGGAAGAGGGTATCGTCATGGCCTCCCGATATTTTGCCACTGTTCTACGCGCGACGTTAATCCCCTGTACCGACAACACATTGGCCAATTTACTATCGCTCAAGGGTTTACGTGGGTTTTCTGCAGCGATCAGTTTCTTGATAAGGGCGCGAATCGCCGTTGATGATGCTTCTCCACCCCCTTGCGTGGACACGTGAGAGGAAAAGAAGTATTTCAGCTCATAAATCCCGCGCGGGGTGTGCATGTATTTCTGGGTGGTCACCCTTGAAATGGTTGACTCGTGCATGCCGACAACCTCAGCCACGTCGTGTAGCACCATCGGCTTCATACCTTCTTCCCCGTATTCGAGGAATCCTTGCTGTCGCTCAACGATGCAGCTGGCAACCTTCAGCAGCGTTTCGCTGCGACTCTTGAGGCTTTTCAGGAACCAGCGTGCTTCCTGCAAGTGGGCTTTGAGACAGTTATTATCCGCGCTGTTATCGGCGCGCCGGATAAGGCTAGCATAGTATGAGTTGATACGAAGGCGCGGCATCGTGTCGGGGTTAAGCTCGACGTTCCACGCCCCCCTGTGTTTGCGCACGAATACATCTGGAACCACATATTGTGGGAGTTCGGGGTATATTTGACCCCCGGGGCGCGGATTCAGCGACTGAACCAGGGCAATGACTTGCTGAAGCTCCTCCTTGGTCATCTGCATGCGCCGAGCGAGCTGAGCGTAGTCGCGAGCGGCCAGGACATCTAGGAACACATCTACGAGCCGAATGGCGGCTTCTCGCCAGGGAGAATCCAGTTGCTTTTGTTGCAGTTGGAGCAGGAGGCACTCACGCAGATCTCTGGCGCCCACTCCGGTGGGTTCGAGATGCTGAACATGGTGCAAAACAGCCTCGATCTCTTCTATTGTTACCTCGGTGCCGTTGTTGGCAACGCTTTGCTGGACATCTTCCAGCGGAGAACGCAGGTAGCCGTCATCATCAATGGCGTCAATAAGCAAAGCCGCGATGATTTTATCCGTTTCGCTTAGACAGCTAAGCCCAAGCTGCCAATACAAGTGATCTTTCAGACTCTCGCCGCTAGTGTGCTGAGTTTCGAACTCCGAGATGGAATCGTCCGGGGACGCGCCTACTGCCGGGACCGCGTCATAGATGTCTTCCCAGGCGCTATCAACAGGTAATTGCTCAGGAATATCAACCGGTTGCACATCGGTTTCGGTATTCGTTGGATCGGTTTCCCCGTTTGTACCCACCCCTACGTGTTCCTCCTCCGAGGCTTCCTCCAGCATCATATTGGCTTCCAATGCCTGCTGGACTTCGGTTTGGAGTTCCAACGTTGAAAGCTGCAGCAAACGGATCGCTTGCTGTAGCTGGGGCGTCATGGTCAGATGTTGCCCTAACCGAAGCTGCAGAGATTGCTTCATGGCGATACTCGACAAACCTGAGCGCAGGGAATTCCTTGTCGAAATTTTAGTCTAGTCAAAGCATTTCACAAACTGCTTGGCGAATCTGGAGCAGCGCCGGCCGCGAAAGGGCGGGTGCTCACCGGCAGCACCGCTATAATCTGAATTCTGGGCCGAGGTAAACCTCACGTACTTGCTGGTCAGTCAGGATCGCGTCCGGGGTGCCTTCGGCGATGATTCGACCCTCGCCCACAATGTAGGCTCGGTCGCAGATGTGGAGCGTCTCCCTGACATTATGGTCGGTAATCAGAACGCCTATGCTGCGCATTTTGAGGTGTTTGATGAGACGCTGGATGTCTAACACAGAGATGGGGTCAACACCAGCGAAGGGTTCGTCGAAGAGCAGGAAACGCGGCTCTGATGCCAGCGCCCGGGCGATCTCGACACGCCGCCGTTCTCCTCCCGACAGGCTTTCCCCCAACCGGCCCTCAAGGTGGCCGATACTGAGCTCCCGCAGCAAATTTTCTAGGCGTTCCTGGCGAGCTGGTCGCGATAGATGGGCGCGCGTTTCGAGGATCGCCATGATGTTTTGGGCTACGGTCAGCTTGCGGAACACCGATGGCTCCTGGGGTAGGTAACCGATGCCTAAGCGAGCACGAGCGTGCATCGGGTAATCGGTCACGTCACGGCGGTTGATGTACACTGAGCCCGCGTCGCACCGAACGAGTCCCACGATCATGTAAAAACTCGTGGTTTTTCCAGCCCCATTTGGGCCCAGCAAACCCACGACTTCCCCGCTTTGGACCAGAAGACTCACGTTTCTCACCACCGGACGAGACTGGTAACGTTTGGCTAAATGCTGGGCACTCAGTAAGCTCATCTTTGGTCAAAGTAAGCTGGGTAAAAGGATGACCATGGCCGCCGATTCAATCCTTCTTCTTCGGCACAATGGTGATGCGTACCCTGGGTTTCTCGGCAGTGTCAGTGGTCTCCCGTGCGTCCGCCTGGACGCGATTTTGTACCGTATCAAAGACGATGCGGTCGCCGGTGATCTCTTCACGGCCTTGCCAAGATCGGGCATCACCTAGCAAGATGACAAGGTTCTTGTCCGCGTGGTACTCCATACGCTGCGCCGTGGCTTGTTGGTAATCTGCTTGCCCATCCACCTGTTGTCGGAAATGGGCCGGTTTGCCGAGCACCACCAGGGCCGTCAGGTCACGTTCCCCATTGTAGTGAACCGTGGCCGCGTCGCCGCTGATGCGTAGGCTTCCCTGGGTAATGATCACGCGTCCCTTGTACACGGTGATGTGACGCACATCGTCAGCCTCTGCCCGATCGGCCTCGATGGTGATGACCTGTTCCCGGTCACTGGACAATGCGACGGCTTGAGGGACGGTCAGGAGCCAACAACAGCCGGCTAATAGGAGACCTAAACTAGGGACGCAGCGCCTCATATCGTGTACGAACCTGTGATTGGAGTATCAGCCGGCTTTCGTCGAGGTATGCTTGCATCCCCGTGCCGCGCGACTCGCTCTGGAGTGTGCGAATAACCGCCGGCTTGCTGGTTTCGCCATAATAGGTCTTCGTGTGCACGGTTAAGTCTTCGGTTTCGATTTCCAAGTCGCGGGTGCCCGATGTGCCCTCGCGCCAAATCTGGACCTGGCCAAGCAGATCAATGATCTCATTGTCTGCCGATAGGCGCGCCTCGGAGGAGCGGATATGCCACGGGGGTGAAGTCGACTGATACATGATAAGGTAGGGTTGGTGTAACGCTTTGATGAGCGTGTTGGGGTCATGTTCCATATACTGCGCTTCGAGCCGACGCTTGGGCCGTCCGTATTCATCCAAAGTGGTCATCTCAAACTGCTCGAGGTAATAATCTGGGCTTTCCGCTGAGGTGACGCTCTTGCCAACAGACGGCGTCGTCACATGCCTGACCACCCAGCCGGTGCCGGCGGCTAAGAGCAGGAGCAGCAGAATCCAAATTCGCTGTCCAATCATCGTGGGTGCCGTGGGTAGACGGCGGAAATCCCCGATGCACCTGCCGGCGGAGGGCGGCTGTCGCGCACAGACGTCTAAATAACCCCGGCCCGCAGAAGGTCGTGCATGTTCAGCGCGCCGATCAGTTGTTCTTTACCATTCGTGACTAGCAAGGCATTGATCTTGCGGGTTTGCATGATATTGAGCGCCTCTGCTGCGAGAAGGTCTGTGGTGGCAGTGACGCAATTGCGGGTCATGACCTCAGAAACGGCGACGCCGTGCACATCGACCCGCCTATCCAGCGCGCGCCGCAGATCGCCGTCGGTGAAGATACCCAGAACTCTTTGCTCCTTATCGACGATCGCCGTCATCCCAAGGCTCTTGCGGGTCATTTCCATCAAGGCATCCTTGAGAAGCACATGCTGTTCGACCCTTGGCACACCGTCCCCTGTATGCATGACATCGCGAATCCTCAGCAACAGTCGCCGACCAAGGCGTCCTCCAGGGTGGGCACGCGCGAAATCATCCGGACCAAATCCCCTGACGTCCAGCAAGGCAATGGCCAAGGCATCCCCCATGGCGAGGGCTGCCGTGGTGCTCGCGGTGGGCGCTAAGCCGAGAGGACAGGCTTCCTTTTCCACGCTGACATCGATATTGACGTCGGCCTCGTGGGCTAATCTAGAGTTCGGATTGCCGGAGAGGGTGATGAAGGGCACCCCGAGTCGTTTGATCAGAGGAAGGATGGTCAGGATCTCGTCGGTCTCGCCTGAGTTAGAAATGGCGAGCACGACGTCGGCACGAGTGATCATGCCGAGATCGCCATGGCTGGCTTCACCGGGATGCAGAAAAAACGCTGGGGTTCCGGCGCTGGCCAAGGTTGCAGCGATCTTGCCCGCAATGTGCCCAGACTTGCCCATACCGGTGACCACCACGCGCCCTCTGCAATGAAGCATGGCGCGACAGGCCGCCGCAAATGCGCGGTTGGCACGAATTCGGGGGATGAGGTCGCGAAGCGCCTGCGCTTCCGTTTCGAGTACCGCCACGCCGAGCTGGAGCAATGTCTCGTCATTGATCGAGTCAAAGGCAACCGGAGATAGCTGAGGGATTGGCTCGGTCATAGACTCTAGCAGGGTGGCGTCGACACGCGGTTGGTGTTCCGATTGAGGTTGCACGAATGGCCTGCCATGCAGCCAGGCTAGCACGGGCCCTGTACCTGCCTACTATTTGAACCCATCACGGTAGGGAACACAATGTTGATGTCAGGCTGGCGGCGTTGGGTCGTCGGGTTCGGACGCAGAGCCAGCCGTGATGCCAATGAACTGCTAAGCTAAAGGAGGCGTTGGTCATCGTTTCGGCAGTCTGATGACCTTCTTGCCCTTGAGGCAGCCGACCC
>CAZUZO010000085.1:0-3409 GCA_964624765.1 uncultured Thiotrichales bacterium
AAGACAGTCGATATGACCATCCTCCTCGGATTCACGAGTATTATCCTTTACCTTACGGCCACCCTGCTTTTGGCGCTGCGGCTTACCGCCAACGTTGCCTCTGGAAACACCGCCAGACGCACCATGATCGGTACCGCCATGGCCGCTGGGTGTGTCCACGGTACGCTTCTCTATCACGGCGTTCTGACCGATGCCGGCCTTAGCCTCGGATTCTTCAATGCTGGCTCCTTGACCACATGGGTCATTGTGCTGTTCTTGCTGATCACTGCCCTCAGTAAGCCCGTGGATAATCTCGGCATCTTCGTCCTGCCTTTGGCAGCGCTGGCGGTTTTGCTGACTCTGCTCTATCCGAGCGATCGCGTCAGGCTGGAAGCCACAGACTTTGGTGTCGAATTGCACATCGTTCTATCCATACTAGCGGCGAGCCTGATCACTATCTCGGCGTTTCAAGCTCTATTACTCGCTTATCAAGAACGGCGTCTACGGCAAAAGCGCCCAGGGCGATTGATGGGTCGACTACCGCCACTGCAAACCCAAGAAGCGCTGCTCTTTCAAATCATCGGGCTCGGCTTCTTCTTACTCAGCCTAAGCCTTGTCAGCGGCATGGTGTTTGTGCATGACCTGTTCGCGCAACACCTGGTGCACAAGACCACTTTATCTCTCTTTGCTTGGTTAGTGTTTGCCGTACTGCTGTGGGGGCGTTGGCGCTACGGTTGGCGCGGGCGTACCGCCATCCGCTGGAGCCTGGCCGGCTTTTCTGCTCTAATGCTTGCTTACTTTGGAACCAAACTGGTCCTTGAGCTCATCCTCGACCGTTCCTGGCATTAGCCGATTCTCGCGCTATCCTGGGACACCTTGACAGGCCGTCGCTGAAACGCTCAGTATTGTTGACCAGGATGGTCAAAGACAGTCCACCCCGTGGCCGACATTCCCCTTAGCGTTCTTTTTGGCGCACTCATCGCGCTCATCGTTCTTTCGGCATTCTTCTCCGGTTCAGAGACCAGCATGATGGCCCTGAACCGTTACCGCCTGCGCCATCTCGCTCAGCAAAAGCACCGCGGGGCGCGACTAGCGAGCGCACTGTTGGAGCGCCCCGATCGTCTCATCGGTCTCATCCTGCTCGGCAACAACTTCGTCAATATCTTAGCCTCAGCCCTGGCAACCCTCATCGCCCTGCGACTCCTGGGCGAAGCGGGGATCGCCATCGCCACCGGCCTACTGACGCTCGTCATCCTCATCTTTTCCGAAGTTGCCCCCAAGACGATGGCGGTGCTACACCCCGAGCGCATCGCCTTTCCCGCGTCCTATGTTCTCACGCCACTACTGAAGCTACTCTATCCCCTGGTTTGGGCTGTAAATTGGATGGCCAATAGCCTGCTTCGCCTATTCGGGGTAGCCATCGACAAACTGGATCGCGAAAAGCTTACCAGTGATGAACTGCGCATCGTGGTGAACGAGGCCGGCAGCATGATCTCGAAGCGTTACAAGCGCATGCTGCTCAGTATCCTGGATCTCGAAAAGGTCTCCGTCGACGATATCATGGTGCCCCGCAACGAGATCAACGGCATCGATCTCGAGGATTCCGAAAAAAGCATCCTAGAGCAACTGGCCACCAGCCAACACACTATGCTCCCAGTCTATCGGGGCGGCATCGATCACACCGTCGGGATACTGCATCTGCGCAAGGTGGTCACCGAGTTGCAATACCGTTCCTTCAGCAAAGAGCGCTTGCTGGGCTGGACACAGGAACCTTACTTCGTTCCAGCCGGAACGCCCCTCGATACCCAGCTACTCAACTTCCAGCGTCACCAGCGACGCATCGGGCTGGTGGTGGACGAATATGGCGACATCCTCGGGCTGGTGGCGTTGGAGGACATCCTCGAGGAAATCGTCGGAGAATTCACAACGGACCCCGCGGCCCAGATCCCCGACGTCTACCCCCAACCCGATGGCAGCTACCTCATCGACGCCAGTGCCAGCATTCGCGATCTCAACCGGACCATGCACTGGGAGCTCCCTGCGGACGGCCCGAAAACCATCAACGGTCTGATTCTCGAATACTTAGAGACCATACCCGAGGCCGGTACGAGCCTGCTGATAGCCGGCTATCCAGTAGAGGTGGTGCAAACCAAGGAGCACGCCATCAAGACGGTACGCATCCAACCCCATCTGCGCCGGCCCCAACGCGCCGAATTGCAGAGCCGGCTACATTGAGAGGTGGCCAAGTCGGGACAAGCTCGGCCGACTAGGCTATCCTGTTAGCCGCTGTCACCCTTCCCCGCGGCCCACTGGCTCTGGGCTGGACCCATCGCGAAGCCTATCATTTGACCAATACGGTAGTGAAACACAACAACCACAGTTGCATCAAACGGTTCATTGACTCATGACCTATCAATCCGACCACCTGCAAACCCAGGATCTGCGCATCGCCCGGATCAAACCGGTGATCTCTCCCGCATTGCTGCATGATGAACTGCCGCTCTCCGAAACAGCGGCCAAGACAACACTCGAGACTCGCGCTGCCATCCATCGCATTCTCTATGGGCAAGATGATCGGCTGCTGGTCGTCATCGGCCCATGTTCTGTGCACGATCCAGTGGCAGCAACAGAGTATGCCGAACGGCTCAAGGCGATCCAGGCACAGGTGCATAACGATTTGTTGGTGATCATGCGGGTTTACTTCGAGAAACCGCGCACCACCGTTGGCTGGAAAGGCTTGATCAATGACCCTGATTTGGATGGCAGCTTTCGCATCAATAAGGGGTTGCGCATGGCGCGACAGCTGCTGCTGGAATTAAACGAAAAAGGTATCCCCGCGGGGACCGAATACTTGGAGATCATCACCCCCCAATACCTGTCCGATCTGGTCAGTTGGGGCGCCATCGGCGCACGAACCACAGAAAGCCAAGTGCACCGCGAATTGGCCTCCGGGCTCTCTTGCCCAGTCGGGTTTAAAAACGGCACGCGTGGTAATGTACAGATCGCCATCGATGCCGTGCGGGCCGCGAAGCAGCCTCATCATTTCTTGTCGTTGACCCAGTTTGCCCACTCCGCGATCTTTACCACCACGGGCAACGAGGACTGTCACATCATCCTGCGCGGTGGCGAAAAGCCCAACCACCATCCCGCTAGCGTGCAGCGCGCCACCCAGGCCCTGCAGGCCGTCGGTCTGCCACCTCGCTTAATGGTCGACTTCAGCCACGCCAACAGCGAAAAGCAACACGAGCGTCAGCTTGCGGTCGGAAACGAAGTAGCGGAGCAGATCGCGGGGGGCAGTGAGGCCATCATGGGCGTCATGATCGAGAGCCACTTACAGGCCGGCAACCAGGAGCTAAGACCAGGCAAACCACTCGTTTATGGCCAGAGCATAACGGATGCTTGCCTCGGTTGGGATGACAGCGCTGGCTTG
>CAZUZO010000085.1:3509-15898 GCA_964624765.1 uncultured Thiotrichales bacterium
TTATGGCCAGAGCATAACGGATGCTTGCCTCGGTTGGGATGACAGCGCTGGCTTGCTCGAGGCGCTGGCGCAGGGCGTGCGTGACCGACGGCAGCACCCATGAGCCTCCGCCGCTGCTACAGAAGATCATTGCTACGGGCAGCGGGTCGCGTGCCGGTTCTTATAGCGTCTCTGTGAATCTGACTCGCGAAGCCACCCGACACACGAGCTCATAGGCAATGGTGCCGACGCGCGACGCGAGTTCTTCTATCGGCAAGCCGTGGCCCCACAATACCACGCGATCACCCGCTCGGGCGTGGGGCTGACTACGCAAATCCAACGTGATCAGATCCATCGAAACGCGCCCGATGAGGGACGCGCGGGCACCGTTGACCAGCACGGCGGTTCCGGAGGGAGCCTGCCTCGGATACCCATCACCATACCCGATGGCTGCCACGCCAACAGGCATGGCCTGGGGACAGCGCCAAGTCCCTCCATAGCCGATGGCCTCCCCCGCAGCGATGTGCTTGACGGCGATCAGCTCTGTGCACAACGTCATCACCGGTCGCAAGCCGTGATCCAAACCCTGTAACTCGGGGAATGGCGAGATGCCATACAACATGATACCGGGACGCACCCAATCGTGGTGAGATTCCGGGCGCGTTAGAATCGCCGCAGAATTGGCGACACTGAGCTCGGCAGCCAAGCCCTCGGTGCAGGCAAACAGGCACGCTAGCTGACGATCAGTCTGCAGGTCTTGTCGCGCGTCGGCACAAGCCAGGTGGCTTAGGATGCGGATCGGTCGAGCGACGTTGGCGCAGGCTAGAAGACGTCGCCAAAGGCGTGGTACCGAGTCGGGGTGGACCCCGAGACGGTGCATTCCGGTATCGACCTTGAGCCACGCTGAAAGGGGCCGGATCAGCCGAGCCCGTTCCAACCACTCCACCTGGATCTCGTCATGGACCACCACATCCAGCCGATGCCGATCGACGAGGGCTAGCTCCGAAGCACCAAACACCCCGCCAAGGAGCAGGATGCGCTTCTGAATCCCCGCCTCGCGTAGCGCCAATGCCTCTTCGACGCAGGCCACACCAAAGCCATCGGTTCCCGCCAAGACGCGGGCAACGCGCGCGAGCCCATGCCCATATCCGTTCGCCTTCACCATGGCCAGCACCCGGCTATGGGGTGCTGCAGCCCGCACCCGCCCAAGGTTATGCTGCAGGGCAGCAACATCGATCACTGCCCGCGCCGGGCGAGTCATAAGGGATAACTGGCAGCTAAAGTCGCAGCCGCATGGTTCTCGAAGCGCGTGTATTGACCCAAGAAGGTCAGATTGACCTTACCGATCGGTCCGTTTCGCTGTTTTCCGATGATGATTTCCGCTACGCCTTTATTGAGGCTCTCTTCGTTGTACACTTCATCGCGATAAATAAAAAAGATAACGTCGGCATCCTGCTCGATGGCGCCAGATTCCCTCAGGTCTGACATCACAGGCCGCTTATCCTGGCGTTGCTCTAAACCGCGATTCAACTGTGAAAGCGCCACCACCGGCACCCGCAGCTCCTTGGCGAGCGCTTTGAGGGAACGGGAAATCTCCGAGATCTCGGTAGCTCGGTTTTCCCGTGTCCCAGGCACTTGCATGAGCTGGAGATAATCCACCACCACTAGGCCGAGCCCCTGCTCTCGCTTTAATCGGCGACAACGCGCGCGCAGATCCATCGGCGTGAGTGCCGGAGTATCGTCCAAAAAGATACGGGTGTCGTTAAGGATACTCACTGCCGAGGTCAAACGTGGCCAATCGTCGTCGTCGAGCTTCCCGGTCCGTATCTTGTGTTGGTCGATCCGACCCAGCGAGGCCAACATGCGCATAGTCAGCTGTTCGGCTGGCATCTCCATGCTAAATACCGCCGCCACGAGCCGATCTCGGATGGCCGCGTGCTCGACGATATTCATCGCAAAGGCGGTCTTACCCATGGACGGGCGTCCAGCCACAATCACCAAGTCGCCAGGCTGCAGACCCGAGGTCCTGTCATCCAGATCGGTAAAGCCACTTGCGACGCCGGTAATCGGGTTATCCCGATGAAACAAGGCATCGATGCGGTCTACCACCTCGACCAGGAGCTCCCGCACCGGGACAAAGCCCCGCATCCCACCCCGGCTGCGCGCCTCCGCCAGCTCGAATACGAGTCGCTCCGCATCGTCTAGCAGCGCTGAGGCATTCCTCCCCAAGGGATTGTAGGCATTGTTGGCAATGTCGGTGCCAACGCGAATGAGGCCTCGCAGGATGGCCCGCTCCCGCACGATCCCAGCATAAGCAGCGATGTTGGCCGCGCTGGGTGTGTTTTTCGCCAGATCCCCCAGGTAAGCAAGACCGCCTACAGGCTCGAGCTGGCTACGGCTCTCCAGCCACTCGGAGAGTGTAACCACGTCAAACGGTGTGCTGTCTTCGCTTAATGCCGAAATGGCCGAGAAGATAAGCCGATGCTCAGGCCGATAAAAATCCTCTGTGCAGACTTTATCGGCGATCTGATCCCAGGCAACGTTATCGAGCATCAGCCCGCCGAGCACCGACTGCTCAGCATCTATGGAGTGCGGGGCACCCCTCAAAGGAGCGGTCGGCAGCTCGACCAGGGCGTCGGACAAGAGGCTGTCATGCATGGCGTACACTTATGCACCGTTCGACGATTTAGGGCCGCGCTGGCGCTTCACTGCGCAGCAGACGCGCCTAGAGGGGACTGCTGCTAGCTTTCGGCGACCACTTCAACTCTGACGACAGCATCCACGTCGGAATGCAAATGGACGGTCACCTGGTATTCGCCCACTTGACGCAACGCTCCCGTGGGCAAGCGCACCTGTTGTTTTTCGATACCTATCCCCAAGGCGCTAACCGCCTCAGCGATATCGCTGGTACCTACCGAACCAAATAGCCTACCCTCCTCGCCCGCCTTGCGCGCTAGGGTAACGGTCAATCCTCCCAGTGCCGACGCCTGAGCTTCGGCCACGCTGCGAACCTCGGCTTGGCGCGCTTCCAGCTGCGCCCGGCGCTTCTCAAACTCAGCCACATTGGCCGCCGTCGCGGCCACCGCTCGACCCTGCGGCAGCAAGTAGTTTCGGGCATATCCCGATCGCACCTTCACCTTCTCGCCGAGCTCGCCAAGATTCGGCACTTTCTCAAGTAGAATCACGTCCATCTAGGGTTCCTCATGCCTTCATGGTCCCTAAGAAGCTGTCTTAAAAATTACTGCGCTTGCCTGAGCTGCGTTGCGCGGCGGCTCGCAATCCTCATGTACTCCCTTGTACACTCCGGCTGCTCGCCACCGTGCGCCTTGCTCCGCCGGCGCTCGTGACATTTTTATAACAGCTTCTAACTGCCCGCGCGCGCACGAAACTTCATCCAAACATCGATGAACCCCGTGAGGGCCAGCAGCAGGATGACCTGTGGCGGGAGCAAAACGAGCAGCACATAAAGCCCCACCAACCAGCCTAACGATGCACCACGGGTATTGACCACGCTGTGCACGACCGCAAGACCTTGCAACATGTACAGCACCACGACGATTAAAGCGGACTCTCCCGCCAATCCGCCGGTCATCGCATTGGCCAACACCGCAAGCAGCATGATGACCAATGCAACCGGCGCGAAGCGTGGGTCGATGGCCAACGATCGAAACTCCCGTCCAAATCCGCCGGGATTATCCACCAAAGCGTGCCACCAACGCGCTAGGAATAGAGCGAGGATCAGGCCTAGCACGGTAGCGGCAGCCACGAGACCGGTCATGATCGGTGCTAAAACGTGAATCAGCTCCGCGAGCTGTTCCTTTCCGGCGCCACTGGCAAGTGCCGGTGCTCCCTCCACCGCATCATCGACAAAACGTTGCAGCAGCGCTTCCCACCAAGCTGCCGGATCGGCCACTACCAGGTGCACAACACCCAACGCGAGGGCACCGAGGGCACCGGCAACAAGCAACACACTCCCTTGGTTCGCGGTCACTCGCAGCACCTGTGCAAGCAACCACACCGGGATCCAGGTCAGAACCGCAAACACCATGATGGGATACACGGAGCCCACCAGGAGCCACGTCAAGGCCCCGGCCAACAGTACCGAACCCGCAATCACCAAGCCGCCCTCATGGGCGCCATTGCGCAACGTTGCCAGCCCAATCACCGCCCCGCTGACGTAGCTCACCGGCGGGAGGAGCAAAGATAATGCCGCACAAGCAGCAGCGACGGTGATCGCTTGGGTGCGGCCGCGCAAGACGTACGACACGAACTTGTGCACGCTAGAGGCCTCGGCCTGGGATGTATTAGTGAGCGTCGCTGTAGGGCAAGAGCCCCAGGTATCGGGCACGCTTGATGGCCCGCGCGAGCTGGCGCTGGTAGCGAGCCTTGGTACCGGTAATCCGACTCGGGACGATCTTTCCCGTCTCTGTGATGTAACCCTTGAGGGTATTCAGATCCTTATAATCGATCTCCTTGACACCCTCTACGGTGAACTTGCAATAGCGCCTACGACGAAAGTAACGTGCCATGGGTAAAGACTCTCAATCTAGCAAACCGAATCACGCATCGAACGGAGCAACCGCGCATCGGGATGCCCAGGGTAAGTTGTTAGGATCCAACAGTCATGTCATCCGATGCCGACTCCTGAAGCGGGCGCCTCGGTTCCTCGCGCCCGCCCCCGCGGGGCTCGATCTCGTCCTCGCTCGTATCCGCTTCGCGCTCATCGCGTGATTTCGCCATCGGTGAAGGCTCGGTAACGGCGTCCTTGCGTCGAATCACCAAATGACGCAACACGGCATCGTTGAAACGAAAAGCGCTCGCCAGTTCGCTCAGCGCCGGCTCTGGACACTCAATGTTCATGAGCACGTAATGGGCCTTGTGGACCTTGTGAAGCGGGTACGCCAGCTGTCGCCGCCCCCAATCCTCCAAGCGATGGACAAACCCACCCGCAGTTTCCACGATCGACCGGTAACGCTCGACCATGGCCGAAACCTGTTCGCTCTGATCCGGATGAACGAGAAAGACGATCTCATAGTGTCTCATAGTGCTGCCTCTTTTGGATTAGAGTCCTGCTTCCCAGGACCGCTAAGCCGACCCTCCCATCCCTTTCAGGTCGGGCCGGCAAGAATTGCAACGTATTGTTTTATGGATATTTTTCCAGAAAATGGCGGCGGCAATTCTAAGGTATCCCTTGTCCTAGCGCAATTCATCTCCGCCCAGCGCCCTGGCGCCTCAGCCAGCGCTGGCGGTGAACCTCATACAGCAGCACGGCCGCCGCAACGGCCACGTTCAAACTGGTTACCGTGCCGTGGAGCGGAATTCGCACCAAACAATCGCAGTGCTCTCGTGTTAAACGGCGCAGCCCACGCTCCTCGCTGCCTAGCACGATAGCCACGGGCCCAGTCAGATCAACTTCATAGAGGGTTGGGGACGCTTCCGGGGAAGCCCCGACCACGAAGAGCTCTGTGCTGCACAGTTCCCTAAGGGTGCGAGCGAGATTCGTCACCTGCCACAGAGGCACCGTCTCCGCAGCACCACAAGCGACCTTGCGCACCGTCGGCGTCATCGAGGCCGCCCGGTGCTTGGGCACGATCACTGCGTGTACCCCCACGGCATCGGCCGTGCGCAAACAGGCTCCGAGGTTGCGTGGGTCCTGCACACCATCCAATACCAATAGCAATGGCGCCGCTTGGCAGTCGGCCAAGAGCGCATCCAGGCTGTTCCAGGACGGTCGCGGTATCCGGCCACACCGCACGATGACTCCCTGGTGACATCCGCCTGCCGCCAACTGATCCAAGGATCGCCGTGATAAGCGCTGCACGGTGATCCCGAGCTGCTCCACGGCTGTCACGAGCCGTTGCATCCGTCGATCACCGCGATCGGACTGTATCCACACTTCCCTGATGCTGTCCGGTTCCACCGCCAACGCCGCCGAAACCGCATGATAACCGAAAATGAGATCCGTTTTCGGCCCCGACGCCGTCATTTCCGCGATCGCAATTTCGAGCGCCGCCCTAGCCGCCCCCGCCGACGCGGTCCTCGACCCGAAGGGACCTTGACCCCCTCGGCAAGCTCGAAGTCGATCTTGCGCTCATCGACGTCCACCCGGACCACCCGCACCACAATGGGATCCGCTAATCGGTAATCCAAACCCGTGCGTTCACCCCGCAGGCGATGGTGAATGGGGTCGTAATGATAGTAGTCATTACCGAGGACGCTGATATGTACGAGCCCCTCGGCGTAGATACTATCGAGCATCACAAATAGCCCAAACGAAGTCACCGCCGTAATCAATCCTTGAAAAATGTCGCCGACCTTGTCCAGCATGAACTCACACTTGAGGCGATCGATGGCATCGCGGGTCGCCTCATCGGCCCGTCGTTCCGTCATCGAGCAGTGCTCGCCGAACCCCTGCAGATCGCCGTGGCGAAGCTCATAATCCCCGGGCTGAGCGCCCCGGATAAGGTGACGAATGGCTCGGTGCACCAGCAGATCCGGATACCGCCGGATCGGCGAGGTGTAATGCGTGTAGCATTCCAGGGCAAGGCCGAAATGGCCGATGTTGTCCGGGCTGTAGCGTGCCTGGGGCAGGGAACGAAGCAATACCGTCTGGACGAGATGCTTGTCCGCTCTCGCCCGTGTTCGGTGCAGCAGGGCCGCGTAATCCTGCGCCGAAGGCTTGGCACCGCCCCCGAGCTTCAACCCCAGCTCGCGCAAGAAGGCATGCACATCCGTGAGCTTCTCCGCCGTTGGACCGCCGTGAGTTCGGTACAGCACCGGCATCTTGTGCCGGCGCAACAGCCGTGCCGCAGCCACATTGGCGGCAATCATGCACTCCTCGATGATGCGGTGGGCATCATTGCGCTGCAACACCTCGAAGCGCTCGATCTTGCGCTGGGGTCCAAACACGATTCGTGGCTCGGCGCCATCGATATCGATGGCGCCGCGACGATCCCGTGCCCCTCGCAGCACCCGATACAGAGCATATAGCTCGTCGAGCAGGGCGATCACATCCGCGAGTCGTCGACGCTCGGGCCGATGGCGCGCCACCAAAGCTTCCGCGACCTCGTCATAGGTCAAGCGCCTGCGCGAACGCATCACCCCTTCCAGAAAACGCGAGCGTGTGATGCGTCCGTCCTGGCTGATAGACATCTCGCAGGCCAGGCACAACCGATCCACCTCAGGCTTCAGCGAGCAAAGCTCGTTGGACAGCACCTCCGGCAGCATCGGGATCACCCTGCCGGGAAAGTAGACCGAATTTCCTCGCCGGTAGGCCTCGCCATCGAGGGCGGTAGCGCTTCCCACATAGGCCGACACGTCCGCGATGGCGACCAGCAACCGCCAACCACGCGCGGTTTTGTGACAATAGACGGCATCGTCAAAATCCCGCGCGTCCGCACCATCGATGGTCACCAGCGGCAAGTCTCGCAGATCCACCCGCCCCTCCAACGCACAGGCGGACACTTCAGTGGTAAAGCGCTCACATTCTGCCCGTACATCGGGGGGCCATTCGGCCGGTAGCTGGTAAGCGCGCACGGCCAGATCGATCTCCATCCCCGGGGCCAAGTGCTCACCGAGCACTTCCACGATACGCCCTATCGGCTGGGCATGCTTGGTAGGTTGATCGAGGATCTCCGTGACCACGATCTGCCCATCCTGAGCGCCTGCGGTGTGATCGGGTGGCACCAGAATATCCTGATGTAGATCCTTACTGTTCGGCACCACAAACCCGATCCCTCGCTCGATGAAGAAGCGCCCCACCACCTCGCGCGTATTGCGTTCTAGAATATCAACGATGGCACCTTGTTTCCGTCCCCGCCGATCAACCCCGGTGACCCGTGCCACCACCCGATCGCCGTGCAAAACGGCACGCATCTCCCAAGGCGAGAGCAGCAGGCTCTCACCGCCGTCGTCAGGAACCACACGCCCATAACCTTCCCGATGGGCCACTACACGCCCACACGCCAGGTCCATCTTCTCCAGGAGACCATACCCATCCCGGCGATTACGGATAATCTGTCCGTCGCGCTCCATCGCCCGCAACCTACGCCGCAGCCCTTCCTGATCCTGGGGATCGGTGAGCGACAGCGCTGCCACTAATTGCTCAAACCGCAACGGTATACCTTGTGCTTTCATGAAACTTAATAGGTATTCCCGGCTCGGGATGGGCCGCGGGTATTTCGCTGCCTCGCGCGCGGCATAGGGGTCGTCGTAGGCAGGGTGCTTAGTCATCGTTGACAAGGATCTCTTGGGCCGGTACAGTCACGTTCGTCGATCGGACTTCGCTGCGGCGTGTTACGTTGATAGGCGGCTCGGCCGTCGCGGCGGCCGGTCTCGGCCGAGGTGGCGGAATCGGTAGACGCGCTAGCTTCAGGTGCTAGTGGGGGTAACCCCGTGGAGGTTCAAGTCCTCTCCTCGGCACCACATGAATAAACCATACCAGACCCGCAGGGAACACGCAACCGATTGTTCTAGAAACGTTTTTCCCAATCTGACGCACTATTTTTCGGGTCCTCCGTTAAGTCCAACAGACCGACCGGGCCCAGTCCTTGACATCCCGATCCGTTTCCGCCGCGAGCAGGTCACCATGGAGCGAACGCGCCGGCAAGGATTGGTTTTGTTTGCCTTCAAGGCGATGCGCGCCACAGCGTGGCGACAACAATCATATTCCGGAAGATACATGCGATGCTTGTCGGTCGCTCCCCATTAATGGGGCATCGCAGGAACCTGAGCGAAGTTCACCCCCAAACTGGTTAAAGCAGCCTTGCCGCGCACCGTCAGATCGGTGATGAACTGAAACTGCTGGCCGGGATGGATGGGATAAGCCCTCAGTCGGTAATGGGTACCCCAGGGTTCGTCCTGGACCACTACTTTGATCGGCTGGTCGATCTGCAGAAAAGCACTGGTCAGGGCGACGTCGTATAGGGTATGCCTCACCAATGCCGCGTCGTGGTAGGGATGGAGATAAAAGTGCGCCACGCACTGCAGATTGGGGCCGCCATTGTTAGCATTGAGAATCAGTTGGTCCCAAAACTTCAAATGCGGGATGACCACCACAGTGTCATCAGGGGTGACGATCTTCGCTGCGCGCATCCCGATCGACTTTACCTCGCCATAGGTCCCATCGACTTCAATCCAGTCTCCGGGACGATAGGGACACTCATAGAGTGTGACCACACCGGCAATGAGACTGCTGACATAATCCCGGAAGGCGAAGCCCAGCGCCAGACCCAACATGCCCATCAGCGCCACCATGTTTTCAAAGGTAGGCTCGATGATGCGAGGGATAAGCAAGATAAAGGCGACCACCATGATGCACAACCGCAGCAGGGGCACCGTAGCCAGAAAGTAGTGACGATAGCGATCGCGAGATCGAACCGCCAACCACGACAGCAGGCGTTGTTCCAGGGCGATCAGCAACCAGGCTCCGACCAATATCAAGATGATCTCAGTGAGATTGGCTCGGCTCACCGCGAAAATACTTCTCACCCCATCCACGCCGTTCATGGGCATTCCTAACTATCATCGACAAAAAAACCTTCATCGTGCAAAAACTTGCGAACGGTCGGATAGCCCATAGGCGCGACCCGCCAGATCCCCCCCGCACCGTCCTGCTCCACTAGCATGGCGTCCTGCAACAGGTAGAGCGTTTCCAGTACCTGATTGGCCGAAAGAGGCAACAGTTGCCCCAGTCGATCGGCACTCAGACCGTCATGCAGTAGCAGCGAGTGCAACACAAAAGCTTGTTTGCGCCCCGCTCCTGGGGGTAGCGCAGGCTGTTGCAGGGGGTCCCAAGGGGCGATCCAAACGGTGTTTTGAGTCAGGCACGGGAGCTCGCCGGGAGCTTCGGCGGTAATCCGTGCAAGCTTTTCGTCGTCGGACCGGGTTCGCAGACTGGCACGCCAGACCACCCAAGCGATGCCGAGAATGCCCCGACTGTAGGCCGCCAAATGGTGGAGAAAATCGCTTTGTCCCCTCGATTCACCCACCGTCCCTGCCGGTAGAGGCAGGATATAGTGGCCGCTATCGGCTTGACGAAACAGCAGTGGCTGCCCCGAGGATGCGTCCGCCAGCTTCTGAAAATAAAGCGTAAGTGCCTTTTCATCGAAGGCCTGCAAAGTCAGGGTGGCGGACCGCACAACAGGGGCCCCTACTATTCGCCGCACAAACGCCCAAGCCCAACTGTCGCAGCCGATGATCCCGGAGCCCAAGCGGCCGGAGGATACCTCGTTCAGAAACTGGCGCAGCACACGCAAGCCACCGGCATGGCGCAAATAGGTCCGCTCCAGATGGGGGAAAACCCACGGCCGATGCTCCATGATGAGAGAGCCAAGCCAAGCCGGATCAGGGGCCAAAATCTGCTGCGGCGAAGGAGGATCGAGAAGGCGCCACTGGCGCTGCTCGGCCCACAGCTTTAGGATCTCGGCGCAACCGCTGTGGGGTGGCCCAATCAGGAACACCGAACCTCGGTGGGTTCGCTGGCCTGTCCAGAGGCCTTCCAAGGCCACATCCAGTGACGCGACCGCATCGCGCCAATCGGGAGCGGGCGCGAGTCGCTCGCGCTGGCTATCGGACAATGCCTGCAGATCGTTGATCGGATGCCCGGCTTCTGACTCGGTGCGGTCACGGCGGAGTCGTCTTCGCAAGGAAGCGAACCAATTGCCAGAAGCAACCTTGACCGACGTCGTTGGGGGATGGTAGTCGGCAAGGTTGACAAATTGCCAGGGCGATGACGTTTCCTGAATCTCGATGATCAAGTTTTTTGTACTTGAAAAGGACGGCCGAAGGAGGTAGCGGTGTCAGCCCGCCAGACTCAGGCTCGAGCGCCTGCAAGAGCCGTCGCGGTGTGACGAGCTGGCCCGCTACCGCAGCGTATTGTACGCTGGCTCCAGCGGTGTCGCCAATATCGACGAGTCACGCTGAGTAGGTAGGCGGTGTTAATCAGCGAGCCTTTGCCCTTTGTCAAGGCTTTTGTTGCCGGTCGGAGGTGGTGCCACAATGACGCGTGCCGATGTGATGCGTGGCTGTCGTCAAGCGCGAACCCGCTCACACACCTGTCGTTGCGAAGGCGGGCTTGGCCGGAGGTTCTCCACTCGTTCAAGGGCGAGCCAGACGAAATGGCGGTCTATGCTTCGAATACCCCATGCGTCAGCGTTTCGAGACCCGCCTGGCACGGCACGCAGGCTGAGCAGTCCCTGGGGCGCTGATCTGGCTCCATCGAATCTTTATATCAACAGTTGAGCCATGGGTCTTGCAATCCAGCCTTTTTGCTCCCGGTTCTGCTGCATCGTGCATTGCGGCCAGCCTCAGTCGAGGCTACGATGAGCATCATCTCGTCTGAGCCAGGAGCCTTACATGATCGCCGCACAACAGATAGCCGAAGTACTCGGGGGAGCGGATGCGCTCGGGAACCCAGTTCACGACCTGATGGAACTCGACGAGTTAGTCGCCAAAGGGATCCCTAGGACGGCTTTCGACGCCCTGATTGACCGACTGGCCGCCGGTACGGACGAAATAACGCGCGTGAGTCTTCGCTATCGGATCATACCCCGGGCGACCTACCAGCGTTCACGCAGGCTGAACCAACAGCACAGCGAGACCGCGGAGCGCCTCGCCCGTATCTATGCGATGGCGCGCGCCCTGTGGCAGGACGATCGGGCCGCGCAGCGCTTCCTGCTTTCCCCGCACCCGGAGCTAAGGGGCAAGCCTCCCCTGGATACCGCCTTGACGGAAATCGGCGGCCGGCAGGTGGAGGCGATCATCGAACGAGGCATGCATGGACTTCCGGTGTGAAAGCGAGCTCCTCGCCTACCGCTTAGGTCACGTCGACTACCCCATTCTGGACGGCGGCGGGGCGTTCAAGTATGGAAGCCGCTGGTGCAATCCGGGTCGTTACATCGTACACGCAGCCTCGGCCTACTCCCTCGCCGTTCTGGAGAACGTGGTCCACTGGGGCGTTCCCTCTCTGCCCCCCGGAATGCGCTTCGTGCGCGTGTCGATTCCGGCCGCGCCGTCGTGCAAGGTTCTAAAACCGAGTGACCTGCCGGGCTGGGATGCCTATCCCTACGGGCCGAGCCAACCCTACGGAGATGCTTGGTACGACAGCTTGGAGAGCGCCGTCCTCGTCGTTCCTTCCGTCTTGTCCCCCTTCGAACCCAATGTTTTGCTGGCCATGGTCATCGTTTCGTCTGAGTCACCATTTAGAGGTTACAACCGCACCCATAATGTGTAGGCAGCCGGTCGCCTTGCCACAAGGGTGTGTCCGGCAGGGATGCCGGACTCAAGTCTACAAGGATGTATTCACGACGTCCCTTGAGGCAAGGCGACCGGCTGCCACCCAGACGAAACGATGACCATGGCCGAAAAACACGACAACGCGCAAACGCCGACAGATCAAGTTGGCGCCGACA
>CAZUZO010000086.1:0-15657 GCA_964624765.1 uncultured Thiotrichales bacterium
CTCAAGGCCGAGATCATGGTGGACCACTTCCACGAGCAGGTGCTGGCGGCCGGCAAGATCGGCGGGCAGGCGCGGGCCATGGTGGTCACCAGCGGCATCGAGCGGGCCATCCAATACTTTCACGCCTTCAAGGCGTACCTGGTGGAGCGCAAGAGCCCGTACCAAGCCATCGTCGCCTTCTCGGGCGAACACGATTACCAGGGTGCGAAGGTCAGCGAGGCGTCGCTCAACGGGTTCCCGAGCCGTGATATCGCCGGTAAGATCCAGACCGATCCGTACCGCTTCCTGATCTGCGCCGACAAGTTCCAGACCGGCTACGACGAGCCGCTCCTGCACACCATGTACGTGGACAAACCGCTGTCAGGGATCAAGGCGGTGCAGACCCTGTCGCGCCTCAACCGCGCGCACCCGCAGAAGCACGACTGCTTCGTGCTCGACTTCCGGAACAACAGCGATGGCGTAACCTGCGCCTTCCAGGACTACTACCGCACCACGCTGCTCGCCGACGAGACGGACCCCAATAAGCTGCACGACCTGAAGGCGGCGCTGGATACCGCGCAGGTCTACTCGCCCGAGCAGGTGCGGCGGGTGGCGGAGCTGTTCCTCGGCGGCGCCGACCGCGACCGGCTCGACCCGATCCTCGATGCCTGCGTCGGGATCTACGTGGACCGGCTCGACGAGGACGGCCAGGTGGACTTCAAGGGCAAGGCGAAGGTGTTCTGCCGCACCTACGCCTTTCTCTCGTCGGTCATCCCGTACAGCAACGCCGAGTGGGAGAAGCTCTCGATCTTCCTCGACCTGCTCACCCCAAAGCTGCCGGCGCCGAAGGAGGAGGACCTCGCCAAGGGCATCCTCGAGGCCATCGACATGGACAGCTACCGCGTCGAGAAACAGGCGGCCACGAGGATCGCGCTGGCGGACGAGGACGCGGAGATCGACCCGGTCCCGACCGAGGCGGCGGGCGCAAGAGCGAGCCCGAGCTGGACCGGCTGAGCAGTATCCTCAAGTCGTTCAATGAGCAGTTCGGCACGTTGTTCACCGACGCCGATCGGGTGGCCAAACGTATCCGCGACGACATCGCACCCAAGGTCGCGGCGGACGCAGCCTACCAGAATGCGAAGGAGAACACCCCGCACACCGCGCGCATGGCGCACGACCAGGCGCTGGCCAAGGTGATGCAGCACCTGCTGACAGACGACACGCAGGTCTACAAGCAGTTCGTCGAGAACGAGTCGTTCAAGCGATTTGTCGGCGACATGGTGTATGCGATCACGAATCCATAGCGCGTGCTGGGCGACGCGCGCCAACAACGGCATGCAGCAGACGGCGCTACGCGGCGCGAATGCGCGAGTTGACTGTGTCGAACGGCTGGCGCGCGTCGCTTCGCGCCGCGAACCAACCGTTCGACCGGCGACTTTGCCCGCATCATCAGGCGCTATGTGCCCATTA
Organism: uncultured Thiotrichales bacterium; assembly: GCA_964624765.1. Classification (GTDB taxonomy): domain Bacteria; phylum Pseudomonadota; class Gammaproteobacteria; order HK1; family HK1; genus JAGTVB01. Next base: position 1,450 of record CAZUZO010000086.1, read on the forward strand.
TGCAGGCAAATTAGTCGGCAACTTGCGCGTTATGTGCGTAACGATGGAGGTGATGAGTTATGACTACTGCTAAGGATGAGGCAAAAGCGCTACTGGACAAACTCCCTGATGGTTGTTCATTGGAGGATGTCCAGTATCACTTATACGTGGTGGAAAAGATTCACAGAGGTATCGAATGCGCAGAGAAGGGAGGAACGCTCAGCCAGGACGAGGTCGAAAGGAAGCTCGATAAATGGACCTCGAAATAAAGTGGTCGCCCGAGGGGTAATGTTCCGCTTATGTTGCTTTGTTATAGCAACATATTGATTTAACTAGCATAAATCTAGCCTCCCAACACTTCTGCAACACTACCCGCAGCGGCTCGCCATCCTCATGTACTCCCTTGTGCACTGCGGTGGTGACTCGCCCCATCCCTGGGGCTCGCTCCTTCGGGGCCAGCTTAACGCTGTTCAAAATCCTTCCCGACGATTTTGTCGCCACTGTGCGCCTTGCTCTGTCGGCGCTCGTGACATTTTTAAAACAGCTTCTTAGTCTATCGGCTCGGCCAGTTCGTCGAACACGGCCCTCACAGACCCCCGGGCTTTATGGGGAGAGCGCACCGATATTGCCGCCAGGGCCTCTGCCGACAGACGATCCGAGGCAATTGGGAGATCATCTAACGATACCATGCCGACCGCTATGTGCGTGCGCTCGAGAACCACCACACGCCGCACTCTGTTTTGCTTCATCTTCTGAACCACCTCTTCGAGGCTGTCCTCTGTGTAACAAGACACCACCGGTTGGGTCATGATCTGTGACACTGGCGTGGTGGTGGGATCCATCTTCAAAGCCAACGCCCTGGTTACGATATCCCGGTCCGTTAGGATGCCCACCAACTGAGTACTGGTTTGCACGGGGAGGATACCGATGTTGAGGTTGCGCATCTTTTCCGCTGCTTGCTGCAGGGTTGCCGTAGTCGCTATGGTTTCGACCACTATGGACATAATATCTTTTGCTTTCATGACCTGCTCCCTTTCGCCTTACGCACTGAGCGCAAAAAACGCCTGTTGGCGTTCGACACCATTCGGTTCAAAGCTGGTGCGTTAGCTCTTCTGAGTAGAGACTCTCATATTCCTTGCGCCATTCTGCGAGAATTCTCTGGAAGTCATCATCACCCTCCTGGGCTGCCCCTCGGGCTTCGGAGCGCCCTCGATGCTCCCGCTTGGCAAACGACCTGGCTCGAGCGTGTTGCACTGGACTCTCTTGCTCACTCGCCGTCGTTTTCTTCATTTGCTGGTCTTCGTCTGCGGCTCGGTTAGCCGAGTTCATGAAGACAACTGCCTTGTCAACCATCATGGCCATTTCTGAATCCCCTCGTTCATCGAATAAGCCGCGGCCGCTTCACTCTCTCACCTTTACTGACCTTCGCTTGTCGGTGAGGTTGAGTTGGCCGAGCATGATCGTTACCTCCAGCACCAGTCTCCAGGCCGCTCCGCAGCTATCTTTATAGTTTTTAGTTTGACCAGTTTCCCGAACGAGGGTCTTGCTCGATGTCAAGAATCGTTGAGTGCATTGCAACAAAAATTGATCTGGGTCAAGGTTCAGGTGGGACTTGGCGGCAGGGTTTACTCTCGGCGAGTCACCGACCACATCGAAGCGCTCGCGGTCGCCAACCGATCGTGAGAGGTTGTGAAAAAAACCGTAGCGACCAGTCCGAGAGCAAGGCGGACGGGGCCAAACCGAGAGACCTATCCGATAGATAGGCGAGGAGCGAGCACCGCCCAACGTTGCTATCGGGTAGCGCAGCAGGTTTTTTCACAAGCTCTGAGTCATCCCGATGACACAAAATAGACATATCCTTAGGGAATCGGTCAAAGAGGATAGCACCATGAATCTAGACACTGCCGAAGATCTGCTGGCCGAAGTCCGACGTGTTCGTGACCAGGTCATCGAGCAAGGGGGGCACATCGCGCAAGGTTGGCAGTCCCGGCTGAAACGCGAAGGATTTCAGCGCGGGGCAGACAACCTGGCGCATTACCTGGTTTTGCGCCGACTCGATGTGCGCCGCATGCAGGCGGCCTTGGCGCCGTGGGGGTTGTCGTCCTTGGGGCGAGTGGAGGGCCATGTTCTGCCCAGCCTGCAGGCCATCATCGCCAATCTGGAACTGATCTGTCGGTCCAACGAAGGTACTCCGCGTCCCGTATCCGAGGCGTTTCGCTATGCCACCGAAGCCTTGGCGCGCAATACCGAAGAGGTGTTCGGTAGTCGGATCGAGGGTCGGATGACGCGCATCCTGGTGACCCTTTCTGCGAAGGCGGCGGGTGACCATGACCATGTCCGCGAGCTGCTTGCCGCCGGGATGGACTGCGCTCGCATCAACTGCGCTCGCGACGGTCCGGAACAATGGAAGAAGATGATCGGCAATGTACGGGTCGCGGCCAGCGAAGCGGGACGAACTTGCCGGGTAATGATGGATCTCGCCGGACCCAAGATCCGCACCCACAAGGTTCGCAGACCCGCGGACCGCAAGAAGGTGGTGGCCGGTGACAAGATCCTGCTCGCATTCGGTGACTTGTCAGAGAATCGCTCGTTGGATTTTCAGACGAGCTGCAGCCTGCCGGAGGTACTGCGCCAGGTGGGGGTGGGGGCACCGGTGTCGATCAAGGACGGTCTGATCAAAGGCATGGTCGACGAAGTGCGCCCAGACGGTCTGGTGATGTCGGTGCAACGAACGCCTCCCGATGGTTATCCCTTGGAGAGACAGCGGGGCATCAACTTTCCGGGAACCGATCTGGTGGTAAACCCACTCACCAAGTCCGACCTGGCGAGTCTCGACTTCGCCGCCGCCCATGCCGACATCATCAGCTACTCATTCGTGCAGCGCCCCGAAGATATCGCCCTGTTGCAAAGCGAGATCATCTCCAGGCGGGGCGATGGCGCGCCAATGCCCATCGTGGCCAAGATCGAGACCCGCCTCGGCTTTGCTAACCTCCCCGAGATCATGGTGCAGGCGGCGGGTAGCAATCCCTTCGCGGTGATGATTGCGCGGGGGGATCTGGCGGTGGAGATCGGTTACGAGCGTCTCTCGGAGGTTCAGGAAGAAATCTTGTGGCTATGTGAAGCCGCCTACGTCCCGGTGATCTGGGCGACCCAGGTGTTGGAAGGCCTGGTCAAGCGCGGCATGCCGACGCGCGGGGAGTTTACCGACGCCGCCATGGCCGAGCGTGCCGAGTGCGTGATGCTGAATAAGGGACCGTACATCGCTGAGGGCGTGGCGGTGCTGGATGACGTGCTGCGACGCATGGAGACTCACAAGTTAAAGCGCATCACCCAGCTGCGCCCGCTCAAGGCTTGGCAAGCGCTGTATGAGCCCTGGCACTCCTGACGTTTTATAACCGCCCTTGTAACCGCCTTTTCACCATGGCGTAGACCGTGGTGCGCCGCGTTGATGGGTACCGGAGGGATGAAACCATGATCGTGTCTTGGCTGTTGGGATTGCTGGCGCTGGCCAGCGCGGTAGGCGCTCATGGGGGTGCCGCCAGCGGTGTGGTATTCGAGGATCTGAACCGCAACGGTGTGCGGGATAGCGAGGAACCGGGCATTGGCCAGGTTCGGGTTTCCAATGGGATCGATGTCGTGCAAACCGCGGCAGATGGAAGCTACCGCCTCGAAGTTGGGGATGAATCGATCGTCTTTATCACCAAACCGTCGGGCTACACGACACCAGTCAATGGGCACAGGCTGCCGCAGTTCTACTACATCCATCAGCCTCAGGGTTCGCCGGCGGGACTGCGTTATGCCGGCATCCGCCCCACTGGGCCGTTACCCGATAGCATTGACTTCCCGCTCGTCAAACGTGATGAGCCTAGCCGCTTCAATGTGATCTGGTTAGCCGACCCCCAGCCGCAGACAGACGCCGAACTCGGCTACATTCGGGACGATGTCATCACCGAACTGATCGGAACCGATGCCGCATTCGGGATGACGATGGGCGATATCATGTTCGACGACCTGTCTCTGCTGCCCCGTTATAACGCATTGGTCGCTCAGGTCGGCATTCCCTGGTACAACGTGCCGGGTAACCACGAACTGAATTTTGAAGCCGAGGACGATCGGTACGCACTGGAGACCTTCAAGCGTTTCTTCGGCCCACCCTATTACGCCTTCGAGTATGCCGACACGCTGTTCGTCGTGCTGGACAACATTCGCTACCACGGTCGAGGCGATAGCGACCCCCAAGATGTGCGCGCGAAAGGGGGCTATGAGGCGAGGATCAGTGAGGGTCAGCTCGAATGGCTGAACAACGAGCTCGCGTTCGTGCCCCAGGACAAACGGATCTTCCTGGCCATGCACGCCCCGCTGCGGGCCCATTCCGACGAACCCGAGAACCCGCGCCTCAGTACCACCAACCGCCGGGACTTATTGTCGCTGTTAGCCGGTCGGCCCAATCTGTATGCAATCGCGGGACACGCCCACACGACGGAGCATCACTACTTCGGGACGGAGGATGGATTTCCAGGTCCGGGGATGCTTCATCACCAGATCCTGACTACCGTCTCCGGCAGTTGGTGGAGCGGGCCCTTCGACGATCGGGGCATACCGGTTACTGTTCAATGGGACGGGACGCCCAATGGCTATCACATCCTAGAAGTGGACGGCACAGCGTTTCATGTGCGCTATAAAGCGGCGGGGGCGTCGCCGGACCACCAGATGCGCGTCCTGTTTGATGTGGCGCATCATGGTCTCGGCGAGGACGGACTCAGGGATTACCGTATCGGCGCCCTGTTTGACGGTCAGCTATCCAGGGACGCTTTGAGGGCGGCCGAGATTCTCACCAACTTGTTCGATGGGGGACCCAATTCCCGGGTCGAGTACGCCATCGGTCAAGGGCCATTCCAACCGATGCAGCGTGTGTTTCGTGCCGATCCCTATGTCCATGAGCTGTTTTTGCGTCATGCCGACAGCAAGAAATCCTGGGTCAGGGCGCGACCTTCGTCCCATCTTTTCGTTGCGGATCTGCCCGATGACCTTTCCGCCGGTGTGCACACGGTCACGGTGCGTGCAGTGGACGAGTTCAACCGTACCCATTACGCGTACAAGGTACTGGAAATCGTCGAGGGTTTAGCCGGGACGGAAGCGGGCATCCGTTATCCGGGGGAGTGAGGATTCGGTCCCTGATTGGCCGAACCGCTGACTATGCGATGACACCTGACTTCCTTTTAACGACACCTTCTGCAAGGGCCCGTAATCGACCCACCTGTTCAAAGCGTCTGCACCAGGGTGCCGAGTGAATCTTAAGTTTCGGCGGCCAGTGCTTTGGCCATGGTATATCCCGGCGCTCATCTTGGCGGGGGTCATCTCGTGCTTCGTGTACTATGCGCCGTTTGGGTTGTTCGCCTTTCTATCGGCGAGACGCAAACCAAGGGCAATGAAGGGAGGCGACTGACATGGGGAAGGAATCTTGGCGGCAACGGGTTATGACCGCGAGCCTGGTTTTGCTGATGGCTGGCTACGGGCTAGCCGGCGCCGCAGACCGCGACGAGACGGAGGAACGTCTTAAGGCGCTCGGCTTGGTACGCGATGCGGAGGATGCCTTGCCGCCCGAGGGGCTTGAGTACGGGGCCGACAAGGTGGGGAAGCTGGTATTGTGGGGCGCCAAGCAGGGCGACTCCGAGCGGCCCTATAGCTTCGATCCGCCGACCGTTGCCGAGATGGCGGGCCTCGGTCTGGAAGTCCTCAAACGTCGTGCACAGGAGGCTGGCAAGCCGTTTGCCGCGGTTATCGAGGTTGAGAGCACCGACAATATGCCGAATGCCAACAACGCCATCGGTACCCTGCTTGCGCTTAAACGGACCGACGACCTGGTCGGTGTGACCCGTGACTTCGCGGCTGAACGCGACTCGATGACGCTGATCATCACGGCGGCCGACAGTGACGGGTCGGGGCCCCAACTGCTGGCATTGCGAGCAGTCGATGCGACCCCTGCCGGGCAAAAAGAGGTCGATAGGGCCGCCAATCCAGTCCAGTGCGAGGATGCTTCGGATCTCAACACCTGCGTGGTGACCGACACCGACGTCAATCCCACCGGCCTGGAGGGCGGCGAGCAATGGGTCGAGGTCGATGGTATGGACGGTCGGGGTGGCAGACCCTTCCTCGCCGAGCCCGATGCGCTGCTACCTTGGCGGCCGTTTCAGAATGGGGCGACGCAGGCACCTTCGGTGCCCGCCCAGCCGCTACCCTTCGCCGTCGTTTGGGCAGGGCTGCCGGACGTTGCCGGTGGTATCGTGTCGCGAGCACAAGGCTTGAATGCTGGACGGCTGACCCGTACCGAGCCCTTCAGGGAAGGTGAACTGCCGTTCTACGTTCGCTTCGACAATACCGATGTGTATCGCATGCTGTATGTGACGCTGTTTGGCAAACGGTTACCGAGCGGTGTGGGTGTGGCGGCTCGATCGCGCTGACACTGAAGCCAAGCTATCGTGGCACTTCATCGCTAGGTCGAAAGATCCCGCCCTAAGAAGCTGTTTTAAACATGTCACGAGCGCCGACAGAGCAAGGCGCGCGGTGGCGAGCAACCGGAGTGTACAAGGGAGTACATGAGGATTGCGAGCCGCTGTGCAACGCAGCTATGGCAAGCGCAGTAGTTTTTAAAACAGCTTCTAAGGCGCTGTTTTAAACATGTCACGAGCGCCGGCAGAGAGGCCATTGGAGTAAGAGGCTTCCAGGGGGAGGCGGGCTAGTGCCTGCAGCGCCCCGATATCCTTGACCCGTACGCGGCGCCCGCGAACGCTCACAAGTCCCTTTGCTTGTAGCCGTCTGAAGGCTCGGCTGACGGTCTCTACGGCAATCCCCAGATAGCTCCCGATGTCGCAGCGAGTCATGCTGAGGGTGAGCTCCTCGATCCATGATCCGCGCGCTTCGAGTCTACCGATGAGGTCGACGAGAAAGGCCGCCAGGCGTTCTTCAGCACCTTGTCTGCCAACAATGAGCAAAATGGCCTGGGCGCGTGAAAGCTGTTCGGCGAGGCGCTTGATCAAACGCTGCTGCACTTCGGGGAATCGCAGGTAAAGGGCTTCTATCTGATGGGCCGGTAGCTGACACAGACCGCTCGTTTCCAGGGCCACGGCGGTAGACTCTATTCGGGGTCCTTTTAGCCCATCGGCTCCAACGAGTTCACCCGCAAGATGAAACCGGACGACTTGGTCAACCCCGGTCGCCGATGGAATGGCGATCTTCACCGAACCGGCCTTAATAAAGTAGAGTGGCGGTAGGCTTTGACCGGCCCGATAGAGCGCATCGCCGCGGTGAACGACCTTGGGGAGGGTGATCAGCCGCTTGGGCTTTCCAACGTGCAACCACTCCAACCCCCTTGGCAGGCAATAACCACGGAATGGACAGTCACGGCACACCGCCGCAGAGGGAGCTGCGACCGATACCCCTGGCAAGCTCAGTTGGGTGCCAGGATCCTCGCTCTTTCCCTGACGGTTGTTTTCCTCCGGTGGGCTTCGCATCGGTGGCTCGCTGCATCATAGGTTGCCCCAGAAGCTAGCCAAGTCCTGCCAACAGATCCGGGGAAACGATGTGGATGATGACAAGCTCGCGTGGTGTATCTAGCAACCCGCATCATGGAGCGGCGGAGGCGTCGAATTCCTGTGCCGCAGATCGATCTGCGAGTGTAATCTATTTGATAATACTCCTTGATCCTTAGGCGAAAATATGCGTATTTCCCGATGCCGGCCTCCGTATTTTCCGAGCGCCTGCTCTAGAGAACCCAACGCAATTTCCCCAATGCCGCCTGCCGTGCATAGGCCATAGGCCCACCTGGTGTCGATGGATAAAGCGGAGCGGGGAAGTCGAAGCCGCCTCCTGGCCTTGTCATCGGTGCTCTCGCATGGGACCTCATCCCGGCGCGGGTTGACTGCGGCGGGTCAAAAAAAGTCTCTTTAACCCCTTGAAATTGTCTGCTGCGACCCTATTATTCGCGCGGCTGACTACGCGCTGAAGGATGGCGGCCGATACAGAGGCCGCCCACCGTCAACTGCTGGCATAGACACATCACTTTGGGAGCAGCCGAGCCATGAACGACAGGATGACATCAGGCCTTGCGCCTGCACCGGTCGGCGTACATTCCGCAGTCACTGAGGAGGGCGAAGAGGATCGCCCTCCCCCGTCGCTGGTCGCCGTCCACCCGACCCCACGTTCTTCTTCATCTGATTTACCGCCGATCCTTGCCCAAACTCACCGTTTGCCACGTTTCCCGGTTAGCCGTGACGCGAAGGTTTTTCGCAGGCGCTTCTTCGCCCAGGTATCGTTGGCCGATTGGAGTGATTGGCGTTGGCAGGTTCGCAACCGAATCCGTGATGTGGCCGGGTTGACCCGGATTTTCGACCTTTCTGATCTCGAGCGCGAGGCGGTACGAGCCCACACCGGGGCTTTGCCGGTCGGTATTACACCTTACTACGCAAGCCTGATGAGTTTAAGTGATGCCGATGAGCCGCTGCGCCGTACCCATATCCCCGTCATGGCGGAATACCTTGAGACGGCCGGCGAGGCCGAGGATCCCCTCGGCGAGGATGTCGATACCGTGGTGCCCGGGCTCGTACATCGATATCCCGATCGCGTGCTGTTTCTGACCATGCCTTTCTGCAGCACCTACTGCCGTTATTGCACGCGCTCGCGCATGGTGGGAACGGCGGGAGAATATCCTTTCGGAACCTCTCACTGGGAGCGGGCGCTGGCCTACATCGAATCCCATGGCGAAATCCGCGATGTCCTGCTGTCGGGGGGGGACCCCCTGACGTTGTCCACCGACAAGCTCGATTGGCTGCTCAAACGCTTGCGGGCGATACCCCATGTGGAGTTCCTGCGCATCGGCACCAAGGTTCCGGTGGTGCTTCCGATGCGCGTTACCCGCGAATTGACGCGCATGCTGAAACGCCATCATCCCCTGTGGATGAGCATCCACTTCACCCATCCGAAGGAGCTGACGCCGGAGGCGACCGAAGCGTGTGCCCGGCTGGCGGATGCCGGCATTCCCTTGGGCAGTCAGACGGTATTGCTCAAAGGTATCAACGACGACGTCGAGACCTTGAGACAGCTATTCCAGGGATTATTGATGCGTCGCGTAAGACCGTACTACCTCTATCAGTGTGACCCTATCAAAGGGTCTTCACACTTTCGCACCTCGGTCGAGAAAGGTCTCGAGATCATCCAAGGGCTGCGCGGCCATACCACGGGCTATGCGGTACCGACCTTCGTCATCGATGCGCCGGGAGGTGGAGGGAAGATTCCCCTGATCCCCGATCCGGTGGTGGGACGCGAGGGCCAGGATCTGCTGCTGAGAAACTACACCGGAGCGGTGTTTCGCTACCCCGATCCCGGCGGCACCTTGGGCGCTGAACAGAACGAATCGGCAAGGACACGGCCGTGCGCGTTGGTCTGACCTATGACCTGCGCGAGGCCTACCGCGCCCAGGGTTTCGACGAGGAGGCCACCGCCGAATTCGACGCGCCGGAGACCATCGCGGCTATCGAGGCGGTGCTCCGACGGCAAGGGTTGGTCACCGAACGGATCGGCGGAGTACGCGAGTTAGCCCGGCGGCTGGTCGAGGGTGAGCGCTTCCAGTTCGTGTTCAACATCGCTGAAGGACTGGGGGGCGTTGCCCGCGAGGCGCAGGTCCCGGCGTTGCTCGAAGCCTACGGCATACCGTATACGTTTTCCGACCCCCTCACCTTGGCGCTGACGCTGGATAAGGCCATGGCCAAGCGCGTCGTGCGAGACCACGGGATCCCTACGGCGCCCTTCGCAGTGATTGAGAAAGAGGACGATCTGAACACCGTGGAGCTGCCTTTCCCACTGTTTGTCAAGCCTCTGGCAGAGGGCAGTGGCAAGGGGATCAGCGCGGCCTGCCACGTCGAGTCGCCGTTCGCGCTAAAACGAATTGGCCAGGCACTCCTTGCACGCTTTCTGCAACCGTTGCTGATCGAAACCTATCTGCCGGGGCGGGAATTCACGGTGGGGTTGGTCGGCAACGGCGCGGATAGGCGCGTGCTCGGCGTTATGGAGATCGGCTTTAACGCAAATGCCGAGCGTTTTGGCTATTCCTACGCCAATAAGGCCGACTATCAGACCCGCGTGACCTATCGTCTGGTGGACGACGAGGAAGCCCAGCGGGCCGCGGCCACGGCTTTGGCCGCTTGGCAGGCACTGCGGGGTCGCGACGGTGGGCGGGTCGACCTGCGCTCGGACGGACACGGCGAGCCCCAATTCCTAGAGCTCAATCCATTACCTGGATTGCACCCGCTGCACTCCGATCTGGTCATCCTGGCGCGGTTAGCCGGCATCGAGTATTCGGATCTGCTCACTCTCATCATCGAGGCGTGTCGCAAACGCTACCGCGATGCACGTCATCCGAAGGCGGCTCGAGCCGTCGGCCGCGAGTGAGAGGGTCTCACATCTTGCCGCGGGCGGTGATTCTACACAGTGCAGTAGCCGCCGACGCGGCTGCCGATGAGCAAGATACCCTGGTGCAATGCGATACCGTAGCCGAGGCCCTCAACGCGCTGGGCTATGAGGTGATCTCGCTGCCATTTATCCAGGATCCGGCCGACGTCACGGCACACCTCAAGCGTCTGTCACCTGGATTGGTTTTCAATCTGGTGGAGTCGATTGGAGGGAGTGGGCGCTCGATTCATGTTGCGCCCGCACTGCTGGAGGCTTTGGGGTTGCGCTATACCGGGTGTAGCAGTCACGCCCAGCGGCTGACCTCGCACAAGCTGCTGGCGAAGCGACTGATGCGCGAGGTAGGGATCCCCACCCCGGACTGGATCGACTCCCTTTCCCTTGTGGGCAAACTGGCTTTGCCGCGGGGTGCCATGATCATCAAATCGGTTTGGGAGCATGCCTCCCTCGGTTTGGATGCCGAATCGGTGGTGCCGACGGCCGAGCAGGCCACGGCACGGCTCGCGGAGCGAGTTCGGCAGTGTGGCGGACCATGGTTCGCGGAGCGCTTCATCGACGGGCGAGAGTTCAACATCGCTCTGCTGGCGGGTCAGGCAGGGCCTGAAGTCCTGCCCATCGCTGAAATGCTTTTCGTGGATTTTCCTCCGCACCTTCCCCGCATCGTCGACTATGCCGCTAAGTGGGATCCCGAGAGCTTTGCTTACCAACATACCGAGCGGTGCTTTCCCGACCCGCAAGCCGAGCCGGATCTATTGGCCCGCTTGACTGATTTGGCCCTTAGCTGCTGGAACGCTTTCGGACTCAACGGGTATGCCCGCGTTGATGTGCGCGTCGACAGGGGTGGGCATGCTTGGGTGCTCGAGGTGAATGCCAACCCGTGCCTGGCTCCAGACGGTGGTTTTCTCGCCGCCGCGGCGCAGCGTGGTCTGAGCTCCACCGCTGTCATCGCCCGCATCCTCGACGATTGTCCGCCCGTGGATGGGGATCGAGCCGTGCTGACTGGATCCCAGTGAACCCGCAGCGGAGCACACGAGCGCGAAACGGGGCACCAGCGGCCGTCGAGGGCACCCATTGGCGGCAGCAGGTGAGGCCCTCGGATGTGGAGGGTGTGCGCCGGTTGGTGGCACAGACGGGCGTGTTTTCCTCGGAGGAGACGGACGTCGCGGCGGCATTGGTCGAGGAGCGGCTGCTCGGCGGAAGTGCTTGTGGCTATCATTTCCTATTAGCAGAGCACGACCATGAACTCGTTGGTTACACCTGTTTTGGACCGATACCCGCCACCGATGCCCGCTTCGATCTCTACTGGATTGCGGTGCATCCGGACTGCTATCGGAGCGGCCTGGGGCGTCAGCTCCTGATGCGCACTGAACGCGCCATCGCTGAGTTGGGAGGCTGTCGACTGTACGCCGAGACCTCCGGCAGTGATCGCTACCGGGGGGCTCGCCGGTTCTACCGCAGGATGGGTTTTCGAAGGGTCGCGAGGCTTCCCCATTTTTACCGCGAGCATGACGATAAGATCATCTATCAGAAGGCACTGCTCCCCGCCTGCCCGAAGCCTCCAGCTCGTGAATAAGGCCCGTGAAGGCGGCCACGGCCTCCCTATCGAATTGGCCGTCCGACAGCTTCAATATCCTTCGCACATCCTGCAGCGTGGTTCGTTGTGCCAGGCTGTCGGCATAGTCCACCAGCGACAGGATCCGCGCCGGGCGGCAGATCTCATGACTCTTGATGCGCTTCGGATACCCACTGCCGTCGAGGCGTTCATGGTGCTCGATCACCGCGCGCCGCACCAAGGGATGATAACTCTGCATCTCCCTGAGGATGAAATAGCCGGTGACTGGATGGCTGTGCAGATGCCCTTGCCCTTCATCAGCCCAGGGATCCGTGGCGTCAAGAATGGCCGGGTCGCAGTGCAGCTCACCGATGTCGTGGAATAACCCTGCCGTAGTAACGAGCTCCAATTCCTCATCGCCGAGCCGTAGCTGCTCGCCGATGAGGCTAGACAGCATGGCGACCCGGATGCTGTGGGCGAACAGAGTAGGGCGCTGCCGGTAGGCCACCGTCAGTTTGTTTTGCATGGCGATGTTGAGACGTGTCCGTGCGAAACATCGTTCCGCAAGGCCCACCGTCGGCAACGACCTCAACAGCGCAGCCATGTCGCTGGCGTCGCTCATGAAGCCCACACCCTCGGCGATCAGAGTATCGCGGCCGACGGTGTGCTCCATCAAGATCGAGTAGTCGATGGGACGCAGCAGTGGCTGTGGCAAAAGGCGGTGCAGCACGCGGCGGTTGATTCGAGCACCTTCCTTGAGCAGATTGATGCCCATGGTGGAGCGAATATCCTCGCTGGCAAGGATTTCGATCGTCTCGCCGAGCTCGGCAACCTGCTGTATGTAATGGCAGTCGCGGTTATCCATGGCAGTCTATGAGCCCTCCTTAGTATTCGATCTCTCAGGGGTATCAGTGGGTGCGAGAGCGAGCAGCTGCTATCGGTTGACTGCACGCTGAAACATGGCGACAAACCATCGCGAGCGGTCCGAGCACGAGGGGGACGACGCGAAGCCGTGCGATATACCCGATAGAGAGGCGAGGGGCGAGCACTGCCCGCCCCATGCCGCTATCCGCTTGCATAGCCGATGTTTTCACAAGCTCTCATCTATTGGATATGTGGCGCGCAGTCTAGGACTGAACGGGGAAATCCAAGACAGCCCTGTGGCATCGGCTTGTAGCCGAAACGATCCAAAATACAAAGCCCCAGAGGCGTGCCTCTGGGGCTTTGTACACCGGACATTGCTGGTTCTATACGGTGATATTCTGGTTCACGTTGTCTTGGCCGCCGTGGCCGCCGAACGCTCCAGCCCCTACGTTCTGGCCTTGCACAGTGAAATCATTATCGGTTTGGATGTCCGGATTCGCCACGCCCAAGTCGACCCCCTTGTTGATCAGCTTGGTGTAATCGGTGTTGCTCTGCGTGCCGGTGGCAGTGGCCTCAGCATTTCCGCCGGACTTGAAATCGACGTTCGGGATATTGAAGCTCATGATTTTCTCCTCGGGGTATTGTTGCCTTATTGAGTTGTCCTACAAGGTTTTGAGAAATCCTTTCTGATTAAGGATGATGCACGAGCCGTGCCATACACCCTGAAGGCGTCACCTTGAATCCCAACCTATTGACCGGCCGTGGCTTACGCGGCCTGTCGCCGGGGTTTTTGCGTGTGCTAGGAGGCCTTGTCGCGCATTCATCAGATGCTTTGTATTGTTTTCAGGACAGGATGTCTATAAAAAATAAACACACGCTGTTCAGCCTAAGGGCTGCCAACCTGCACGCGCAGGAAGACAAGGCCTTTCTTGCCCCTCGCCCAAGCGGCTTCGGCGCGAACGAGTCGGATGAACCGCGTTCCCGAGGTTGCCGTAAGCGCGATCATCGCTCCGTATTTACCGATCCCTGGCTCCGGGGATTTCCGGATAGAAATCACGTAAATATTTGATCGTTAAGAATAATAAATTATCGTGCTCGATTCGAGTGAGACCCGAAATCCGCTTTAGGGAACGCTTCATGCTGTCGACTTAGTGATGGAGCAAATGAGTGATCGAGCGTATTCTCGGAGACCCAACGATGACGAAAGTTAATGCCACAAAGCAGTCCAGTCTTTACCAATATCTATTAGTAGGTGGTGTAGTAGTGGTTCTAGCCTACACCAGCACCTATTTGCTAGCCGTTAGCCCGATGCTCATTCGTGTGATCGGGCCACTGTTCGGCAATTGATCGGG
>CAZUZO010000087.1:0-13949 GCA_964624765.1 uncultured Thiotrichales bacterium
CTCGGCTTCGCTCCGTCCGCCTGGCTCTCGGGCCGCTCGCGACGGTTTTTTCACAGCCTCTCAGGCGGTAGTTTGGGCTTGTCCCAGTTGAAATGGCGGGCCTGATAGGGACAGGCCACCATGCAGTAGCGACAACCAAAGCACCAGTCGTAATCGACCACCACCACACCGTCGGGCTCCATCCAGGTGGCTTCGATAGGACAGGCCTTCACGCACGGCGGGTCGTCACATTGCATGCACTGGACCGGCAGGTAGTATTTCCCAGGCGCCGGCACCCCATCGTGATCGTAGTAATGATCAGCTTGCTCTAGATTCAGGCTTCCTTCATCGAGTTCCAGCACTCGGATGTATTGGATGTCGCGGCTCAAATTGTTCTCGCGTGTACAGGCGCTGACGCAGTCCCGATATCCCTTGCACTTGGTGATATTGATGGCATATCCGAACACGACACCCTCCTGGGGTGGGGTGTTCTTGCACTGGATATCCACACCGTAGCGTCTATGGGCTTTGCGTTCGATACGCTGCAGTGTTTCCTGGATTTCCTCGGCGGTCATGCGCTGATAGTGCTGCTGAAAGAAATCTGCGAAGGCATCGCCAAAGGTGAGCCCGCCCCAGGCGGCCTGGGCGCTGGTTGGAGCAGCCGCTGCAACGGCTAGGCTGCTTAGGCTTTTGATGAAGCTCCGGCGGCTCGAGTCGGCTTGCCGTTCTCCGAGATCCGCGCCAGCATGCGGCGCCTGTTTTTTCGCCATGATTTTGAAGTGTGGAGGGTTCTCGAATGGCGGCTGCCCCTGTCGCACCACGGTGGCGTCGGCTCTGGAATGCACCCCAAGCGAGTCATCCGTTGCTAGACAGGGCTGCGGGATGAGGAGAATACCCGCCATCAGGCCTGCTAGCCTCGCGGGTATCCTCAGAGGTTGTGAAAAAACCTGCTACACGACCCGATAGCGGCGTTGGGCGGTGCTCGCTCCTCGCCTATCTAATTGATATGTCTCTCGGCTTGGCGCCGGTCCGCCTGGCTCTCGGCCCGCTCACGACGGTTTTTTCACCACCGCTCAGGCGTCGCGCCCTTCTGGCCTGACGCGTGGGGGTGTTGGTCCGTTGCCCGACCCTGATCACGGCCGGAACTCTGCCGACGCAGCGAGTCTCGGTTGCTTCAAATGAGCCGCAAACTGGTCGCCGAAACGCTCGATCAGGGTCGGCGTCAGCAGGTTGTATGGCTGTTCGGCGCGGATAATGCCCAGTGCGGGTGAGGCCGGGACAGGGTCCTCGAACTCACGCACTTCGTTGGGTTGCAGGTGGCTGTTCCTGAGCAGCTCGGTCGCCTCGCGGGGCATGGCCGGTTTGCCGTCCTTACCCATAAGGGCCGCCCGGCTTGTAACGGGGCACAAGGCATTCGGCCGTTCAGTGCAACCGACCGGCACTCACCAGACGTTTCTTCCAGAAGGGATGATCGAGTTCCCCATAGGATACGCGGCGCCCACTGGATGGGGCATGAATAAAACGGCCCTGCCCGGAGTAAATTGCAACATGGGAGACCTTGCGCTTGGAAATTCGGAAAAACAACAGATCCCCTGGTCTGAGGTGCGTGACGCTGACGCTTTGCGCGTACCGAAGCTGTTCCCCAGTGCTGCGAGGTAGGGTAAAGCCCGCTTCTCTATAGGCGTACTGCACCAGACCACTGCAGTCAAAGCCGCTGGGAGTGGTGCCGCCGTATCGGTAGGGTGCGCCAACCAGCGTCTTGGCGACCGCGACCACTTTCTCTCCGGTTACCGCTTGCCCAGGGTCGAGCGCTCCGCCATCGGGGCTAACGAGGCGAGTGCTGCAGGACGCAGTCAGCAGCAAGGCGAGGCATGAGATCGTGCCAGCGATCCGCCTCACAAGATGGGCAACCTTTGCGTCGGGATACATGGCACGCTGTTATAGCACATTTCGTTCGAGCAGCTCGACCGATGGGATTGATAGCCAGTCAGTGGTCCGAGTGGGGCAGGATGGCCTGGAACAGAATGCCGCCGACAGCATTGCAGCCGATGGTTGGAACGCTATGGCATCGCGATGGAAATCAGCTAGGTCGCCGAGCGTTCGGCGATGAGAGACGTCAATTCCCCAAAGACATGGGTGGGGGAGAGGCTTTGAAAACAGGCCGGGGTCACTTCGCTCGGTCCTTGATATCGGCAATGGCGACTGAGGCAGGGCGCGCAGGGTAATGTCGCCGACAAGTTGCGGTGATAGCGGCCAACGGCACCGGTCCTAAGGGGACTGGTGGGACCGAACAATACCACAGTAGGAATACCGAGGGCGGCGCTTAAATGCGCTAGACCCGTGTCGACACCGACGACGCCACGGGCAGCCGCAAGGACCCCCACCACCTCGGTGAGCGCTGATGGCGGTAGAACCCGGGCTTTGGCGCAATCTCCGGCAATGACATCGGCACGCCGCCCTTCGGCCTTGCTCTTGGCGGGAAGCCACAAGTCGAAGCCCGTGTCCTGGACCAGGTGCGCCAGTTCGATCCAGTAGCGTTCGGGCCAATGCTTCGTTGGCCACTGAGTGCCGTGAAGGAACACCACATACGGCGACTCAGGGGAAGGGATCGGGAGGCGTGTGTGGTCGACATGGAGTGCCGGTTCGGTAACCGGCATGGCATACCCCAACACACGGCTGAACAGTTGGCGCAGCGCCAACACGGCGTGTGTATCCTTGGCGATGCGAAATCGCCGGTGATAGACGAGGCTCGCCAAGGGTTCACGTACCGAACGCCAGTCCAAACCATAGCGTGGTCCTTCGGCAAGCCGGCTTAGCAGCGCGCTCTTGAGCAGGCCTTGGGCATCGATGATGGCATCGTAGCGCCTGTCTGCCAGGGCAATTCTGAGATTTTGATAATCGCCGGACCGGAGGAATCTCAGAGGGTGCCGACGCCATCGTCGAAAAGCTACCGGGATCACCCTGTCGACGGCCGAATGCAAGGCGGGTAGATCAACCAGTGACTCGTCCACCAGCCAATCGAAGCAAACGTCTGGCGCGTGCAGGACGGCGTCGGTGAGCGCAGTCATGGCATGCACGATGTCGCCGAGGGAGGATGTTTTGATCAGCAGGACGCGCCGTTTGCACTGCTTACTCACGGCTGGTCAGGCTGTCTTCAGATCAGCCTGAGGGAACGCTCGAGGACGCCGCAAAACATGTGTCCCAGCATGATGTGCATTTCCTGTATCCGGGCCGTGCAATGAGAGGGTACGATAAGCACCGGATCGGCCAGTATCGGCAATTCCCCGCCGTGGCAGCCAGTGAAGGCGGCCCTTTGCATGCCCATCTGTTGGGCGGTGTTTAGCGCCTGGATGACGTTCGGGCTTTTGCCCGAAGTGGAGATCGCGATGGCGAGATCAGCTTCTCGGCCTAACGCTTGAAGTTGTCGAGCAAAGAGCTGCTCAAAGCCATAATCATTGCCGATGGCCGTCAACGCTGAAGTGTCCGTGGTCAGGGCAACGGCGGCAATGGGGTCGCGGAATTGGGTGTATCGTACCGTCAACTCGGTGGCGATATGCTGGGCATCGGCGGCACTGCCGCCGTTACCAAATAGGATAATCTTGCCGCCACCACGAATCGCCTGCGTGGCTAAGTTTACCAGCCTTATGAAGGGTATCGCGAGGGTCCGTCGGGTTGCTTGTACCAGCTCCTCGTGTTCATTGAGTTGGGTATGAAAATAAGTCGCGAGATCGGTTTCGTCGTCAAGCATAGAAGTCAACTCAAGATCGCAAGAAAAAACATGAAAGGTCAGTCGGTCCTGCGTTCGCTGCTCCACTTCCGCGGGCCTCCAGTTCCGAAACCGCAGGACGCGCAGCCTCTCCAGCATGCGGGAGGCTCGGCACTCCCCGTAGGCTGGCTGTGGACAGGATAGCAAAGAGTACACCATGGTTCGTGATAGGCTACCGGTTCTCACTCAACCCCTGAAAAGAGGTCGGGACATTGCTTGGATGTACTCGCTGGCCGTGTCGAGAGAACACAGCGTGGAGAGGCTCGCTTAGAAGCTGTTTTACAAACAGCTTCTAACACTCATTAATAGAGGAGCTCCTCAGCCGCCTGCAGGATGGTCCTCTCAGGAATGTCACGAATCGAAAAATCCGTCTTGTTCACGCGGAGGGTATTGGTTCGGGTTGGCGAGGCGATTATTTTGTTTCTTTTCGTCGCATAAATACAGTTCGACGGTGTTGCACCAAATAATGTGATAGAAGGGACATTGTTTGCCCAGGCAATATGGCTCGGGCCAGTATCTCCACCAATCACTAAATCGGCTTGGGATATCGCTGCTTTTAGCTGATTGAGATTTAGCGACGGTAGCAATGTTATAAATGGCGATTTATCTGCAATATACTCTGCGCTTGTTCGCTCGGCCTTATTTCCCGATGTAACGAGTATGTTTTCACTGAGCGAATTAGCAATATTCACATATTTGTCTCGCGGGTAGTTTTTGTACGCCATGCTTGTTTCTGGAATAAGGATAATATTTTTTTTTGCTTTCTTGAAATGCTGCTTTGTAAAAGATATGTCATCTTGCGAATAGTATAGGTAGGGTTCCTTTTGAATTATCTCCTCTTCAGAGAAGGAGAAGTCAAGAGACTTAGCAACTAACGCGACGTGTCGGGTAACAACCGGCAGGTCTAGAGAAATGTCATGACGTGCCTTGTATAGCCAGCCCGCGAGCGGTTCCTTCAGTTGGTTGGGTCCAAATCCATTAGATTGTTTGGATGTCAGACGGGTTATGATCGCAGATTTAAGAAGGCCGTGCAGATCAATGGCGAGATCGAACTCGGCGTGGCCACGCAGTTTTTGTATCTCGATCCGTGCCCTCTTGAGAGAGAAATGCTTCTTGGTATTTTTTAAATCTACCTTGATGATGTATTGCAGGTCAGGATGGTGATCGAGTATGTCAGCGAATTTGCTATCCGCAATCCAGGTGACCAGGCAATCTGGGAGATACCGCTTAATGATTTGCAATGCTACCATGCAGAGAATAATATCGCCTAGTGATGTCAGTCTGATAAGAGCAATTCGCATGATGTTTGTCCCGTTGTCTTCGACTACCGCTGGCCCCAGAAACTATTCGTATACCCTTGCTAGCACAGCTGGAGCAGGACTCAAGGCAGTTCTCGCGTGAACTGGCTGTGGGCGCGGCGGGACTGTGGGCGTGCCGGTGACAAGCTGCGCCCTGTAGGAGCCTGCTCGAGCGCTAGCAGCGGGATGACTGCCTCGGCTTTGTGCCACGGTTGCGTTGTCGTCACTGTTCATGGGGGCCTGACTTGTATTTTGAGAGCATTCGCGAACTCGTGCATCCTCGCTGGTGGCCGACCTGGCTCGCCGTGGGGCTCCTGTGGTTGCTGGTGCAGTTGCCGTACCGCTGGCTGCTCGGTATCGGCGCCGTTTGCGGGCGATTGCTTATGCGCGCGCTGCCTAAACGGCGCAACATCGCAGCCATCAACATACGACTTTGCTTTCCGCATTTAAGCCAGTCTGAGCAAAGCGCTTTGGTACGGCGACATTTCGAGTCCCTGGGTATAGCCGCCTTCGAGATAGGCCTGAGCTGCTGGGGACGGGACCGGCGACTCGACCGGTTAGTGAGTGTGCAGGGCTTGGAGCACATCGAGGCGGCGCTACAGCAAGGCCAAGGCGTACTGTTGCTGAACGGCCATTTCACCTGCTCAGAGATCGCCGGCCGGTTGCTTTCACTGCGCACACGGATGCGAGGAACCGCGCTGTATTATCGAAGGCACGACAATCCTGTGCTCGAAATAGTGCTGAACCGGGGTCGCCGGCGCTATCTTGATAAGGCCATTGCGCGGGGCAACATCCGTAGGGTCATCCAGAGCCTGCGGAAAAACGGAGTCGTTTGGTATGCGCCCGATCAAAACTACGGCCGGCGTCATAGCGTCTTCGTGCCGCTCTTTGGCATCCCAGCCGCGACCGCCACAGCGACCTCCCGTTTGGCGCGTCTCACCGGTTGCGCCGTGGTGCCATTTTTGCCGCTGCGCTTGGATGACGGCAGGGGATATGTGCTGAGGGTTTTACCTGCTCTGGACGATTTCCCGAGTGGCGATGTGCTGCGTGACACCGCCCGTATCAATCGCCTGCTTGAAGAGCATGTGCGTAGAGTACCGGACCAATACCTTTGGATACATCGACGCTTTAAGGATCGCCCCCCCGATGGCGCTGAAGTCTATAGCAAACAGGCGGCCGCTCTGTGACCACGCTGGAAGGGATTTCTAGTCATCGTTATCGTTTTGTCAGACTCGCCCCTTGGAACCTCCGATCGGTCTCTGAAGCGCTAGGAGCAAAGATAAATTGGGTGTCGAAACGATGATCACCGCAGAATTTTGTATCGCTCCCATATCCTGAGCATGGCCGTGGCAGAAGAGCGTTCGACGAAAGCACTGTATTTACGGCTATTAAGCCAGGTTAGGCCCTACTGGCGAACCTTCTTGTTGGCGGTCGTGAGTATGGTAATACTCGCTGCTACGGAGCCGGCCATTCCCGCTTTACTCAAACCCCTGTTGGATGGCAGCTTCATTGAAAAAGATTTGACCTGGACTAAGCTGGTACCGATCTTGTTAGTGGCCCTTTTCCTGGTAAGGGGCATCGTTACGTTCTCGAGTAACGTGGCCTTGGGGTGGGTGGCTCACCGGGTGGTGATGGATCTGCGGGCTAAGATGTTTGAACGGTTGCTCGGTCTGCCGGCACAGTTTTTCGATAAAAATCCATCTGGTACTTTGATCGCGAAATTGACCTATGATGTGAACAATATTTGTGATGCGGCCACCAAAGTAGTGATCGTGTTGGTGAAAGATACTTTGGCGATCATCGGGCTCCTGGCGTGGATGTTCTATCTGAGCTGGGAGCTATCTCTTATTATGTTTATTGCTGCTCCCTTTATCGTGATTGTCGTGATGGTGTTGAGTAAACGGCTTCGCAACGTGAGTCGCGCGCTGCAACGGGCGATGGGGGATATGACGCAGGTTATGGAAGAGGGGATTCATGGAAATAAGGTTGTCAAAGTATTCGGCGGCCAGCAGTATGAGAACGAACGGTTTCGGGTGGTCATTAATTGGGTCAGGCGCTACTCGACGAAAGTGGTTACCGCTGCGGCGATAAACGTCCCCATCGTTCAATTGATCGCCGCGCTCGCGCTGGCGGTCATCATCTACATTGCATCACTTCAGTCGGCGGCGGACCAGATAACGGTCGGTACGTTCGTGTCGTTTTTTGGGGCCATGGGTCTTCTGTTTTCGCCTATCAAACGTCTTACCAGCGTCAACGAACCGTTACAAAGGGGGCTTGCCGGTGCGGAGAGCGTGTTCGCCTTGATTGACGAGCCGCCAGAGCCTGATACCGGGACCACGGTTATCGGCGGCCGTGTTCAGGGCAGATTAGAATTCCGGGCGGTGTCGTTTCGGTATCCCGGTCATGACCGTATCGTGTTGCGCGACATCGACTTGCGTGTCGAGCCAGGTGAAACCATCGCGCTGGTGGGGCATTCCGGGAGTGGCAAATCGACTCTTATCAATCTCATCCCACGATTCTATGATCCGAGTGAGGGAGGTATTTTCCTTGACGGTCACGATCTTCGTAGCCTGCGTCTAAACAGCTTACGGGATAATATTGCCGTGGTGCCCCAAGAGACGCTGTTATTTAACGACACGATCGCAGCCAACATCGCATACGGTATGAGCAATCGGCCGAGCGAAGCGCGCATACGCCAGGCTGCGGAGAGCGCCTGTGCCATGGAATTCATTGAGGATCTGCCGGAAGGATTACAGACCATGGTGGGGGAAAACGGTATTCGCATGTCGGGTGGTCAGCGGCAACGAATCGCTATCGCCCGGGCGCTGCTAAGAGACGCTCCTATCTTATTACTCGACGAAGCCACGTCGGCCCTGGATTCACGTACCGAGAAACTGATTCATAGTGCCTTGGCAGAACTCATGCGGGGCCGAACAACGCTTATCATTGCTCACCGTCTTTCCACCGTGAAAGGCGCTGACCGGATCGTGGCGATGGAAGGGGGTATTATCCGGGAGATGGGTACCCACGAAGAGCTGTTGGCGAAGGGAGAAATCTATAGCAAATTGTACCAATGGCAGTTTGCGGCCCAAGAAATCGTGCATGATAAGGCGATATCTGTATCCAGTTAGTGTTGTATGAAATAAAGAATGCGCCGTGTTAGTTTGCAATTTGCTTGGAAGCTACTGAGATTACATAAGTTCTGTTGGCGGGTGGTGGTGACAAAACATTGTCAGGGACTGCATTATGTTTAACTCAGGGATCGATGGAGAATGACGCACCAAAGATTAGCGTAATTATTATTACGAAGGATGAAGCGGCAAATATCCGGGAGTGTCTCGAGTCGGTGAGCTGGGCGGATGAAATCGTCGTGCTCGATTCGGGGAGTTCTGATGGGACCGTAGACATCTGCCGAAAATACACAGAGAAAGTCTTTTGCAACGAGGATTGGCCCGGCTTCGGAAGGCAAAAGAACAGAGTTTTGGCAGAGGCAACCGGGGAGTGGGTTCTGGCAGTAGATGCTGATGAGCGTGTGACGCCGGAGCTGCAGCGCGAGATTGCCCAGGTCATCGTTCAACCGATAGGGCCAACTGTTTATGAAATGCCGCGCCTGTCCTACTATTGCGGTCGAGCGATGCACCACAGCGGTTGGTGGCCCGATTACGTGGCACGGCTGTTTCGTAGAGGTGCAGCGCACTTTACGGATGCCATCGTGCATGAGCGCTTGGAGTTTCCCGGTAAGCCGGGTCGCTTCAAGCATCACCTAGAGCACATCAGCTTCCGTAGCCTCGATGAAGTTCTGGATAAAGTAAACCGATACTCAACGGCCGGGGCTTTGATGATGCGTTCGCGAGGGCGATCAGCGACTCTGCGAGGCGCCATCGTGCACGGACTGTGGGCTTTTGCTCGCACCTATATCGTGCACCGGGGGTTTCTGGACGGACGGGAGGGGTTCCTGTTAGCGATTTCCAATGCGGAGGGGACCTTTTATCGTTATGTAAAGCGCATGTATCTCAACGTGCCTGGACGCTGAGGCTGTGTGGGGTGGTGTCTAGAAGCGTTGCTACCGGGGCTACTACGGCTGCGCTCGGTAGTTCATCTAGACAGCGGCTGTAGCTTTGTCTGTGTTTTTCACACCCTTCGTTGTGACAAGGAACACAGGCGCCCAAGCCCTGCACTAGGACAACATTACCCTGGCGTTGTAAAGGGCGACAGCGGACGAAGGGGTTCCGGTCGGCGGCGTATTGATAGGGCCACGGGCCCCATTTGACCGGGTTGGTCGGGCCGAAAATCGCAACTGTTGGGATGCCGCACGCGGCGGCGAGATGGGTCACCGACGTGTCGGGTCCTACAAAACAGCGACCGTTGCGCAGCAGACACGACAGCTGACCGAAGCTCAATTGTCCACAGACATTAACCGCATAGGGCGTGTCCAACGACTCCGCCAGGGCAGAGACTAAAGACCGCTCGTGCTGTCCGGGACCGCCGGTCAACACGACCCGGATCCTCCGGCTCAGGACGTACTTGGCTAGATCGAGCCAGCCGCCCTGCGTCCAGCGTTTGTAGGGCCACATGGGGGCGGGGTGCAACACGACGTAGGGCGTGTCTTGCCAAGGGAAAGGTAGCAGTGAGCCTAGGCGCTCGATGGCATCTGCTCGCGACGGGGGAATCACATGGTAAGACCGCGTGATGTTTAATAGATCGGCCAATCGCAGATTCTGGATGACGGTATGGGTATGTTGGTCGTCGAGCAATGTCCAAGCATCGGCGACATACCGTTTCCAAGCATCCTGCCAGCGCAAATCGGGCACGATGGAAACCCGCCTCGGTGCGCCAATGCAGGCATATTGGAAGGGTCGATCACCGCCCTGAGTAGACACAACTAAGTCGTAGCCGCGGAAGATTCGCCGCACGAGCTTAAGATAAGCGGCAAGGTTTGGATGTTCCTCCACTTCTATGACATTATCTAAGTGGGGATTTCCCTCGAGCATCCCACCTTTGTCGGCATAGACGAGCACATCGATCTTGGCACTGAGATATGCGTCACGGATGGAGCGTAGTAACGGTGTGCAGAGAAGTACGTCCCCGATTTGTCGGGTAGCGATGAGCAATATTCGGTCAGCAGGAAATCTCAATCTGGCCGCTGCTCCGCTAAGAAAATGGACTCAGACACGATATCTACCCGATGGTAGATTCCGTAGCGCTGCTCTAAGAACCCGCAGAAAATTCTCACCGTCGCCGTCGTCCTCGTCAATCGCTCAGGGTGAATGCTTTCTGCTCGCTAACCCGTGCTTCTGCTGATGGAGGTTGCCGATTGGGCCGTTTTATTCCAAACTGGGTAACTACGTGGCGTGGTCGGAGGGGGCGGTTCCGCTTTGTGATGCTGTTGCTCCCGGATCGCGGTGGCCAAGCCATGAAGCGACCGAAGGGCTGGCCCTCCGGGGAGTATAGCCCGATTCAAGCGATTTCTTTGCTTGGGGATTGGAAAGATAGGGTTCTTGTACCGAGACAAGAATCGAGTTGGCCATTTCGTGGGTGGGGACGGGCGTCACGAAGAAAACCAAGGTTTCTGGGCCACGGTTCATAGCCTTTGTTCCCTCGCAAGCCTTGCGCCTTGGCGGTTGCTGGCCTTGTCGAGGGATGCCCTGATCTGGAGGTGCGCCAGGCTGATCAACCCCATTGTGCCGGATCCCTTCGAACTCGGGGAAAGGGTTCCTGCGCGCCCCGATAGCGGGGTCGGACGGCGCTCATTCCTCGCTCATCGACCTGAGGGAGTTCGTCATTGTGCTCTGTCCACCTTTCGCTCAGGCTGCTCGCGACGGCTTTTCCCCGAGCTCTCAGGATGGTACGTCGGTGATGGCCGATCGGGAGGTGAGAGCCGGCTGAAGCGTGAGTCCTCGGGGCGCATCGACTTCATCTGCAGCCCAGCAAACGTGTGACTGTCCGTATAAAGATCCATCCCCCCTCCCACTTTGCTGAGCGTCTCGTCGCCGAGGCGGTCCGCTTGGAGGAGGATCGCTTGGGCCGGATCCTCGAGGATCCAGCCGCTGAGGCTCAGGCCCGCGAAGCGGGTGGCGACTTCGAACAGCGGATCGTGCACCGGGCCACCGCGATGCACGCCGGCTGGAAGCACGCCGAGGCCTGGGACCGCATCCGCCAGGCGCAGGGTTGGGTGCTTGCCGCCGCCGTGCTGATGGCATTGCTTACCGGCATCAGTGCGGCCGCTGCCGTGTTCCGCGATCAGAGCATGGTCAACATCGTCTGGGCACTGGCCACGCTGTTGGGCCTGCAGCTCATCATGCTGGTGCTGTGGTGCCTGCTGATATTGGTCAGACCGGCGGTGAGCGGTGGGGGCGGGCTCGGGCGGGCGTTTATGACCGGAGCCCACGCCCTGGGTCGGCGCCTCTACCGGGGGCACGAGACCACCGTGACACTCGCGGCGATCTTCGGCCTGCTGCGTCGCGACGGGCTCGGGCGCTGGATCGCGAGCCTAATCACGCACGGCCTGTGGACGGCCTTCTGCGTCGGCGCCCTGTCGTGGTCAACGTTTGAGTTGAGCGTGCGCCAGTACGACTTCGCTTGGGGCACCACACTCCTCAGCGAGGGCACCTTCGTGACGCTGATCACGGTCCTGGGCGCCCCGGCCGAGGCCCTCGGCTGGCTGACGCCGGACGCGGAGCTGGTGCGAGCCAGCCGCCTGGGCGCTGAAGTCCCGGCTGGGCGCGAACAGTGGTCTGCCCTGCTGCTCTCCGTGCTCCTGTTGTACGGCCTTCTCCCCCGTCTACTCTTATCGATCCTGAGTGTCGCGCTGGCCACCCGCGCGGCCCGCAGATTGCGGCTGGATACCACCCTGCCCGGCTACGCGAGGCTCTCGGATCGCCTGGCTGCTCGGGCCCATTCCATCGGCGTTGTCGATCCACAACCTCCCGATGTTCGCGATGCCTCGGCACCCACGACCCTTCGCCCCGGACCCATCCAGGGTCCCATCCTCTTGATCGGGCTCGAGCTGGAGCGCGGTGAGGAAGGCTGGCCGCCTCGGCTACCGGGCATCGAGTGGTTCACCCTCGGGCGCGCCGATGACCGGATACAGCGGCAAGACGTGCTCTCCGCGCTGCGCTTCCAAGCCCGCCCACCGGGTGTGGTGCTGGTGATCTGCTCGCTTGCGCGCACCCCGGATCGCGGGGCCGAGAGCTTTCTTGTGAGCGTGCGGGAGGTGGCCCGCGCACCCGTCTGGGCGGTGCTCGACGAGGGAGATGTGCTCCAGATGCGCGGAGGTGATCGCGCAGAGCGAGCTTGTCAGTGGCGGGAACGGGTTGGCCGCGCTGGTTTGGATTATGTCCTTGAAGCGAACCTCGATGATGCCCGTCATCCCGGCAGCCGGGAACTTATGGCGCTGATGGGACAAAAGGACACGCCGGCATGAGCGCCGACCTTAAGGTGGCCGTGGTCGGGCACACCAACACCGGCAAGACTTCGCTGCTGCGTACCCTGGCTCGCGACGAGTACTTCGGCAAGGTCTCCGATGAGCCGGCAACCACCCGTCATGTGGAAGGCATGCAGCTCCTGTTGTCGGACGGTGAGCCGATCATGCTGTTGTTCGACACCCCGGGGCTGGAAGACCCCGCGGGGGTGCTCGATGCGCTGGATCATCTCTCGAGCGGGGGCCGATTCGATGGGCCGGAGCGGATCAGGCGATTCTTGGAGAGTGCCGAGGCACAACTGCGTTACGAGCAGGAAGCGAAGGTATTACGCCAGATGCTGCAAAGCGATGCGGCCATATACGTGATCGACAGCCGCGAACCCTTGCTCGGCAAGTACAGGGAGGAACTCACTATCCTCACCTATTGCGCCATTCCCCTGCTACCGGTACTGAACTTTATAGCCGGCCAGGGCTCTCGCGAGGTCGAGTGGCGTGAACAGCTCGCCCGCGTCAATCTGCACGCCGTCGTGGCCTTCGACAGCGTGGTTTTCGACGAGGCTGGCGAGCGGCGTTTGTTTGAAAAACTGCGCACCTTGCTCGATCGCCACGCTGGATCCCTCGCGCGGCTGGTGGAGGACCGGCGGCGGCAGGGGCAGTGGCTACGGCGCGCCGCGGCCGAGCAGACGGCCGAGCTGCTCATCGACGCCGCCGCCTGTCTGCGCGTCGTGCCGGCCGAACTCGATGCGGGTGCGGTGCGGGCTCTGACGTTGGGCTACCAGGACGAGGCTCGTGAACGCGAGCAACGTTGTGTCGATGGCCTGTTGGAGCTGTTTCGCTTTAGCCGCCGCCATTACGCCGACGATGGGTTTCCGCTCGTCAACGGTGCCTGGGGCACGGATCTATTCAGTCCCGAGGCCCTGCGTCACCATGGTTTGCGCGCGGGCGGGGGGGCGGTTGCAGGCGCCGCCGCAGGGGCCGCCATCGACGCCGCGACCCTGGGCACCTCCCTGGGCTTGGCCGCAGCCGGTGGCGCCACACTGGGCGCCCTGCTCGGCACCTCCATCCCCCTGCGCGAGCGCCTCTGGGCGCGTCTGCGCGGCCGCGCCGAGTGGCGTATCTCCGACGCGACGCTCCGGCTCATGGCGCTGCGTCAACTCGCGCTCATCCGGGCGCTGCTGCGGCGCGGCCACGCCGCCCAGGAGCCGGTTGCGGCCGGCACGGCCAAGGATGGCGACTGGAGCGGCGGCCAGCTTCCGAAACCCCTGCGCGAGGCGCGCCTCAACCCGCGCTGGTCGCGCCTCAACGGGTCGCTGTTCGATGCCACCCGAGCGGATCGGCATACCGCCGTACAGCGCCTCACCGAGCACTTGGTGAAGTCCATGGAGACCAGCTGATCGAGTCCTGAAGGGCGGCCAGGGCGCCGCGGTAGCGGCCGCACGGCTACAAATGGCTGCGCGACCTTAGGGCACAAAGGGCAGGGGAACTC
>CAZUZO010000087.1:14049-15546 GCA_964624765.1 uncultured Thiotrichales bacterium
AACGGGCGTTATCGGCATCCCTATGATCGTGGGGGACTGCCGCGGGATGAGAACTTCCAGGGATTCGGCCACACGATAGCGGACAGTGAGGGTCGTTACCGCTTCCGTACCATACGCCCCGTCCCCTATCCCGGCCGCACCCCGCACATTCACATGGCTGTATTTCCGCACGGCGCGCCGCCCTTCATCACGCAGCTTTATGTCGCTGGTGAGCCCCGCAACGAACGCGATTTCCTGTATGTGCGCGTGCCCGCCGACAAGCGCCCTCTGTTGACAGCGGAATTTCTGCCCTCGCAGGCAGAGGGTGCAAGGCTCAGCGCGAGCTTTGACATCGTCCTTGGCGGCGGCGACGGAACCCCTGCGGGCTAGGGAGAACACTAAGAGGGTCTGACCTCTTATTTGCCCCCTTATTGACCCTTACTTATTATCTGTTTCACGCACCGTAGCGAGACAGCGTCTGATTAACTTCATCGATGTCGAACGCCTCAGAGTCAAACTCGCCGCCGAGCCATTCAATCATTTCCTCATGCTCGGGATCTTCGGGATTCTTCAGTTTCTCAAGCAGTTCCTGATATCCCCAAACACCCCCGCAGTCTTCCGGCGGACACGCCCGCTTTCCCTTTAGACAGTGGGGCAGTTTCTGATCCGCCCCATATGGCAATACCTTTTCCAACAGGATGGTATGTTCCCAGCTATCTCCGAAATCGTATTCGTATCGTATGGTTTTTTTCTCAGTCTTTAGCAAGTCGTGCAACTTGTACTTATCCTCGTCCTCGACGTCCAAGTCCATGCCAAACTCATCCCCGTGCGTACCATACATAATGCCGCCCGCTACGAATTGATGAAGATGGTAGTTATCCCAGCCCATCACCGCTTGAAGAACCTTGTGCAGTGTGCCGAGGCGAATATCGCTCGGCACAAGCATCCTCCGCCAAATCGGTGGTCTAACGCCGTTCAAGGTCACTTTGAGTTGATAGATGCTTCGCGATGCTTTGGTCGCCATTGCCGTGCCCCTCCTGACAGTCAGGCGTAACCGGCGCTCCGAGCCCTGAGTAAAGCGATACGGGGGCGGCAGAGGTCGGTGATTGGTAGCGGTAGGGCCCCCATGCTGAGGGTATGACGTGCAGCTGAACCCACACTTTGTCCAAGCAGAAGGAGCCTATCGCAGCGAGCATGGCGAAGAACAAACGGTTTTGCAACCTCGATGCGCTTGACCATCTATGTGAATAGGTTGACTGAGAGCTTGTGAAAAAACCTGCTACACGACAGGATAGCGGCGTTGGGCGGTGTTCGCTCCTCGCCTATCTATTTGATATGTCGCTCGGCTTCGCGCCGTCCGCCTTGCTCTCGTGCCGCTCTCGACGGTTTTTTTTACAAGCTCTGAGAACGTTGAAGGGATCGCTAAAGTGTGTCCGGTGGCCCATGAGGTCGAACGTCCTCCAACAGGGGCCTGTTGGCATTGGGAAACGAGCTCATGCGGATCTCTCGCGATAGCTT
>CAZUZO010000088.1:0-14965 GCA_964624765.1 uncultured Thiotrichales bacterium
CTCATCATGAGGAAGCGTAAACATGCGTCAAATTGTCGAGCAACTGGAAACAACCCGTGAGCTGGCTAGAGCCGGAGGGGGCACGCAACGCATCGCTTCCCAGCACAAGAAAGGCAAGCTGACGGCACGAGAGCGCATCGAGCTACTGCTCGACGCCGATTCCTTCGAGGAGTGGGACACGTTCGTCCAACATCGCTGCAACGACTTTGGTATGGAGCAAAGCCGTATTCCGGGCGATGGCGTAGTCACCGGCCACGGCACCATCAACGGGCGATTGGTGTTCGTCTTTAGCCAAGATTTCACCGTATTTGGGGGCAGCCTCTCGGAGGCCCACGCCGAGAAAATCTGCAAAATCATGGACCACGCACTCAAGGCCGGAGCACCCGTCATCGGCCTAAACGACTCGGGCGGTGCTCGCATTCAGGAAGGAGTCGCCTCTCTGGCAGGCTATGCCGAAGTGTTTCAGCGCAATGTGGACGCTTCCGGGGTCATTCCCCAGATCTCCCTGATCATGGGGCCGTGCGCCGGCGGCGCCGTGTATTCGCCGGCGATGACCGATTTCATCTTTATGGTGAAAGACACCTCGTATATGTATCTCACGGGCCCGGATGTCGTGAAAACCGTCACCCACGAAACCGTGAGCCATGAAGAGCTGGGTGGCGCCATGACCCATTCCAGTCGCTCCGGCGTCGCGGACGGGGCCTTCGAAAACGATATCGAAGCCCTGTTGTTCATCCGTCAACTGTTCAATTTCCTGCCGGCTTCGAACCGCGTTCCCCCACCGTCGCGCCCTACCTTCGACCGCATCGATCGGGAGGAGCCCTCTCTGGATACCATGGTCCCCGACAATCCCAACGAGGCTTATGACATCAAGGAGTTGATCCTCAAAGTGGTGGACGAAGGGCACTTCTTCGAGATCAAGCCCCATTTTGCCGAGAACATCATCACCGGTTTCGCACGCATGAACGGCGCCCCGGTGGGGGTGGTCGCCAACCAACCCATGGTGCTGGCCGGATGCCTGGACATCGATTCATCCCTCAAAGCGGCCCGGTTCGTGCGCTTTTGCGACTGCTTTAATATTCCCATCATCACCTTCGTGGACGTGCCCGGCTTCCTCCCCGGAACCGCCCAGGAGTATGCCGGCATCATCAAACACGGCGCGAAGCTTTTGTTTGCCTACGCCCAGGCCACCGTGCCGAAGGTCACGCTGATCACCCGCAAAGCCTACGGCGGCGCCTATGTCGTGATGGCGTCCAAACACCTCAGGGGGGACATCAATTTCGCGTGGCCCACCGCCGAGATCGCGGTCATGGGTCCGAAAGGCGCAGTGGAAATCATCTTTCGCGACGAGCTCGGCGATCCAGAGCGGATCGCCGCGCGCACCGAGGAGTATCGGCGTAAATTCGCCAGCCCCTTCATCGCCGCCGAGCGGGGCTTCATCGATGACGTCATCATGCCGCGAGCCACCCGCCCTCGCATCTGCCGGGCACTCGCCATGCTGCAGCACAAGCGGGCCCTGGTCCAGTGGAAGAAGCACGATAACCTTCCCCTTTAGTAGGGATACACGCACATGTTCAAAAAGATCTTGATCGCCAACCGCAGCGAGATCGCCATCCGTATTCACGACACGGCGAGCCGTATGGGTATCCAGACCGTGGCGGTGTACTCCGACGCGGACAAGTACAGCCGCCACACGATGGTGTGCGATGAAGCCGTGCGCATCGGTCCGGCGCCGGCGGCCGAGAGTTATCTCGCCATCGACAACATCGTGGCCGCCTGTAAGAAAACGGGCGCGGATGCCGTCCACCCCGGCTACGGCTTCCTGGCCGAAAATGCCGCCTTCGCTCGCCGGCTAAGAGACGAAGGCATCGCCTTCATCGGCCCGGCCCCAGACGTGATCGCCGCCATGGGGGATAAGATCCAAGCCAACCGCACCGCGCTCGAGGCGGGATTGCCTACCGTGCCCGGCCACTGGGACCCCATCCCCGATGCGGCGACAGCGGTCCAGATAGCCAACAGTATCGGCCTGCCGGTAATGCTCAAAGCGGCCGCCGGCGGCGGTGGCAAAGGCATCCGCGTGGCCCGTACCGTGGAGCAAGTAGAGGAGGGTTTCCGGGTGGCGACCAGCGAAGCCCGCAGCAGCTTCGCCGACGACCGGATATTCATCGAGAAGTTCATCGAAGAACCTCGCCACATCGAGATCCAAGTACTCGGCGACCAACAGGGCCACGTCATCCATCTCGGGGAACGGGAATGTTCTATCCAACGTCGCCACCAGAAGGTCATCGAGGAGGCGCCCTCCCCCTTCATCGATCCCGAAACCCGGGAGGCCATGGGCAGCGCCGCGGTAACGCTCGCGCGTTCGGTGGGCTTTACCACCGCCGGCACGGTGGAGTTCATCGTCGATCAAAAGCGTAACTTCTACTTCCTGGAAATGAACACGCGGCTTCAGGTGGAACATGCCGTCACGGAGTTCATCACCGGCCTCGATATCGTCGAGTGGATGATCCGCATCTCCAACGGCGAGCCACTGGCCTTCTCCCAAGAGGAGATCAGCTTCCGCGGTTGGGCCGTCGAGGCGCGCGTCTATGCAGAAGATCCCAACCGCGGCTTTCTGCCCTCCACCGGACGCCTCGTGCGCTACCGCACACCCACCGTAGAACCCGACATCAGGGTCGACAACGGCGTCTACGAAGGCGGTGAGATCACCCGCTTTTATGATCCGATGATTGCCAAAGTCACCACTTGGGATCTGGATCGCGACAGCGTGATTGCCCGCATGCGCCGCGCGCTCGATGAGTTCTACATCCAGGGCGTGAACCACAATATCGCTTTCCTGACCGCCCTTCTCGCCCATCCAAGGTTTCTAGAAGGGCGGCTGAGCACCCACTTTATCGCCGACGAATACCCGGAGGGCTTTAGCCCCGCGCCCCTGGAGGCGAGGGATCTCAATGCCATCATCGGGGCCGCCGCCCTCATGCACTTGCGCTACATGCTGCGCGCGGCGCGCACCAGCGGACAAATGCCAGGCTACCAGTTCCGTATCCCTGAGCACTGGGAGGTGCGAGTCAACGACACCTACTATGCGGTAACTATCCAATCCATGCCGGAGGGCTTCGATGTCACCCGCGATGATGGGCATGTGCTTGCAGTGCGCAGCGATTGGCAGATCGGGGATCCGGTACTGCGTTGTACCATCAACGCCCACCCCGAGCGCTTCAAGGTTGAGCGCGATGGACTCGGTTATATCCTCTTTCACCAAGGCGCCGAGGTCCGAGTCGAGGTCTATCCCCGCAGCGCGGCACGCCTCGCCAAGCTGATGCCGGTTAAGGTGCCACCCGATATGTCCATGTATCTGCTCTCACCTATGCCTGGGCTACTGCGCTCCGTCGCCGTTGAAGAGGGTGAAGAGGTCGTTCCGGGGAAAGAGCTTTGCGTAGTGGAGGCGATGAAGATGGAAAACATCCTACGCAGCGAACGTGTGGTCAAGATCGCGAACATCCGAGTCAGGCCAGGTGATACGTTGACCGTCGGCCAAGTGATCCTGGAATTTGCAAGCGCTAGCGCCAAACCAGTGCCCAATTAGGCTCCTCGAGCGAGCCCGTAGGCAGGAGAGCACGTCAGCCCCGAACGGCCCCTGAAGGACCTTATCTGCCATGCGAATGCGACTCACCTCCCGAAACCTGTATGCGATCTTCCCCTTCCTGCAGTGGTTTCCCTTACCTCCGGGAGCCTTGCGCGGGGATCTGCTGGCCGGTATCACGGTCGCGTTAGTGTTGGTGCCTCAATCGATGGCCTACGCCCAGCTCGCTGGCCTACCGCCCTATTACGGCCTCTATGCGGCCCTGGTTCCGGCCGTCGCCGGTGCGCTTTGGGGATCGTCTAGATTTCTTGCCACGGGGCCCGTGGCAGTCGTATCGCTCTTGACGGCATCGGCCTTGGTACCGTTGGCGGCGGTCGGCTCCAGCGACTTCATCGTTTACGCGGCGCTGCTCGCGGTGCTGGTGGGCGTAGTCCAGCTCGCCCTCGGATTCTTGCGTCTGGGCGTTGCCGTCAACGTTATCTCCCACCCGGTCATCATTGGCTTTACCAATGCAGCCGCCCTCATCATCGCGCTGTCCCAGTTGAGCAAACTCTTCGGTATCCCGATGGGCCGAAGCGATCATTTTTTCCTCGACATCTGGAGAGTGCTACTCGACCTCGGCACTACGCATCTGCCGACGCTGGCCATGGGCCTGGGTTCACTGACGCTGCTGGTGCTTTTCAAGCGCTTCGCCCCGCGCTGGCCGGGAGTGTTGATCACGGTGGCGATCGCCATCTTTTTCAGCTGGTGGACCCACTATGATTTGCGGGCTAACGTGACTCCAGAGGCAATTCAAGACGCCGAAGTGCAACGCATCGTATTGGCCCACCAAGCCGCAGCAGCCCGTGCCGAGGACCTAGAACAACGTGCCGCGGAGCTCAGGGAACGAACTGCAACCACCGGGGATAAAGAAGACGGGCGCAGCGAGACGCTTAAACTCTCCTACGACTTGGCCTTATTGGATATCGAAAAACAGGACATCGAGCAGGAAAACCGGGTGCGGGCGAAACTGATACGGCATTTTTCCTTCGCCCGAGTCACCACCGAAGGTCAACCGGATCGCTACTACCTCGCGCATCAAGTCCCTAGCGATACGGTTTCGGATGGCCGCCGGTGGCGCATCAACAAAGTCACCGACGACAGCGTTTCCATGGTCGGTGGCGGTGAGGTGGTCGGCACCATACCGGCCGGATTGCCAGCCTTCACCTTGCCGCACTGGGACTGGGAACGCACCCGGAGCCTGCTTTCCTCTGCCTTGGTCATCGCTCTGGTTGGTTTCATGGAGGCCATCTCCATCGCAAAGGCACTCGGCGCCCGCCGGCGCCAGCGGGTGGACCCCAACCAGGAACTCATCGGCCAAGGGCTCGCCAACCTGAGTGCCGGCATCAGCCAGGGCTACCCCGTCAGCGGATCCTTTTCCCGTTCGGCGGTTAACTTTGGTTCCGGTGCCGTATCGGGACTGTCCTCGGTATTTGCCGCCCTAGTCGTGCTCGTGACACTGTTGTTTCTCACCCCCCTCCTCTACCATCTGCCGCAGGCAACCCTGGCGGCGATCATCATGATGGCAGTGGTCGGTTTGATCAACGTCGAGGGGATCAAACATGCCTGGCAAGTCAATCTGACCGATGGCATCGCCGCGGTGGCCACTTTTGTCACCACGCTGGTGTTCGCGCCGCACTTGGATGCCGGCATCCTCATCGGGGTCGGCATAACGGTCACCCTGTTCCTGGCTCGCACCATGCGGCCACGGGCGGAGGTCGTTGCGCGCCACCCGGACGGAGCACTCAGAGGCATCAAGTCCTACGGACTGAGCCCCTTGAGTGCCCATTTCGTCGCGCTGCGCTTCGACGGCTCCCTGAATTTTATGAACGTCAGCTACTTCGAAGACGTGGTGGTCGAAGCGCAAGCGGCTTTCCCCCAGGCCAAGGCTCTCTTAGTCATCGGCAGTGGTATTAACTGGCTGGATGCGTCGGGAGAGGATAAGATTCGCGCGATTGCCGCGCGCCTGCAGGAAGCCGGTATCGAGTTGATGTTCAGTGGTCTCAAGAAACAGGTCGTGGACACCTTTAAAGCATCTGGCCTGGACGCCATCGTGGGGCGAGACAATCTATTCAACACCAAGGAAGAGGCCATTGCGCACCTTACGGAACGATATGGCCCCGAGGCCACGACAAGGGCTGGCTAGCACCCCACACTCCCCCTCGCACGGCCGTGATCCAAGCCTCGTCCCCACCCGTCAACAACCCTTATCATCCCTCGTGCAAGGGGCTCTGGCCAGAGCGAAAGGTCCTCGATCTCGCCGTGAGAGGTTGTGAAAAAACCGTCGAGAGCGGCCTGAGAGCAAGGCGGACGGCGCCAAGCCGAGAGACATATCAAGCAGATAGGCGAGGAGCGAGCACCGTCCAACGCCGCTATCGGGTCGTGTAGCAGGTTTTTTCACAACCTCTGAGCCGATCCCATGACCGCTGGCCATCCCCTGCAAAGGCGAGATGAAGGATGCGAGACAGCGCAACCCTGGGCGTTATAACCTTCGGTTGACGTGGGTTTCCTCTTTTTTCTCGAGCATCAGATCGGTCCGGCTGATCCCGAGCGCCAGCGCGAGCGCGCTGGCGATATAGATGGACGAGTAGGTGCCGATCACGATGCCGATGATGAGCGCCAAGGAAAAGCCTTGCAACACCTCGCCGCCGAGGAAATAAAGGGCCACCAGCACCAGCAGGGTGGTGACCCCCGTCATCACCGTACGTGACAAGGTCTGATTGATAGCTGCATTGACCACCGTCACCGCATCGCCCTTTCGTATTTTACGAAAGTTTTCGCGAATGCGATCAAAGACTACGATGGTATCATTGAGAGAATACCCGATCACCGCCAGCAGCGCTGCCAGCACGACGAGGCTGAATTCGAGCCCCAGCACCGAGAAAAAACCCACCGTAACGATCACATCATGAACTAGCGCCGCGACCGCTCCTAGGGCCAGGCGGTACTCGAAGCGAAACGCGATATACACGAGGATGGCCCCTAATGCGATGAGGAGCGCTAGC
The DNA here is from genome assembly GCA_964624765.1 of uncultured Thiotrichales bacterium. GTDB lineage: Bacteria > Pseudomonadota > Gammaproteobacteria > HK1 > HK1 > JAGTVB01. Next base: position 6,628 of record CAZUZO010000088.1, read on the forward strand.
CCACCGTCTTCGCGCAGTTCCTCGCCCACCTGCGGACCGACAAATTCCACCCGGCGGAGATCCAGCGCGCTTCCGCTCGCCTGCTGCAAGCTGCGAAAGATGCGGTCGCTCACCTCCTCGGGGCCAACGCCTTCCCGCGGCGCCACCCGGATCAAGATATCGTGTGCCGTGCCGAACTGCTGTACTAGCGCGTCATCGAAGCCCGTTTCTGCGAGCGTCGCACGCACCTCAGCAACTTCAACCGCGCGCGGATATTCGATCTCGATCAAAGTCCCGCCGGTGAAATCGATGCCGAAATTCAATCCGCGTAGGATCAGAGACAGCACAGCCACCACCATGAGGATAGAAGAAAAAACATAGGCCACTCGGCGTTGGCTCATGAAGTCAAAATCGAGCTTGATCTTAAAGAATTCCATCCAGCAATCCTTCTAACTCTTCTGTCGCTCCAGCCGAACGGGAGCGGCCGTTTCAAGAACGTGATTCCCGGTCCTCATCCTCGGCCGGGCAGCGCAATGGTTGCGAAAAACGGCTTTGGTCGTCCTTGCGCCGGGGTTGCCCTCCTGGAACGCACCGTCGGTACCCAAGCCTCGGCAGCCAAACGTCTTGCGGCCAGAGATTCGGCTGCCCCTGGGGCCAAGGTTATCAAGCTGCCGAAACGATCACCAACCTGCTCGGTCAACACGCAAGACAGCCAAAGACAGCTTCTCAAGGAAACAGCGTGTAGTCCTCAACTTCATCAGCATCTGAAGCGATCGACTGGTCCTGGACAACCGCGGCTCGCCTCGCCTGGTAATCGGTCAAGGTCACGATGTTATCCCCCTTGCTCTCCGGTACTTCCGAGGCACGCAAGCGATGCTGTCGGGTTGTTCGCCTTTGGACTAGATCGATCGTCTCGCATACCATTTGCGTTCCTCCGAGTGGACGCTTGAAGCTACAAAAGGTGCACGCGGTTAATGCCGCCGGCGGGTTTGGTCATCGTTTTGCTAGCTGCTTTTTCATTGACAGTGGAGGTTGCCATTCCAGAAACCTATTCCCTCACGCCACTCAGCCTGATGAGGGATGGATAACATTACCTCATTACATCTTAGCTTGCATAAATAGTATGCTCAAATTTAATATTACTATGCAGAATATAATAGATGATGTATATCACATCAGATGATAGACCTCAAGCGAGCCGATGATCACATCAGCCCAGATGAAAGCGGCTCGCGGCTTGCTGGGTATCGACCAGCGCCAACTCGCGGATCTGGCGGGGCTATCCCTCCCCACGATCCAACGGATGGAGGCCAGCCAAGGCACGATACGAGGCAATGTTGACTCACTGGTCAAGGTGGTAGAAGCGTTGGAACGTGCCGGTATCGAACTGATCGGTGAGGGAGCGGTGAGCCACGGCGGTGGGCGCGGCGTCAGGTTGCGGGAAACATCACTCCCATCGGAAAATAGCCACAGCAAGGATAGTCAAGTAAGATAACGGGATAGCCTATCTTTCTCGGGGCTTCCGTAACATCGACATCTGACTGCTGGGCATCGCCGACGAGAGCTCGTAGGATGCGGTGAGCTTGCGAACCGCATCGTTCGCGTCATTCGCCGCCATCGATGGCCCTCTTCGGTTCGCAGGCCCAGTTTTTCTGTAGGGATGCCTACCGCCCATCGGCATGAAAACCCGAGTGGGGACAGTCCGCCACTGTGCCTTACCCAGCCATGCTTGACCGGATCCCAGTGCATGTCATCGATGTCCGTTCGAAATACTGGTCGTCGCGAATCCGATGTGGCCAGGATCGGCGTTGCCAGAGGTCGCGCTCGCCCCTTTTACGGGGCTCATGGACCGTCTTCCAACGACCGGTATGGCAGGGAGGGTAGTTTCCGATAACGTTGCCTTGTTGTAAAAAGAATAAATATTGCGTTAACTAGGAGAAATCCATCTTCCCAACACTTCTACAACACTCCCACAGGGAGAACCCGGCTTGGATCCAAGTCCAGCGGGTTGGGTAGGCCGCGCCGCGGCGCGGCAAAGTCCCGATGCCATGCGCAGGGGCTTGGGCAGGACGACCATCGCATCGATTTCGAAGGGATGCTGGCTCCTCATCTCGCAGAAGCCCTGCCGTGGCCGACCGATAGCGTCCGCCCACCCATGATTTCCGTACCGCTCGACACAACTCACGGCGAAAAAATAAGTCGCCCGTTGGATCCTTGCACGCCGATATTCGGTCATCCGATTCTGGCTCAATCGCCTGGGTTGGGTCGTGTCTCGATCGATGCGGTTCGTTCCTCACCGCATCCTACGCGGGCTTATGCCAATTAGAGCGGGAGTTGCTGACCGGCGCCTCATCTACCGCTGCTCAAGCGGCACATAGCGTCCTGGCTTCCTCACATTCTTATAGGCAGGCCTGATGATCCGACCTTCACTGAGCAGCTCTTCAACGATGTGGGCACACCACCCGCTTATCCGGGCTAAGGCGAATACCGGGGTAAACAGCTCCCTCGGGATATTCAACATTTGGTATACAAGACCGGAGTAGAAATCAACGTTGGCGGCAATGATTCTCGCTTCATGGCCGCCCTGCTGATAAACGCGAGGAGCGATGCGCTCAACCGTTCGGAACAGCTCGAACTCATCCTGTCTGCCTTTCTCGCTGGCAAGCTCGCCCGCCAAATCTCTCAGGAGCACAGCCCGCGGGTCCGACAGAGTGTAAACAGCATGGCCCATCCCGTAAATGAGGCCCGAACGATCGAACACCTCCTTGGCCAACAGCCGAGAGAGAAACCAAGCGATCTTCTCTTCGTCGTGCCAATCCACAACCGCCTCTTGCAGCGCCTGCATCATCTGCGTCACTTTGACGTTCGCCCCGCCATGCTTGGGTCCTTTGAGCGAGCCGATAGCGGATGCTAACGCAGCATAGATATCGGTTCCCGAGGAGGTCACGACGCGGGTGGCAAACGTTGAATTATTGCCGCCTCCGTGCTCTGCATGTAACACCAGCGATAGATCCAAGATCATCGCTTCCAGCGGCGTGTAGACCGGTTCCGATCTGATGAGCCGCAAGAAATTCTCCGCCGTGCTAAGCCCCGGCTCCGGATTATGAATGAACAGACTCTGTCCATCGTGGTAATGGCGTTTGGCCTGATAACCATAGGCGATCATGGCGGGGAATCGGGCGATGAGTTCAATGCTTTGCCGCAACACGTTTGCGATGCCCGTATCGTCCGGGTTCTCGTCGTAGGAATAACACGCCAGAACACTGCGCCCAAGCTTGTTCATGACATCTCGACTCGGGGCTTTCAGAATCATGTTCTCCGTAAACCCCTTCGGCAGATCCCTATGCTCATTCAGCATGATGGTGAAACGCTCTAGGCCCTCCTTGGTCGGCAACTCACCGAACAGCAGCAGATAACATATCTCCTCAAATCCCGATCGAGCCTCGTTTCGATAGCCGTTAACCAGCTCCCGAACATCGATACCACGATAGCTGAGCGTACCCTCAACCGGTACTCTCTCCTTTTCGTCGATGATGTATCCATGCACGTTGCCGATTTGTGTCAGTCCAACCAGCACCCCCGTGCCATCGGCATGGCGCAATCCACGTTTGACGTCGTATTTCGCGTAGAGGCTGCGTTCGATCGTATTGTTTTGACGTGCTAGGGCACTCAGTTCTCCAAGAAAACCTGAGTCGGAAGACGAGGGTGGATGACTCATAGACAGCTGCTTCCTAGATAATGGTGGGTGGTTTCGTGGACCATCGGACTGCGGTGGGGGCATCATCTTGCGAGAAGCGTAACGACCGGTCAAGCGGTGTCCTGGCCACAGCAAGCAAGGCTCGCGCCCCACTCATCCCGGGTGTTTGGTGCGGCGCGAATGACGGCCAGGGTCGGCGCGCACCGCTTGCAGGGGTTGCGACGAGAACTGATGCGGGGGCTCCTCGACCAGAACCAACAAATTCGGCGCCAGCAACTTGAAGAGCTGGACAGGCAGTGAGCTGGTAAACCCATAGTTGGCCGCTTCGGACCCCGAAACGTGCGCCGTGACGGTGCCATAAAAGCGATCACCGATGAAGTAAACAAAGGTAGCCGTGCGATTTACCACCCGCTCATCGATCAACTGTCCTCGGGGACCATAGACCTTGTGCCGGTGGTCACCGGTACCGGTCTTACCGCCGATGACCCAAGAGCTGCCGTCAGCTTGGCGCAACGCATCGCGCGCGCGTTGCGCCGTTCCTTGGAGCACTGTTTCCGTCAAGGCTTGGCGCGCCACCGCGGCGACCTCGGGAGCCAGTACCCGCTGACCGTTGCCCACCCGAGGCACCAGTGCGGATTCGTATGGCGTGCCCTGCGCAAACCGCAACCGCACGATGCGCCGGGTCGGATAATACACACCCTCGTTGAGCAAGATCCCCATGAGCTCGGCTAATGCCGCCGGGCGGTCGGCCGAGCTCCCGATGGCCGTGGCATAGGAGGGCACCAGCGAAGCGAAGGGATAGCCGAGGGCCTGCCAACGGCGATGAATCTCGAGAAACGCCTCGACCTCAAGCAAATCGCGAATACGTCGGTCCTGGGCGTTCTTGTGGCGAGTCCGAAACAGCCACTGGTAAACCGCCAACCGTTCGGCAGAACTTGCCGTGATCACATCGGCAAAGCTGGCTTGCGGGTGTTTGAGAAGGTAGCCCACCAGCCACAGCTCCAACGGATGTACCCGCGTCAGATAGCCCCGGTCAGCCAGGTTAAAATGCTCCGGCCCGTAGCGTTGGTAAAGGTCTGAGAGCGTCTGGGGCGACGGCGTGGCATCCCCCAGGTAATCCGCCATGGCTTCAGAAAAGGCCTCTAGTGACGCCTCCGGCTCCACATAGCGAAGAACCGTTGCAAACCGCACCGGCGTCAATCTAACCGACTCGAGCAGGAGCCTGAGCAGCGTTTCGCCTTCTCGACCGGCGTACTTGCGATGAAAGCGCGCTAGAAACAGGCGCCCTTCCCGATCGGCGAACCGCTCCAGATAGAGCCGGCGCTGGGGATCTTGGGTATCTTCGAGAAGCTTAGCGGTGGAGCCCGGGATGCGGTACTGATAATAATGGACGATGTCACGCATCATGCGAATGAACACGAGATTGACCGAGTGGCGAAAGGCTTCGGCCACCGATAGCATCTGACTATCGTGGGTGCGGTCGAAGTTGCGAAACCAATGCCGTCCGCCTCCGGTATAAAACGCCTGGCCGGGACTAGCGGAGTAGCGCTGTTGCATGGCTTTCTCCAGCAATGCCTGGAGAGTGAGGGTGGGTTCGGACGTAAGCTGTTGGAACACCCAGCGTGTGAGGCCATCAGTGCGCTGCACTTGGGCCTGCTGTAAGGCCGAGGGAGACTGCCCGGCCAAGTCTCCATAGATCTCGGCGATGATTTCCAGATAGGTAATCAGGGTGCGCAGTTTCGCGGTCGAGCCTAAGTCGAGCTTCATGCCGTCGTTGACATCGAAGGGCTGATCGAAGTTGCTGGTCTGAACTCGCAACCAATTGATGCCGTCTGCCCGCTCATACAGTGAGAAGCTGTAGGTGACCTGGCTCGGATCGCCGCGCTCCAGGAGCCGAAACGCCTTGAGCCCGAATGCGCCGACCACCGATGGATCGCCCAGCCGATGAAGCTGCACGGTGGCAGCCTCCTGGGCGAATTGGTCCAGTGAACTTTCCACGGTGAGATCGAGCCGGTCCAGGGTGTACAGGTCCGTCACGCCAAGAAGCGGGACCAGCCGTGAGCGTACCACGTTGGCTGCGTTGCGGGGTGCCAAAGCGCTGTCCTCGGCCTCGGCAGGGGAAAGGCGAAGTTCCAGCCGCATTCGCGCGGCCTCATCGCGCAACATCTGGCTTATCACGCCGTCACGGGCCAACAGTCTCAGGTAGGCCTCGGTCTGCTCGGCAAGCTCCCTGCGTTTCTCCCCGAGCAGCTCGGCTGGACGGCGCAGGGCCAGCAACAAACTCAACGTCTGTTTGTAGGCCAACGCGCGAGCGGCCCATTCCTGGGAGGCCGACGGAGGCGGTTGGGGCGCCGCAAGGAGACGGTTAACCTCCTCAAAATCGGCACCAAACCATGCCTTCAGGCCAGCAGCAAGGCCAATCACTTCACCCTGACCAGGCACGGCTGCCAGCGGCAAGGCGTTCAAGTATTCGACCACCAGCTGCTGACGGGTGGCAAGCGTGTTCTCTCCCTCCAGGTAGGCACGCAGGCTGGCAGAGGCCATCTGGCGGAGCTTATCCTGCACGGAGCGGGTCATCCCCTGCGGACTGTGGCGCAGCTTTTCGAGCTGAGTGGCCAGGGTACTGGCCCCTGGAGTTCTTTCCTCGGACCCCCAAAAGCGTCGAGGATAGGTTAGCGCCGCCTTAGAAAAGCGACCCCATTCGACAGCCGGGTTGCGGTTGGGATGTCGAGGGTCCAGCAGTGCTCGGTTCTCGATGTACAGTAGGGTAGACACGATCAGTGACGGTATCGCGGCAAAATCGGTGTACACCTGGTCTGGGAAATGGGCTTGAAACAGAACGCGGTCGGCACGGTCGAGGATGTGGAGACCGGCCTGGATTTTCTCCCTGAAGGGAACATAAAGGCCCCAGTCCGCGATAGTCTTAAGGGCCGGGTCCCAGTGGGCTTGTTGCTCCACTTCGAACCCCGCCCCTTGCAATCGCTCCAAAAACAACGGCAGTTGAGTGTAACCCAGCCGGTTATCATGAGGGCCAGCCTCGGGAAAGCGCACGCCGTCATCGGCACCGGCTTGCACGCGATAGGTCAAGCGGCCGCCGAATGCAGCGAGCAGTTTGGCCTGAAGGTGCGAGGAGTGCAGCTCCCATGCCGCAAGCCCACCAAGACTGAGGCATACGAGAGCGAGCAACGCCACGGGGCGCCGAAGCAGCGAGGCATGGATGGGACGGAAGCGAATCGCAAGGTTCATCGATAGCGACCCTGATGGATGATCTAACCGCTAGCTTCGATATAGCGGCCGAGAGGCGGTCAGGGTGCAGTCCGATCTGAGGGAGGGAAAGAAGTGCCTGGAGGGATTCGAAAGCTGGGTGCCTGCGGCCCGGTCGCTATCGATCAGGAACCTGGCCAGGACCGCACTGTGGGGGGAGAGAAGATCCCAGCCGCAGCCTAATTTGTTAACGCCGCGCGTTCGACCTTCACGCGCGTCAGATGACAGCGCACCTCGCGGCGCCGTCGCCCGTAGCATGACTCAATCAGCGTCGCAGCCCCCCATCACGCCCCTTTGGCTCCCGGATCGTCGATGTCATCTGACCGATCCCTCGTCGTTTTCCCCTTAGCAGAATCGTACCGACGCGAAAAGAAGACGCCCACTTCAAACAGCAACCACATCGGTACGGCGAGCAACGTCTGAGAGATGACATCCGGCGGTGTCAGCAGCATGCCGATCACAAATGCGCCTACGACGATGTAGGGACGCTTCTTGACTAGGCTGAAGTTCCACCGAGAATCATTCTCATCTTTGTCGTAACCGATTGATGTGCCGAGCATTGCTGCGGCGAGAGACCGTTCTCGGGGTAAAAGTGTACCCATGTAAGGTTGTGTTACTGACCTTTATTTGAATGGGTTTTTCGCTACAATTCGGCCATGTACATCGACATCGTCCCGAACCGCAATTCGCGCCCCGCGATCCTGCTGCGGGAGTCCATCCGCGAGGGCAAGCGCATCGTCAAGCGCACCATCGCCAACCTCTCGGCCTTGTCGCGCGAGCAGGCCGAGGCGATCCGGGTGGTGCTCAAGGGCGAGCCGCTGGCACCGGTCGATGCCCTGTTTGAGATCGTCCGCTCACGCGCACACGGCGCGGGCCAGGCAATCGGCCTGGCGATGAAACGGCTGCATATCGCCACCCTGCTGGATGCCAAGCCCTCGCGCGAGCGCGACCTGGTGTTGGCGATGATCGCCGCACGGGTGCTGGACCCGCAGAGCAAGCTGGCGACCCGCCGTAGTTGGCAGCACAGCACGCTGGGGGAATGGTTCGGGGTGGCCGACGCCGACGAGAATGCGCTCTATGCGGCGCTCGATTGGCTGCTAGAGCGCCAGGAGGCGATTGAGCGGCGTCTGTCCCAGCGGCACCTCTCCGAGGGTGGGCGCGTCCTCTACGACCTCTCCTCGAGCTACATGGAGGGCAGTGGCTGTCCGTTGGCGCAGCGCGGCTATTCACGCGACGGCAAGAAGGGCAAGCTGCAGGTCAATTACGGCCTGCTCACTGATGCCCGGGGCTGTCCGGTGTCGATCTCGGTGTTTGCCGGCAACGCCGCCGATCCCGAGACGCTGCTCGAACAGGTGGACACCCTGCAAGGCCGCTTTGCCCTGGAATCGGTGATCGTGG
>CAZUZO010000089.1:0-14770 GCA_964624765.1 uncultured Thiotrichales bacterium
CTCAGAATCCTCATGTACTCGTTTGTACACTGCGGTTCTGAGCCGCCGCGCGCCTTGCTCTGCCAGCGCTCGCCACATTTTTAAAACAGCTTCTGCGCATTGCCACCGGTACACTTGCCATGCAACAGACTTTAATCGCCGCCGCCCTCGTCATGCCATTAACCTTGCTGAACGCTGATCTGGGCGCGCAGGAATCCTTACAACAGGACCCGATCTCTATTCGCGGCAACCGAGGACTGCCAAACACCTTGTTTATCGCACCATGGAGGCGGCTCGGCTCCCCTCTCGAACCAGGCAACGTCACCAGCACCCTGGAGCAGGACATCAGCGCGCTCGAGCGCGACGTATTCCGCCGGGAGTTAGATCTTCATCGCAGGGGATTTAGCATCGACTAACAAACCACAGGTGCCCCAATGATGCCCCGAAGTTCGATCCATGGAAACGCTCTACGCCACCGTTGAATTCTTCCAATCCGGCGGGGTCATCATGTACCCCATCGCAGCGATATTGGCCATCGGCATTGCCATCGCCATCGAACGCTACATTTATCTCAGCCTCGTTCGGTCCAGTAACCGCAAGGTGTGGGAGCGGATTTTACCTCTGTTAGAGGTGGGGAAATTCGACCAAGCGCTGGAAACAGCCATCCGCTCACGCGCGGCTATCAGCAACATCCTCGGTTACGGTTTGAATCGTGCCCGCGCCCGTCACAGGAGCGAGGACATTCAGATGGCTATGGAGGAAGGATTGCTGGAAATCGTACCGCGGCTCGAAAAACGAACCCATTACCTGGCAACGTTTGCAAACATCGCGACTCTGCTCGGCCTGCTGGGAACCATCATGGGTTTAATCGAAGCCTTTACCGCTGTGGCTGGAACCGAGCCGGCCGCCAAGGCGGATCTGTTGTCGGCCAGCATCTCGGTGGCCATGAACACGACCGCCTTCGGCCTGATGGTGGCTATCCCATTGCTCCTGGCCCATGCGGTGATGCAAACCAAGACCAGCGAGGTGATCGACAGCCTGGAGATGGCCACGGTGAGATTGACTAATCTCATCAGTGCTGGTTCAACGGACATGGTGAACGCGGCGTGAGGTATCGTTGGCGACGGCAAAGAAGGAGCGAGCTGGCGCACTTAGATGTCACCGCCTTTCTCAGCCTGATGGTCATTCTCGTTCCATTTCTGCTCATCAGCGCCGTTTTCTCGCGCATCACCATCCTGGAGCTCGACGGTTCGACACCCGCCGATTCTACCCATATCGCGGAAAACCCTTCCGTACTCGAGATCATCGTTCGTGACCACGCCATCGAAGTCAATGAACCCGGCCGAGGACGCATCGCACGCATCGACAATGACGCGACCGGTTACCGACTAAGCGCACTGTCCACGGTGTTGGAAGAGGCGAAGACAAGGGTCCCGAGTATGACTGAGGTCGACATCCTGGTCGAACCCCAAACGCCTTACGACGTGGTCATCCAAGTTATGGATACCGCGCGCGTCAAAGTCGAGAACGACGCCGGATCCGTGAGAACTGTCGAGCTGTTTTCGAAGATCGCACTGGGCGATGCGCCGTGAGTCAGCCGGGGAGAGAACCGAAGGCGTTGTGGGCATAGGGATGCCAAAGCCCGAGAACCCTGATTGCACCCCGGGCTTCATCCAGACGACACCTGCTGATGGGTTGCCAAGCACTCCGTAGCAAGCACATTCGTAGGGGACCTGTGGGCTATGGTCATCGTTTCGACACCCTTGCGTCAAGGGATTCGGCTACCGTCGGCCGTTCTAAGAGGCGACCTTGACGAAACGATGACCATGGCCGATCCGGGTCACCGGGTATGCAATGACCAAAATTCCACGACGCGCCCGTCGCTTTGAACGCCGACAGGAGAAACTCAAGCAGCGGCCATTACTGAATCTGGTGGCCATGATGGATGTTTTCACGATCCTGGTATTTTTCCTGCTGGCCAACTACTCGGACACTATGCTGTCACTGGATCCTGATAAAGTCCGTCTGCCCGAATCGTTGGCAACGCAACAACCGAGAGACACCATTGTGGTGACGATTACACCGCGGGATGTCCTGCTTCAAGGGCATCGGGTGGCCAGCTCCGATGCTGTGCTACGCTCTTCCGCCAGCGAGATCGCGTCCCTACGGACAGCCCTTGAGGCACAGGCCCGTGACAAGCCAGTGACGACGGCGCATTCCCCCCTTGGAGGTGTACCGGAAGTCACCATCATGGGCGACAAGACGATTCCGTTTCGCTTGCTCAAGAAGGTCATGGTCACCTGTGTCGGAGCCGGTTACGGCAACATTTCGCTTTCGGTGCTGCAACGACCACTGCCCGCGAGTTAGTCGTTAATGGTATTCCCCCTTCCCAACCTAGCTCTGCCATGGGCAGGTCTTCGACGAGAAGATCGACGTTTCCGTCGCATCCTGGTGTCGACGCTGCTCACCTATTGCGTGCTGGGGGCCATTCTAGGGACGTTTTCCTTGCCCTCCAGGGAGGGTCTCTCCCACCCGCACCTGACGCCACGCATCGCATACCTTATCGACCAGCGCCCTTCGCCACCTGCGAGCGCGTCTAGCACTCAGCAACCGGTGCACAGGTCATCGCGCCAGACAGAGGATCCTCGCGCCACGGCTAACGCAACGCTGACACCTTCACAACCCGTGGCCAAGGAAACACCGGCCCCACCACCCGGCCAGCCAATCGCGAGAGAAGGGGTACTCGCCTTCAGTGAGGCACTACAGGATCTGCGAAAAGCGGCCCCCCGAATCGCACCCGCGAGCCCCGTTCAAGGATCCGGTCACGCCGCGCTGGAGACGGATTTAAGCGGGCACATCTTGATGAATACCTTGGCGCAAGGCAGCGGAGGGATCGACCTTGAGCCATCGAACTCGAGTGAAGCTTTGGGATGGTCCTCACTATTGGGGAGCGGAATCAACGGCGGTCGCCAACTAGGAAACGGAAACGCTAGCGGTTCGAGCGGCTCTTCGCCAGGCTACGCCCGCGCCCAAAGGCAACGTAAAATCAGCCGTAGCCAGGAGGAAATCCAAGAAATTTTGGACCGCAACAAGAGCCGCATGTATGCCCTGTACAACCGCGAACTCAAGCGCCATCCGGCGTTACAGGGCAAGGTTGTGGTCAGTCTCACCATTGCCCCCTCGGGCGCAGTCACCCGCTGCTTCATCGTCTATAGCGAGCTGCGTGCCTCGACGCTCGAAGGGCAGCTGATAAACCTCATCAAAAGCATTGACTTCGGTGACAAGCCAGGGGCTCCGGTAGTGACCACCCAGGTGCCGATCGAATTTTTCCCGGCCTAATCGCCGTTCTGGGTTGGCGGTTGACCGACTCGGACTGGACTTGTTTTGCCTATCCCCACCCCCGCGGTTTGCATCCAGCCTGCCTGCCGCACGCACCCTGGTTCCAAGGCGCCCAAGGGGAAGGGGCCGGCTGCCGAAGGCTTGAGCGCCGATGGTGCGCTCCGACCAGCAACCCTAACCCAACGCTGACCATGGGCAATTTCTTCCTAGGCGCGGGAGCATTGACTCTTGGCCACTGTGGATTATAGTGGTGCAGGACGTGTAGAACTGTCAGATGGGAGATGAGCTAGCCAGTCGGCAGGGTAATATTCATTCCCCTGAGAGGTTGTGAAAAAACCGTCGCGAGTAGCCCGAAAGCCAGGCGTTGCCGATCTCCACCTCCACGGCCTCGAGAAACAAGTTTAAGCTGCACGTACCCACGAGAAGTGGTGACGACTGGGGTAAGGTGTCCGCGATATGAACAATTGGCTATTGCACGATCATCGGCGCTACGAAGATCTCCTCAGCGAGTGCGAGAGATTGGCTACAGATCGAAATTGGCAAGGCGCTGAGGGGCGCCTCCATGATCTAGTGGCCCTGCTGAAAGGTCATTTCCTCATGGAGGAAATCGTTCTTTTTCCAGCCTATGAAGGTCTGGTGGATACGCCAGATTCTCCTACCCAGCATCTACGGGCAGAGCATGACCAGATACGGCAACACCTGACGGCGCTCTCACGAGCCGTTCGGAGCCGAGATTTGGACAGCTTTATAGCGTCTTTCAAAAACTTAGACCGAGTGATGGATATTCACCACGAGAAGGAGGAAGAGCTTTTTCTGCCGATGGCGGGCCATGCATTGTTGGAACGACGGGATGAGGTGATCGCACGCCTCAAGCGCATAGATTGGCGCGGAACGATGCAATCGTGGCAAGGAGTGGAACCCCTTGCACGCCCTCTGGCAGAGGGTTGACGCCCCGTGGTATGCGAGCGCATTGGTTTTAGCCGCCTCTAAAGCGAACTCCCGAGGCCCAGATCGGAGGCCAGGCGAGCCACGCCGTTAGCATTGAAGCAGTCCGGATGGGTCGCCTGGTGGGAGAGAGCTATTCGGCGCACAGCCCCCCCCCGTACACCCTCCGCGTTTGTCGGCTCGTTGGCCTCGTACGGCACGCTGACGGGCAGTTCACGGACACCGAGAAAGCCTGGCAGGCCGAACAGCAGCATGGACAGCATGAACGCGGCCCCCACTAGGGCCCGCAGTAGGGTAGCGAAGTAATCGCAAGCCTCTCTCGAGTTGTGCATCACTGGCTCCGTGGTAAAAGGCACGAGCACTTCGTGTTGTCACCAGCGCACACCCTAGCATCTCTGGACCAAGGGTATATTGCAAATAATATTTGTTATCATTAATATTATTAATTATTTCATGCAACCTATCGAGTCAGCAAGGAAGCCTTGGTGCCAGGGAGGGCCTTCTGCAGATTAAGCCTCTCGCGCGATAAGCTGTCTGCCGCGCGCCGAAATACTGCCCACTATAACGTTGACCACAACAACAGGAGTGTGTTCGATGAGTGTATTAGTTGCCCAAAAGGCCCCAGACTTTGTCGCTCCGGCAGTGATGCCAGACGGTACCATTCGCGAGGACTTTAGCCTGTCAGCGCTACGTGGTTCATACGTCGTACTACTTTTTTGGCCCCTCGATTTCACCTTTGTCTGCCCCTCGGAGATCATCGCCCACGACCATCGTCGGGAGCGCTTCCGAGAACTCGGCGTAGAGGTCGTTGGCATCTCCATCGACTCACAATTCACTCACTACGCTTGGCGAAACACGCCGCCAGCACAAGGCGGGATCGGTCCAGTGGGGTTCCCCCTCGTTGCGGACGTCAAGCACGAAATCACCCGCGCGTTCGGGGTCGAGCACTCGGATGGGGTGGCCCTGCGAGCCTCGTTTCTCATCGATCGCGAGGGCGTAGTGCAGCATCAGGTGGTCAACAATCTTTCGCTCGGGCGCGATGCGGACGAGATGCTGCGCATCGTGGAAGCGCTGCAATTCACGGAGGTCTCCGGTGAGGTCTGCCCCGCCGGCTGGCACAAGGGTGACGCGGGTATGCAACCCACGGCCCAAGGGGTAGCAGAATACCTAGGGAAAAAAGCCCCCGCATTGTAGAGCCCGACGGGAACCTGTTCGAGGGTAAGCTGCGTTCCTCACCGCAGCAAAGGAATGTGTTGTGTATCGGGCTGCGGACTTCAACCCTCCGCGTTAACGCCAGGCAGCCCCATAGGCGTACCCCGCCATGGGGCCGCTTGGCGTCCTGTCGCGGTGACGCTCCCCGCTCTGCGGCGGTGCATTCGTTGCTCGACCTCGCGCCTCAGAGGTTGTGAAAAAACCTGCTACGCAACCCGATAGCGGCGTTGGGCGGTGCTCGCTCCTCGCCTATCTATCTGATATGTCTCGTCGCTGCGCTCCGTCCGCCTGGCTCTCGGCCCGCTCGCGACGGTTTTTTCACAACCTCTCAGTCGATAACCTTGCGCGAAACGGACAAGTATTCCTGACCGCGGGCTTTGACCCTGTTCTGATCCTGGTTTTCCGAAGCCACATGCACGTCTTCCAGCGTCTCCGCCAGCGCTGAAAGCTCCTCGTTGATCTTCCCGAGAGCGTTTTCCAGCGTGTAGGTGAGCTGGTGAACGGCCTCCATATCCTCAACTGTCAAAGTACCCTTGCTGATAATGGCCTCAAGCTTGCCGTTGTATTCTGAGAAGTTTCTCACCGCGATCTCCAACGTTTCCGCCGGTAGCCCCTCGTAGTGGTCGGGGCGCTGAGACTCGCTACTCCATGCGCTAAGGGAAAAAACGGTCAGGAACGGAGCGAGCAATGCGAAACGCCTCGTCATCATAACAGTTGTCCTCTCTTTGAGTTGCCGCTGGGCTCATCGGGGAACCATGAAAAGGGGGCAAGCATCTTTTGCCGACGAGTCCCGACCCATCTGGGATATCTCTGCACGGCCAACAAGCACTTGTGGTTTCAACCCGAAAAAAAAATGGGCGCACTGGCCGCGCGCCCTAAACGACGCCTTCGGCGTCCATGCAGTAACAGAAGGAGGCAGGGGCCCGGCCTGTGTTTTCCGAACTCCCCCGACCGGCCAGACTCTCCCAAAGCTCATCAGCCAGCCATCGAGAAAGGTCAGGAAATCGGCCAGACGCGCAGACACCCTGCAATACAAATCATAAGTGTTTTTGTTTGCAATTGCAAATAGACTGAGTGCCCAGCATACAGTTTGATTCGTCGCGCCCGAGAAGACATGACGATTTGCATACCCTTCACCGTAGGCTTCAGAACTCTGCCGTCAAACGCAACCCTGGGATCACGCCCTTAGGGCCGCCTTCGTCCTCGAGCCGCTCGTCCTGGTACTGTAGGTCAGCGGTCAGTGCGAAGTAGTCGTTTAGCATGAAGCGCGCATAGACCTCGAATACCTGGGTTCGCTCGATGCCCGTATTACCGCCTTCCAAATACCCATAGGCAATTCCGATATCGTCCTGCGCACGCCCCCAAAGGCGTCCGCTGATATTCAACCCGCCCGAATAGATCGCCTCGTAATCGATCGCTGCTTGGTTATCCTGCCACCCCAATCGAACAAACGCACCGAGGACGTCGCCGAGCGCTTGATCGAAGGAAAATAACAGCGCGGCGCGTGACTCGTTGCCAGTACCGTCGGCATTCAGGAATCGCTCGTTCGCGCCACTGAAGATAACGCGGTAATTGCCCTCGCCGAAACCCGTCGCCAGCGTGTAGCCAAGCTGAAGGCCGTAGTACCAAAAACTGTTACCGTCATCATTTTCACCGACGTTCATGACCACGCCCGTCAGGCTTAGGGGACCCGATAGCCACTCCACAACGCCGCCGATATCGTAAGACGGCAAAAATGCGTTCGGCCCGTTGACCAGTGCTGGATTCATGAACTGGGTGTACTCATCTTTGGAGTAAACATTCTGATCGAGGTAATCGGTGGCATCGACGAGACCACCGGTCAGCGCAAGCTGGTGGCTCTCGGAAAACTCAAAGCTGCGCTTGTACCAGGCCGTAAGCAGGTAATCGCGGTCACGACCGCCGATGCCCCGGACATCGTCTTCGAAGTCACCCCCCCAGGTACCGAGACTCAATGGCGTCTTATCGTTAAGGCCATTATCCGCTGCAAAGCCGAACTTCACGAACAGCTCGTCTTGCGCCGTCGGTCGAAAACTGAGTTCCGGCTGGAATGCGAATCCTCCCGCTCCTTGGTCTCGGCCGCCGTCGTCACGGTCAAGGAGTTGGTATTGGTAGATCCCAGCCATCACCCCCCCTAGCTTGAACCGAGTCTCGCCGTCCTCCCCCATAAAGAGCTCCAATGCCAAGCCGGAACACGGTATCGCAAGCAATGAAGACGTGGCAAGGTAACGCCATCGCCTGTTGTTCCTGTTTCTCGTAGCGAATTGCATCATGACTCGCCCCCAATTTTATCCCACATCTCAAAATCACTACTCCCCCAGCATTCCACTGGGCCGGCGTCCTCCCGGTCACCCTCGCTACCGGCTTCCCAAAGGGGGTACCGTGAGCCGCTTCGGGTCGCTAGATGGCTTGCCCTCCCCCTACACGCCACACCAGGATGCGGACGCGACACTGACTCCGACTTCGTATCGAGCGCATCGAGCTGTATAGATAAGAAACTTAATAATATTGAGAATATATCGTATTAATATATATACAGTCAACGGCATCCATTGGAGCTTTGACTCAGAATGGTGTTTTGGAGGACGGCGGTCATGCGTCCGATGGCGGACGGCGCAGCCATTGGCGAGCAGGTCGCAAAGCTTCTGAATAAACCGACTAGAGCCCTTGATACCATCTGTGGGCGGGGCTCGGTGTCCGACTATCGCCGAATACCTCGCGTCGCTGCACCGCCCCTGTCTCGCCTTCAGAAGCTGTTTTCAATAATGTCACGAGCGCTGGCAGAGCGAGGCACGCAACGGTGACAAAATCGTCGGGAACGATTTTGAACAGCGTTAAGCTGGCCCCGAAGGGGCGAGCCCCAGGGATGGGGCCCGTAACCACCGGAGTGTACAAGGGAGCACATGAGGACGGCGAGCCGTTGCGCAGCGCAGCTATGACAAGCGCAGTAGTTTTTAGAACAGCTTCTCGGGACGCTCGCTAGGATCTCGTTACAACCTGTCAGTTAATAAAAGTGATGTTGTAGATCGTGGTGTCTTGAATGATGACGTTATTGCCCGAATTTTGGATCACAGACAAGTGGCCTTGGCTATTGGCAAACGCCTGGGAGGACACGGTATTCGGTCCATTGATGGTGGCCATCGCGCTATTATCCGTCAAGACCGCATCGAGTTCTTGGGCGCTCAACTGAACGATATCCGGTCGGTACCGGCCGCGTTGAGTGCTCAGCTCGGAGTCCGCAACGAGCCCTGTGGCAGCGATGGTCGACTTCGTAAGCCCCGACGGTGAGTCGGCCATCAGCATCAGGGGAGCGAGAAGTCCGGATAGAAGCACCCAGGCCGGCATCGCTATCGGTCTTCGGTGACTCATCAGATTCACTCCTATTCACGGTGGTATAAACATGCGGTGGGCCGCGAAGGCCCACCGCTCAAGGGACGCGCAGGTTCTACATATTGAAGTTAGCCTGCACCACCGCGCTTTGCTGGTTCAGGTTGTTATTGCCGATCGTCTGAGAGATAGCAGCGATACCGGTGGTACGGCTGCCGTCGATGCTGTTGGCCGCTTTGCCAACCGTCCGAACAGAAATGTCGTCAAAGGCCAGCGCGCCAGGGGCACTTCCGACGCGATTGCCCGACACCGTGCCGCGCAGGTCACTGCTAGCGACGACGTAATTTTCCTCGATGGTGATCTCGGTCCAGTAGTTGACGTCGGTGCTCTGGTTGTAAGTCTTGGTCACGTCGAGATCATAGCGGCTGTAGCTGTTGAAGCTGTCAGAAGCGGCGGCAGAATTCTGAGAGGCCGCGGCACCCCCATGCCCTGCGCTCGCCAGGTCCGACTTAAGCAGCAAAGAACCATCCACCTCATTGGCCAACGAGGCGGCGGAAAATCCGAGAGTCAAAGCGATAGCAGATGACAAAGCGATCTTTTTCATGGACTGTGCTCCATTTCATTGATAACAAGAGGTGAACCCAAACGTCTTCGAGGATTAGTCATCGCCGACTCGCAAGCATGCTTATTGGCGATTGATTCCCGTGACACACGGCTCTATAACAAACCCCGTGCCACGCCACTAACAAATTGAATAATCAGTTAGTTAGGAGGTTTCTAAAAAGCATACATGGGAAGCCACTGTGCGATTTCTGGAACGGGTGGGGACGCACGCACGCCCACGCTGTTAGCGTCGGCGTTACCAACAGGGCGGGAAACGCAAGGCAGTGCTCGATGGCGAGAAGTGTTCTGAGAAAGGGCATGGAAAAACCTGTTGACCGCTTCAGGCATTGGCCGACTTATCTGGTAACCCCTTGATTGAGTGAGCAACGGGACGTGCAGATGGGTAGCGACGGAGCTACTTGGAGCACAAACGGAAGTGTTTCACTTTCTGAACATCCGTCATCAATATGGATATTACATAGATATCACATGAACAACACGTTGACAACCGACCGGGTTAAGTCTATGCTATGTCCAAACAATGAATTGCAACGATAAAGGCGACATGATTTGGAGCAGCGATGATGGAACTACATCTGTTTTTGGAGCCGACCGTAGTTGACCAGGAGCCCCTTGAGGATTATCTGCCAGCCATGCCCACTGAACCCATGAGGCGACGCGGCCTGGCCCGTCGACGGCTCGAGGCACAGCGCGAACTCAAAGAATTAGAGGCGAACCTGCATGATGTGCTGAATCCGCACTACGACCCGCAACGGATTCAAGGTAACATGCACTGATGCGAACCAACACCACCTCGGCATCTTAGGTGCCGACAGGACGTCCAAGCGATCACGGGAGGGATAGCAGTGGGAGAAACCCAAGAGCTGATACAGAGACTCAACCAGGCACTAGCGTGGGAGTTACGCGCCCAGGCGATGTACGCCCACTACGCGACCTACGTGCGCGGCATTCATCGGCTGCATCTAAAGCCGTTTTTCGAGGCTGAGGCGGCGGAATCGGTGGCTCATGCCACCACCGTGCGTCAGGCCATTGCCAGCCTAGGTGGTGTAGCCGTCACCGAGCGGGCCGAAGCGCCCATAGCACACACCACCGACTACCGACAAATGCTCGAGGAAGCGCTCAAGACCGAGAAGCAGTCGGTGGCTGCCTACCAGGCTATTCTTCCCCTGTTGCGGGAACACGAAGAAGAACTCTACGACGCCATCGAGCAAATTCTTTTCGCCGAAGAACGCAGCCGAGAGGAACTGATTCAGCTGACTTGACATGGCGGCTTCGGTAGGCGAGGTCGGATCGCCTTGGACTGAGAGCTTGTGAAAAAACCTGCTACAAGGCCCGATAGCGGCGTTGGGCGGTGCTCGCTCCTCGCCTATCTATTTGATATGTCTCGTCGCTGCGCGCCGTCCGCCTGGCTCTCGTGCCGCTCGCGACAGTTTTTTCACAAGCTCTGAGAGGTTATCAACCAACCGCAGCAACCAGCATATATAATCCAGCTAATTCTGATCCGGACATTGAGAATAGACCTTATCGGAAACTCACCGACCGCGCCGCACAAATGGCCTTGCATGGGGCCGTTTCCGATAATGTCTAATAGTTATCTTGCTTGTAGTCTTTGGAAATCAATATGTTGGAATTCGGCGGCCGACCTGATCTCAATTAGCGGCACTATAGAACCCGAGAGTAAGGTGAACACGCACCGTCAGCACGGCTTGAGGAGGGTGGCGTCCCCAACGGGATTCGAACCCGTGTTGCCGCCTTGAAAGGGCGGTGTCCTAGGCCGTCTAGACGATGGGGACGTGCTTTGAACGGGAGGAAATCAGGAGATACAAAGCTTAACGGAATGGTGGAGCCAGGCGGGATCGAACCGCCGACCTCTACAATGCCATTGTAGCGCTCTCCCAGCTGAGCTATGGCCCCCGGTCACAAGGTCGGACACTCTACGACAAGCCTTGATGTCTGTCAAGGGTGTGTCTGTTGGCGGCGCGCATACTCAATGGCTCGATCGATGCGGGCAAGCACTCGCTCCCGACCCGCTAGCTCAAGCGTGATGTCAATGGGTGGAGATGCGGCACGACCACACACCGCGACCCGCAACGGCTGGGCAAGCTGCCCCAATTTCAAACCCTCTGTCTCGGCGTTGTCTACGATCAGCTCGTGTATACTGCTAGCCGCCCAGACAGGTAGTGCCTGCAGATCCTCCCGCACCCGCATCAACGCTCCGACAACACTCGTTTTTAGGTATTTCTTTGCCGCCACCGGATCGTAATCATCGAAATCCCTGTAGAAAAACACGCTGTTGTGGGCCATTTCCGCCAGAGTTTTCGACCGCTCCCGCTGCACCATAACGACCTCTATTAATCCTGCGCCGCCCACCGGGTCGATGTTGATCCGCCCCATCTGCCAGCTGAGATGCCTGGCCACGTGGGCGGGATCGGCGTTCTTGATATAGTGGTGACTCAGCCATAGCAGCTTATCGGGATCGAAGGTCGCGGCCGCACGATTGACGTCCCGGATATCAAAGAGATCGACCATCTCGTCCAGGGAGAACACCTCCTGATCGCCGTGCGACCAACCCAACCTAACGAGATAGTTGAGCAGCGCCTCGGGCAGATAACCATCCTGCCGATACTGCATCACGCTCACCGCGCCGTGCCGCTTAGACAACCGCTGACCATCCGCACCCATGATCATCGGGACATGCGCATAGTGGGGAGGACTACCCCCGAGGGCATGACAAATGTTGATCTGGCGAGGCGTATTATTGAGGTGGTCATCGCCGCGAATCACGTGGGTAATCGCCATGTCGAGATCGTCTACCACCACCGTCAAATTATATGTCGGCGTGCCATCGGCACGGGCTAGAACGAGATCGTCGAGCTCGTCGTTGCGAAACTCGACGGTTCCGCGTATCAGGTCTGGTACGCCTACCCAACCCTGGTCAGGGTTGCGGAAGCGGATCACGGACGGTATGGTGGCGGAGGGCGGATAGCGGATGTCACGGCAATGACCATCGTATCGCGGCTTATCGCCCCGGCTCATCTGTTCCGCCCGCAGCGCATTTAAGCGCTCTTTAGAACAGTAACAGCGATAGGCCTTTCCCTCGCTCAAGAGTCGACTGAGCACTTCATGGTAGCGGTCGAAGCGCCGGGTCTGGAAAATAGGCCCCTCATCGTATTCAAGGCCAAGCCATGCCATACCCTCGAGGATCGCGGCCACCGATTCGGCCGTTGAGCGCTCCCTATCCGTATCCTCGATACGGAGCACGAACTCACCGCCATGGTGGCGCGCATGCAACCAAGAGAACAACGCAGTCCTAGCGCCCCCGATGTGTAATAAACCGGTTGGACTTGGAGCAAAACGAGTACGCACGGTCATGGATAGCTACCTTAAATCAATGGCGTTAGGTTGCTGAACGGGCTCACATTGACTGGCCTGGCGGCACCGAGATTGACGAGGGAGAATAGACGTTTACAATAGGGCTCTGCAACCGGGGCGATTAGCTCAGTGGGAGAGCACTGTCTTCACACGGCAGGGGTCGCTGGTTCGAACCCAGCATCGCCCACCAGTCAATGACTTACCGGCTAAAGCCGGTAGGTTGAGCTGGCGACGGATAAACCCCTGCCTGAAGCGTTTTGCGGCGGATTGAACCGCCACCTGAAGGCGGCGGTTTGTACCACGGCTGCCACCTGCGCGGCTAAAGCGCGGGTTAAAGCCGCAGCCATGGAAATCAATCGGTTAGGAACCACGACAGTAACACCTTAATAAAACGGCCGTTGCGGTGAGGCGGCACGAGCCTGAATGAGCGCAGGCAGCCGGGGAAGGTGTGGGTACCGGATACGCGGTCGACGAGGAAGGTCCAGAACGACACCCCGAGTTTTCGGCAGGTTTTCTTCAAGCTGGCAAACGTGTCCCCACTGCGCCGCCCCAGGTCGCTTCGCGGGCCGGCGCTGATCGGGCGCTCTTCATGAAGAGGCCGCGCGGTGGTCTTGGCACGCTTCTCCGACCCGGGCGCTTGGCCGGTTTTGAGTCATCGCCCTTTCGGTCGTCCTCACCGGCTTTTTCATCGAGCTAGCTCGGCTTGAATCGTGGGCGCTTCTTTTGCCCTTTGAGCACTGCAATCTCGTCTTTCAGCTGCCCGTTCAGTTCCTCTTGACGCGGCACCTCTTGCATCAACGCCTCGATACAATCCAGCAGTGCCCGCACCAGCGGGGTTCGCTGCGATTCGGGGATGGGCGGCAGCTCAAATCTCTTCGTCATGCCGCTCGCTTAACATCGGTTTCCGCTGTTGACACCCCTCTCGCCCGGACTGATGGAGCTGTTACGAGCTCCGGCCGTTAGCCGATTGTGGATGAGATTATTCGTACGATACGCTACCGTATATTTTCCCGCCGATGCTGCCCAAACGCCGAATTGAGCGCCGCCCTTCGCTACAAGGCAGGTATGCATTAAAATAACATAACCTAACATGTTATTATTATGTCCCATGAACTTCAGCTTACACCTCAGCGATGATCTGGTGCACCGCCTCAACGCCTTGGTCCAAGCGACGGGGCGAAGCCGCAACGCGCTCATTCGGGAAGCCATCGAGGAGTGGCTCAAGCGCCAGGAGCACTCCCGGTGGTCAGATGAGGTCTTGCAGTTTTCCGGGCTGCCCGAAGCCATCCCGTTTGAGGGATCCCGCGCGGAGCTGTTGCCGCCCGCGGAACCCTTTGATGCGCTACCTACTTGATACCTGCGTGCTCAGCGACTTTGCCCGCGGCCGTGCGCCGGTGCTCGCACGCATCAAAGCCACCCCACCCGAGGCGCTTGCCATCACGAGCGTGACGTTGATGGAAGTGGAGTACGGATTGCGGCTCAACGCCGCCTTGGAGCGGCGGTTGCGGCCGGTGATGGAGGCCTTCTTCAGCGCCGTGCACGTTCTGCCCTATACCGCGGACGATGCTCGGGCCACGGCGGCCCTGAGGGCCACTCTTAAAGCGCAAGGACGGCCGATGGGTGCCTATGACGCGCTCATTGCCGGGTGCGCCTTGGCCCGTGGGCTCAGTTTGGTGACCTCGAACACGCGCGAGTTTGCCCGCGTGGCCGGACTTGTACTCGAGGACTGGCGGGACGTGGGACAACCATCGGGGTAAAGCCGATTGATCGCTGGCACCCACGCACCCAAGTTGCCTTCGCCACCGTCCTCTACCTCGGCGCCGCGGCGCTCTTCGAGTACAAAACCGACTTTGCGGGCTGGGCCTTGCCGGCGGAACCGCCCTGCTCCCCGACATGGAAGTGCTCTTCACCTTCCTGGCCGAACGCTATGAGCGCAAAAGCGTTCTGATCAGTA
>CAZUZO010000090.1:0-14554 GCA_964624765.1 uncultured Thiotrichales bacterium
CGGTGGCGACAAAATCGTCGGGAACGATTTTGAACAGCTGCAAGCTGGCCCCGAATGGGGCGAGTAACAACCGGAGTGTACAAGGGAGTACATGAGGATTGCGAGACGCCGCGCAACGCAGCTCAGGCAAGCGCAGTAGTTTTTAAAACAGCTTCTTAGCCAGTCGTCCACGATTCTACTCTTCCTCCGGCGAAGGCTTAAATTCCGCCATGAGCCGTTGCTGGGTTTGCGCAGGTACTGGATCGTAGTGGCTAAACGCGATGGTGTAAGACCCAGCCCCACCGGTCACCGCTTTGAGCTGCGAGGCATAGTTTTCCAGTTCACTGAGGGGAGCCTGTCCAGAAACCACCACCATCCCTCCAGGCAGCGATTCCGTGCCGCTGATTCGGCCGCGCTTACCGGAGAGATCGCTCGCGATGTCGCCCATATTGGCTTGCGGCACCGTGATCTGGATGTCCACGATGGGCTCCAGCACCATGGGTCTCGCCTTGGACACCGCATCGAGAAACGCCTTCTTGCCGGCTGCCACGAAGGCCACTTCCTTTGAGTCAACGGGGTGATGTTTACCATCGTAGACGATGACCTTGACGTCTACCAGCGGATAACCCGCGATCGCTCCCGACCCCAGAATCTGCCGCACCCCTTTCTCCACGGCGGGTATAAACTGACCGGGGATGACACCGCCGACGACATTGTCAACGAACTCAAAGCCTGAGCCTCGTTCCAAGGGTTCCACTCGCAGAAATACCTCACCGAACTGGCCGGCGCCACCGGTTTGCTTCTTGTGCCGGTGATGACCCTCAGCGTTCATGGTGATGGTCTCGCGGTAGGCAATCTTGGGCGGCTGCGTTTCGACTTCGACGTTGTAGCGCGACCTCATTTTCTCCAACATGATGCGCATATGGAGTTCGCCCAGCCCGCGCACCACCGTCTCGTTGGTGGCAGCATTGTGCTCAACCCGAAAGCACGGATCCTCGGCGGTTAGCTTCTGCAAGGCATCGGACAGCTTTTGCTCGTCACCTCGGGTCTTGGCCCGTATCGCCAATCCAAACATCGGTTCAGGCAAGGCAATGGGCTGCAAGGCAATGTGGTCTTCATCATGGGAATCGTGCAGTACCGAATCGATTTGGATATCGTCTACCTTGGTCACCGCACACAGATCGCCGGGAATACCGGCATCGATCTCCACGTGATCCTTGCCTTGCAGACGAAGCAAGTGACCTACCTTGAAGGGTTTACGGCCATCGTTAATGAATAGCTGGCTGTCCTTGGTCACGACGCCCTGATGCACGCGAAAGGCCGCCAACCGACCCACGAAGGGATCGATGAACACATTAAAGGCATGGGCAAGGATATGCCCATCGGATTCCGGGACGAGCTCAACCGCTTGTGCCTGCCCACCTTGGTGGCTATGGAACAGCGGCGGATTGCCCTCCTTGGGATTGGGCATCAAGCGCGCCATCACCTCCAATAACTGCGGTACCCCCGCTCCGGTCTGGGCGGAGACGAAACAGACAGGTATAAGGTGCCCCTCGCGCAACGCTTTCTCAAAGGGATCATGGAGTTGTGCCGGGCTCATTTCTTCGCCCTGTTCAAGATACAGATCCATGAGCGCCTCATCGATTTCCACCACCTGCTCCACGATGGCCGTGTGCGCCGCTTCGGCGGACGAGAAATCGGTGGCAGCCGAAGAAGGTTGGAAAAAGCAGTCGACGACAGACTGCCCGCCCTGTGCCGGCAGGTTAAGAGGCAAACACTCCCGGCCAAAAGTTTCTACGATGCGCCCAACCAGCTCCGAAACATCGGCATCCTCCGCATCGATCTTGTTAACGATGATGAGTCGACATTGGCGCCGCGCAGCAGCCGCTTCCATGATACGCCGGGTACTCATCTCGATGCCGGCCCGGGCATCGATAACCACCGCCGCCGTTTCCACGGCAGGCAATGCCCTCAGGGCATGGCATAAGAAGTCTGGATAGCCCGGTGTATCGATTAAGTTAATGTGCTTGCCACGAAACAGGGCGCTCACGATGGAGGCTCTCAAAGAATGCTGAAATTCCTTCTCTAGAGGATCGAAGTCGCAGACGGTGCTTCCCCTCCCAATCTCGCCCTTGACGGGGATCGCCCCGGCCTCGAATAACAAAGCCTCGATAAGGGTCGTTTTACCCGACCCGGCGTGGCCAACGAGTGCGATATTTCGAATGTCTTCGGTTTGGTAGTCCGGCATGTGTTCCCCCTGCCCTTTATTCTGTTATGAGGCGATGTCCCCTATCCATGCATGAGCAGCACCCGTTTGTGGTACTCGGTGAGTCTGCTTTAAGGTTCCCATCGGCGTGGGCTACGTGCCGTCCGTCTCGCCCTGGGGCCTTCCCCACGGGTTTTTCCGCAGCCTCTTAGGACTTCGCCAGCAAGAGACGATAGCCGGTGTCTGTCCACCCGATGACGCAGCCTAGGGTATGTGCCTACGCGCTAGGTACTCCCGTGATTGCATCTCCTCAAGACGGCTGACTGTTCGCTCAAAGGCAAACACGAGTCTTCCCTCTGGATAGTAAAGCTCACTGGGTGGGGCCGCAGCGCTGGCGATTAAATTAACGTTGCGATCGTAGAATACATCGACTAGCTGAATAAAGCGTGCTGCCTTGTCATTGTCTGCATCGCCCATCAGCGGAATATTAGCAAGCAGTACTGTGTGATAGGCACACCCAATCTCAATATAATCCGCGACACTCCTCGGGCCCTCACACAATTCCTTGAAATCAAACCAGGCGATACCTTCGGCGCTGCGTACGGTTCTGATGGCGCGTCCTTCGATTTCCAGTGTACCCCCGACCACAACACTCTCGGGACCCAAGCGGTTGAAGCTATCCAGCAGACTCTTGTCCGATGCCCCATCGAGAGGCCAATGGTAAATCTCGGCTTTTTCCAGGGCACGCAGCCGATAGTCCTCCGCGCTGTCGAGATGCAGCACTTGCGTGTGCGTCTTTAACAATTCGATGGCTGGCAGGAATCGCTCGCGCTGCAGGCCTCCCTGGTATAGGTCTTCGGGAGCGATGTTCGAGGTTGCCACCAAAGTCACACCGCGCTCGAATAACGCCGCTAGCAAGCGCCCAAGCAACATGGCATCCGCGACATCGGAAACATGGAACTCGTCGAGGCAGATAATCCGAGCGCGTCCCGCCAGACGCTCCGCCACCACTCTTAAGGGGTCTGCGGTGTGCCGAAGGGTCTTGAGCTCCCCGTGCATCTGCTGCATGAAGCGGTGGAAATGCACTCGCTGCTTCTCCGTGAACGGCAGGCACTCATGAAAAGCATTCACCAGATGGGTCTTGCCTCGGCCTACGCCGCCCCATAGGTACAATCCCCTGACCGGCAGCCGTTGATAGCCACCAAACCGGTACCGCAGCGCCGATATCCATCGATCCCGCAGTTCGGTCTGCACCGACAGTTCGGTATACAGGCGCTGCAAAGCTTCAACCACCCACTCCTGCACCGGGTCGTAACGCAATGCCCCGCTTTGCAACTCGGTTCGATATCGATCCAACGGCGTCATCGGCGGCGGCTCGCATCAAGGTGCTCGCAACTCCAAGGTTCCTATCGTTCCCCCTTTCACGGGAAACCGCGCGAAGGTGACGATCCCCCGAGGGTCATACCAGATGTCAGCGCGCAAATCGCCACCGACACGATACCGGGATGTCGAGGGTTGCTGACGGCTAACCCCCGAACTACGATCGGCCAGCATCTCGAGCGTGACCGATCGAATTCGTCCCTTAGTTGGCTCAATGACAAAGGGGCCGGCAAAACTCCCGCGGCACCATGCTGAAAGCAAGGGCGTAGTTTTCGGTACTTCATAGGGTCCGCCTTTCCCATCGACATAGAAGGTTGTCGCTTGCGGTTGCACCTGCACTGCCCGGCGTTCCCCGTTATCCACCGTCATCCCCTGGAAACCCAGCAGCGATCCCTGATGCCATCGCTCTTGCGAAACATGACTGAAGCGAAACAGACTATGGGAAAAAATCCGCGCGTCGACATCGATTCGGTTATGCACCGTCATCGAGTCGTCCGAGCGCTCGACGGTGATCAGCAATTCCCCTATCCGCTCGCCCATCCAATGAATGTCGTATTCAAGTCGCTGCAGATCGGGAGGAAAGGTGCATGTGGTTCCTGCGGCAGGCGAAGCGATCAGAAACAGGGTCGTTCCACCGACAACTGTACTGAGAAGGTGTTTACACAATCGCTGCGCTCGCCACGACGACCTGGCGGAACGGCCCCAAACCCTGCCATGTACTCCTTCGGCGGCTAATGGTCCTATCTCTGGGGTTCGTTCATGCGAAGCCCCAACGCTGTTGGAAGGGGTTGTGCGCCCCTTTGTCGCCACGAGGTGCCTGGCCTGGACAACGCCTGTCACATTGCTAAATTGGCCTCCGAGAACCTGGTGCACCCACGAGGGCCGGCAAGCGCACGAAGCAAAATACGCAAGGAACAACGAAGATGCCTTAGCGACCTGCCTGAGTAGCATGCTCTGGTCTTATAAAATTTTTGATGATACCTGTTATAGAAGCGGGCGCCAAGATGCACGACACTCTGGTTCGTCAATGGACCATGGTTGTCGTTTCATCAGAGTTGCTCTAGAGAACACCGTGGGTCCCCAAGCCTTCGGCAGCCGACTCCCTTGCGGCCCCGAGTCGGCTGCCCTCAGGGCAGTGGTGAGCGGCGCTCTGAGCAGAACCCATCTGCAGGCGCCGATAGAAATCTAGAGTCCCGACTGACATGGTTTACAATGTCCCGCTGGATACGGGAGTATGTCGTTCATGGTAGAACCAAGCGAACACGATCAGATTGCGCAGCGCCAGGCGAAACTGGCGGATTTGCGACGGCAAGGTAGTGCCTATCCCAACGATTTTCGCCGAGACAGCCTCGCCGGCGAGTTACACCGTCACTACGTTGACCGTTTGGGCGAGGCGCTGGAGGCCAAACCCGTTGCGGTTTGCGTGGCGGGACGATTGATGACACGGCGCTTGATGGGGAAAGCAAGCTTCGCGCATCTGCAGGATATGAGTGGTCGCATCCAACTCTATGTGCGCCGCGACGATGTGACTGAGCAACACTACGAAGCATTCAAGCGCTGGGATCTCGGCGACATCATCGGCGCCAAGGGAGTGCTGTTTAAGACCAAGACCGGAGAACTTTCCATCCGCGTCGACCGGCTTAGGTTGCTGACCAAGGCGCTACGTCCGTTACCCGAAAAGTTCCACGGTCTCACGGACCAAGAGACCCGTTATCGCCAGCGCTACTTGGATCTCATGGTGAACGAGGATGCTCGCCAGGTGTTCCGGTTTCGGTCTGCCAGCATCGATTATCTGCGGAGGTTTTTTAGCGATCGGGGCTTCCTGGAGGTGGAGACACCGATGATGCAGGCGCTACCGGGGGGGGCTGCAGCCCGACCGTTCGTCACCCACCATAATGCATTGGCGATGGACATGTATTTACGCATCGCGCCGGAGCTGTATTTAAAGCGCCTCGTGATCGGGGGTTTGGAAAAGGTGTTCGAGATCAACCGTAACTTCCGAAACGAGGGTCTCTCCACCCAGCATAACCCCGAATTCACCATGCTGGAGTTCTATCAGGCTTACGCGGATTACCAGGATCTCATGGATCTGACTGAGGAGCTACTGCGGAGCATGGCCCTGGCACTGCTTGGCACCACGGCTCTTTCCTACCAAGGTCAAGAGGTGGACTTTGCGGCGCGCTTTCCCAGGCTCACGGTAAAGGCAGCCATTCGGCAGTTCAATCCGGCGATTACCGTCGCAGAGTTGGAGCACCTAGACAGCTTCCGCAGGATCGCGAGGGAGCACGATATACCCGTGCGGGATAACTTCGGGCTCGGTAAGCTACAGGTGGAGCTGTTCGAGAAAACAGTGGAGCCGAAGCTCAACGGGCCGACCTTCATCACCGCCTATCCGACGGAGGTCTCGCCGCTGGCGCGGCAAAACGAAGCCGATCCGTCCGTGACCGATCGGTTCGAATTGTTCATCGGTGGGCGCGAGATCGCCAACGGTTTTTCCGAGCTCAACGACCCCCAAGAGCAGGCTGCGCGTTTTCGGGCACAAGCGGCGGCCAAAGCCGCCGGTGATCAGGAAGCCATGCACTACGACGCAGACTACATTCGTGCCTTAGAGTACGGGCTGCCGCCAACCGCGGGGGAAGGGATCGGTGTCGATCGGCTGGTCATGCTGTTCACCGATCAGCCTTCCATAAGAGATGTGTTGCTATTTCCCCATATGCGACCGGAGCGAAAAGACAAGTGAACCGAATCATCCGCCTCGTGCCCGGTCTGTTGGCTGCCATTGGCGCCTATGTCGGGCTGCAGTTCCTGTACATGCTCAGCATGCGACCGCTGGCCGAGTTCTTTTTGTTTCTCATCATCTACGCCGCTATCGCGTTGCTCGCCGAGCGCGCAATGAAATCCTATGCTGAAAAGGATCTCTAAAGAGGCCTAAGATGGGCAATACCCAGCGACTCGAGAAGTCAAAGACCGGTACCTATGCCGTCGAGGTGGCGTTGCCAGGGGGTTACGAACACGGTGCCGAGCGCTATCCCTTGTTGCTTTTTCTCCATGGCAGCGAGGAGCGGGGAGACGATCTCGCGCTGGTGAGGCGGCATGGCCCCGCTAAGCTCGCCTTCGGCGCCTTTCGACCTCTATACTTGGATCCCTTCATCATTGCCTCCCCCCAGTGCCCGCGAGGCGAGCAATGGTCGGAGGTCATGCTCGCGACCGTTGTCGACGAGGTGTGCGCTGCCTGGAGAGTCGATCCGGCTCGAGTATACCTCACCGGCATCAGTATGGGAGGTCATGGGGTGTGGCGGCTAGCGTGCGCTCAGCCGCAGCGCTTCGCTGCAATTGCACCTATCTGCGGCGGCGGTGATGCGACTCTGGCGGCGCGGCTCGAGGATCTCCCGGTTTGGATCTTCCACAGTGCCGCCGACCAGGTGGTGGCAGCCGAGGAGTCTGATAGGATGTTCGAGGCGCTGGTGCACTGCCAAGCTAACGTGACCTATACACGCTACCGTAGCCTCGATCACGTGCAAACGTGGGAGGCGGCTTATAGCCAACCGATGCTCTATGAGTGGTTCTTGCTGCACCGGCGGCCGGTTTGAGATCAGCCAGGACGAAGCCTCATGGGTCGCCGGCACGACCTCGGCTCAGAGGTCGTGAAATAACCGTCGCGAGCGGCCCGTGAGCAAGGCGGACGGAGCGCAGCGACGAGACATAGATAGGCGAGGACCGAGCACCGCCCAACGCCGCGATCGGCTAGCACAGCAGATTTCTTTCACAACCTCTCAGGCTGATCCGCTTGGCTGTCGGTTAGCCTTCGGCTTGCGGTCCCCTGGGAGTCGAAGGCTTTGCCCCAGAGCGCTTCCCCGCCAGCCGAAACCGCAAGGCATTCAGCCGGATGAAGCCGCCCGCATCGGCCTGGTTAAACGCCCCCCGATCCTCCTCAAAGGTCGCGATATTGGCGTCGAAAAGATTATCGGTGTCGGAGGTGCGGCCCACGACCGTAACATTGCCCTTATACAGCTTGAGCCGAACGCGGCCATTGACAAACGACTGCGAGGCGTCGATCAGGCTTTGCAGCACGGCACGCTCGGGACTCCACCAGTAGCCGTTATAAATCAGGCTGGCGTAGCGAGGCATGAGTTCGTCCTTCAGGTGCGCGACCTCTCGGTCCAGGGTGATCGACTCGATGGCGCGGTGTCCTTTGAGCAAAATGGTACCCCCTGGTGTCTCATAGCAGCCCCGGGATTTCATGCCCACATAACGGTTCTCCACCAGGTCAAGCCTGCCAATGCCGTTCTCAGCACCCAAGCGGTTTAACGTTGCCATGACTTGCGCGGGTGTTGCGGCTGCGCCGTCGATGGCGACCACATCGCCGTGCCGATAGTCGAGCTCTAGGTAGCGTGGCTGGTCCGGGGCCTGCTCAGGGCTCAGCGTCCAGCGCCATATCGCTTCATCGGGCTCGACCCATGGATCCTCCAGTAAACCACCCTCGTAGGAAATGTGTAATAGATTGCCGTCCATCGAATAGGGGGAAGCGCTGCCACGCTTGTACTCTACCGGAATTGCGTGGCTCTCGGCGTAGGCCAGCAACTTCTCGCGCGAGGTGAGATCCCATTCTCGCCAGGGCGCGATCACTTGAATCGACGGATCGAGGGCATAGGCACCGAGCTCGAAACGGACCTGGTCGTTGCCTTTTCCAGTTGCGCCATGTGCGATGGTGCTCGCCCCCACCTCGTGGGCAATCTCTACCAGTCTCTTGGCAATGAGCGGGCGGGCGATAGCCGTACCGAGCAAGTATTCGCCCTCATACAGGGTGTTGGCCCGAAACATCGGGAAAATGTAATCACGAGCGAAGGTTTCTGTAAGATCTTCCACGTACATCGCGCGCACGCCGAGGGCTTCGGCTTTGCGCCGGGCCGGCTCCAGTTCCTCGCCTTGACCGATATCGGCGGTAAAGGTCACCACTTCGCAACCGCGTTGTTCTTGTAGCCACTTCAAGATCACAGAGGTGTCCAATCCTCCGGAATAAGCCAGCACAACTTTTTTCTGTTCCATCATGAGAGCGTCCTCTGTTAATGTCTGGGGCCTGATGCAGCGGGCAAATGGAGACTTAGCGCAAAGACAATGGCGGCAATAGGCTGTCATCATACGGACATAGCGGTTGCGAAGAAACCGTAGCCGGCGGCCCGCGCACAACGCGAGTGGCGTAACCTATTGGAGAAGTCCTAACGGTCCTAGGGGAAGAGCATGTCAAACAGGACACTGAGCTTGTCCGATCGGCTTTACCGTTACCTGTTGACGGTTTCTCTACGCGAGTCGGATCTGTTGCGA
The DNA here is from genome assembly GCA_964624765.1 of uncultured Thiotrichales bacterium. Classification (GTDB taxonomy): domain Bacteria; phylum Pseudomonadota; class Gammaproteobacteria; order HK1; family HK1; genus JAGTVB01. Next base: position 8,888 of record CAZUZO010000090.1, read on the forward strand.
CAGCTGCGGGCAGAAACGGCCAGCGATCCGATGGCTCGGATGCAGATCGCACCTGAGCAAGGACAATTCATGGCCCTGCTGGTGGAGCTCATGGGCGCTCGGCGGGTGCTGGAGATCGGCGTTTACACCGGCTATAGCTCCATCTGCCTGGCCAGCGCCCTGCCACCCGACGGCCGGTTGGTCGCCTGTGATCTGAGCGAGCAGTGGACTCGAGTCGCGCAGCGCTATTGGCAGACAGCGGGGCTGGCAGACCGTATCGAGCTGCATCTGGCACCGGCGTTGGATACGTTGGCGGCTCTGCTCGCCGATGGGCAAGCAGCCACCTTCGACTTTGCCTTTATCGATGCGGACAAGAGGGAGTATAAGGAGTATTTTGAGGAAACTTTAAAACTACTGCGCATCGGTGGGCTCATGGCCATCGACAACACGCTCTGGAGTGGGAGCGTCGTTGATCCCGATGACCAGTCTGAAGACACCATTGCCATCCGCTCGTTCAATGAGTATTTGCATGGTGATAATCGGATCGGCCTTAGCCTAGTACCGATCGGCGATGGCTTGACCCTAGTGCACAAGCGATAGCGGGATGATGTGTATCGATAAACGGCCATCATTTAATGACGGCGCCCCTGGCATCAAGCGATCCTGCAGTTCCAGGGTGCGATTTTGGCGAAACGAGACCGAACGTCCGAGAATGGCTAGCTGGTGGTGGAGCCGCCATAAGCTGCCAGGATCTCAGCCACGCAGCAAGTGAGGTTCTTGGCCGTAGGGAGGTGGAGAAACTCGTTCGGACCGTGGGCGTTGGATTCGGGCCCAAGCACGCCGGTAACGAGAAACTGAGACGCGGGAAAGCGCTTGCCGAGCATCGCCATGAAGGGAATCGTCCCACCTTCTCCCATGTATACGGCTTCCTTGCCGAAAAAGGCGCGGGAGGCCCGCTCTGTTGCAGATGCCAGCCAGGGCGCCAACGGGGGAGCGTCCCATCCATCGGCCGAGGGGTCTGGTACGAAACGAACCTGGACACCGTAGGGAGGAAGGTTCTCCAGCAGCTGCTGGAGATAATGGGTTGCCTGTTCGGCATCGCACTTAGGCGCCAGGCGCAGCGATAGCTTTGCGGCAATGCGAGGTACGGTGACATTGCCGGCATCGGCCAGTGGCGGAAGTCCGGCCAGACCCGTGATGGTCAGCGCCGGGCGCCAGGTTCGGTTGAGGACCAGCTCCTCTGGAGCGCCGTCGACAGGGCGGACCCCAGGCAAGAAGGGATACTTCTGAAAAACCCCGTCGGCGAGCACCGTCGCGGCACGGCGCGCCTGATCGACGCGTTCCGCTGGGATAGCGACGTGTAGCTCGGGTGGTAGAATCATGCCATCCCGCTGGTCCTCCAGGCGGCTCAAGAGCTGGCGTAGCACGCAAAAAGGGGAAGGGACAATGCCACTGGCGTCACCTGAATGCACCCCCTCGTGTAGCACGTCGATGCTCAGCACGCCGGCTGCCATCCCTCGCAGCGAGGTAGTACACCAGAGCTGATCATAGTTTCCACAGCCGGAATCCAGACAGATCACAAGGCTCGGAGTCCCCATGCGATGGGAGAGCTGATCCATGTAATAGGGCAGATCGTAGCTACCGCTCTCTTCGCAGCTCTCTATGAGGATCGTGCAGCGCGGGCACGGTATGGCTTGATCCTGCAATGCACCAATGGCGCTCAAGGCAGCGAACACGGCGTAACCGTCGTCGCCGGCACCCCGTCCATAGAGCCGGTCTCCCTGGAGCACCGGACTCCAGGGTCCGAGCCCCTTCCTCCAGCCGCTCATCTCCGGCTGCTTGTCGAGGTGACCGTAGAGCAACACGCCGTCCCGTCCCTCACCCGGGATCTCCAGCAAGAGAACAGGGGTTCGGCCCTCCAAGCGCACCACTTCCAAGCTCATGTGAGCAAGGGCTTGTTGCCGACACCACTGTTCGATCAGAGCCACAGCTGTGTCCATGTGGCCGTTGGTTTGCCAAGCGGGGTCGAAGGCGGGTGACTTGTTCGGAATGCGAATATAGTTAACCAAAGTCGGTATAACGGATTCGCTCCAGAGCCGTTCGACGAAACGACGTGTGCGCTCCCTATCCATGGACCGCTTCCACCTGTGCCTGGAATGCTTGGCCACTGACGCCGCGGCTGTCAGGGCCGAGCAGGAAAAGGTAGGTGGCCATGAGAGTTTCCGGGTGCGGCAGCGTTTGCGGATTTTCTCCAGGGTAGGCTGTCGCGCGCAGATGCGTTCGAGCCGGACCAGGGTCTAGGCTATTCACACGCATTGCGGGAAACCCCTCTAGCTCTTCCGCTAAGATTTGGGTCAGGCCTTCGATACCAAACTTGGAGACGCTGTAGGCGCCCCAGTAGGCGTGTCCCTTTCGGCCAACGGCATCGGAAGTGAACAAGATGGACGCGTCCGGGGACTTTTTCATGAGCGGCAGGCAGGCACGGGTGAGGAAAAATGGCGCATTCAGGTTCACCTGCAGGGTCTCTAGCCATCGCCGTGGATCATAGTAGTCGATGGGGGCGAGCGTTCCGAGCTGCGCCGCACTGTGTAGCAGCCCATCGAGATGCCCAAATTCGCCCGCCACACGCTCAGCAAGCTCTTCATGATGCCTGGCATCGGCTCCCAGCAGATCCATCGGATAAATGGCCGGTTCGGATTGCCCTGCGACAACGATCGTGTCATACAGTGCCTCGAGCTTGGGCACCGTACGGCCGAGCAGGACAAGGGTTGCCCCATGGGCGGCACAGGCGAGAGCGGCCGCTTTCCCGAGACCCTCCCCAGCCCCGGTAATGAGAATGACCCGGCCAGCTAGCAGGTCCGGTTTGGGCGTATAGGCCATTGGCATCGGATATGGCATCGGTAGGGTGCCAGTAACGTTACGTTGGGATCTTGGGTAGCGCCATCAGCTTCTCAGAAGCTGTTTTAAAAACTGGCGTTGTCATCATTTCGGCCGTTTGATGGCCTTTGCCCTTGGGGCAGCCGACCCCAGGCCGCAAGGGACGCCGTGAAGACGTCCCTGTCGGCTTGGGTCCGGCATCCCTGCCGCACACACCCTTGCGTGCCAGGGGTTCGGCTGCCGAAGGCTTGAGCGCCGGAGGGACGCTCCGAAGAACACCCCTGACGATACGATGACCATGGCCTAAAAACTGCTGCGCTTGCTTGAGCGCGTTGCGCGGCGGCTCAGAATCCTCATGTACTCCCTTGTACACTGCGGTTGTTACTCGCCCCATCCTTGGGGCTCGCCCCTTCGGGGCCCGCTTTCAGCTGTTCAAAATCGTTCCAGACGATTTTGTCGCCACTGTGCGCCTTGCTCTGCCGGCGCTCGCGACATTTTTAAAAGAGCTTCTCAGGGATTCGGGCCTAAGCTGGTTAGCCAGAGCCGCGAACTGTAGTAGGGTGAGCATTTCTGGCCTTAGGGCGGGATCCACCTGGGCGGCGCGGATCTGCTCGTCGCTCAACCACGGCTTGAGGCTGTTGCGCAGCGTCTTGCGACGCTGGGAGAACACCCTGGCGACCAACTGCTCGAAAGCCGCGAGATCTTTGATCGGCGCCGGTAATTGGCATCGCGGAATCAGCCGCAACAGCGTCGAGGACACCTTGGGGACGGGGTGAAATGCACCCGGTCTGATATCGAACAGCTTTTCCACCTGGCAACGCAACTGGGTCATGACGCTCAGGCGGCCGTATGTGCGGCTACCCGGCGGCGCCACCACACGTCGCGCCAGCTCCCGCTGAAGCATGAGGTGCATGTCTTGGATCACCGCTGACTGGGTAAACAGGTGAAACAGCAAAGGGGTAGAGATATGGTACGGCAAATTGCCGACCACTCGCAGGCGCTCGGTACCGCTGATCAAGGACGTGATGTCATAACTGAGCGCATCGCCAAGATGAACATGCAAGCGTGTTTCGCCGGCAAATCGTTGCTGCAGCACTGCCACCAGTTCACTGTCGATCTCCACGACATGCAGCTGCTCGGCCCGTTGCACCAAGGGCGCGGTGATTGCGCCCAGCCCCGGTCCGATTTCTACGATCACTTCGCCGGGTCTCGGGTCGACAGCCTGCACGATACGTGCGATGACACCTCGATCCTGCAGGAAGTGTTGGCTGAGCCGGGGACGTGGCCGGTGTGTCAACCGCCCCACGAGTACCCCCGCTGCGGCGATCTTGATCAGTCCTCTAGACGCAATTCGACGTAGGCCTCATCTCGCAGTTGCCGCACCCAGCTCTGCAGTTCCTCCTCGGCCTTACGCTCTCGAATCTGCTCTCTTGCGTTCAGGCGCCGCAGCTCCTCGGTGTCGTCGTGGGCACGCCGCTCCATGACCTGCAGGATGTGCCAACCGAACTGAGTGCGAAAAGGCAGGCTGATCTCGCCAGGTTCTAGGCTCTCCATGACCTGCCGAAATGCCGGGACCATGTCTTCGGGGCTAACCCACCCCAGCGCTCCTCCTTTGGCAGCAGAAACCGGATCTTCGGAATGGGCGCGGGCAAGACTGGCAAACGCGTCACCTGCCTCGATACGCTCCCGAAGTTGCATCAAGCGCGCTTCCGTCTCGGCATCGTCGATGCCGCCCTCGGCGCGAATGAGTATATGGCGAGCACGGCTCTGCTGCACGATATGCCGCGCTTCACCGCGCTTGTCCACCAGCTGGATGAGGTGAAAGCCGCTTGGGCTTTGAATGGGCCCCCTAACCTCGCCGATCGTCATCTGCGGCACAATGTTCGCAAAGACCGTTGGCAACTCTGGTTCGCGCCGCCAGCCAAGATCGCCGCCCTGCAAAGCCTGCTGCCCGGCGGAGTGAGCGACTGCGGCACCCGCAAAGCTCCCTCCCTGTTGGACGGAAAGCAGGATTTCCTTTGCCCGCTGCTCGGCCGCAGCAATCTCTTCAGCGGAGGCTGCTTCGGGCAAGGCGATCAAAATGTGAGAGAGGTGGTACGCATCCTCGGCGCTCCCCCGCTTGCCTTGCGTGGCCAAATAATTCTCGATCTCGCGGTCGGTCACGCGGATACGTGTTTCCACCTGGCGCTGCTGTACCTCCGCGATGAGCATCTGCTGGCGGATTTCCTCGCGAAAGGTCGCAAAGTCATAGCCATCCTGTTCCAGCGCATCGCGAAACTGCGCCAGCCGAAGTCCATTGCGTTCGGCCATTTCCCTGAGAACCTGATTGAGGCTCTCATCATCGACCCGCACCCCGAGCCGATCAGCGAGCTGCACCTGCAGCCGGTCCAGGATCAAATTTTCGAGCACTTGACGTTTGAGCACGCCGGTTGCTGGGACCGGGGTACGCGCTTCGCGCAGCCGTGCACGGATGGTTCGTAAGCGATTTTCCAGCTCGCTCCCAACCACGACATCGTCGTTGACCACAGCCACGATGCCATCGAGCTTGGTCACCGTAGAACTGGCAACGGCAGGTGCCGCCCCTCCACTGGGACTCGCGACCAACACCAGCAAGGCGACCGCTGTAGCAGCAAGGTAACAGTAACAGCGGCTTACCAACTCAACAGGACGCTTACCAAGAGACCGCCGTCCACAAGATACATCGAGCATTCCGTTATGACACTCTAAATAACACTTGAAACGTAAACAACTGTGAGGTGAAAAAACCTGCTACACAACCCGATAGCGGCGTTGGGCGGTGCTCGCTCCTCG
>CAZUZO010000091.1:0-14308 GCA_964624765.1 uncultured Thiotrichales bacterium
ACCGCCCAACGCCGCTATCGGGTTGCGTAGCAGGTTTTTTCACAACCTCTGAGATGATGACGAAGGAGCGGGGGGTTCTAGATGGCCGAGCTGCGACATCGAGCGCCAGATGATAGCGCCAGCGTTGAGGAGCGCCATGAGACCGCTTTGCTGCAGGTGCGCAACTTGGTCAAGAGCTATCCCGGCACGCGGGCCGTTGACGGGGTTAGCTTAACCATCGCCGAGGGCGCCTGTTTTGGCCTTTTGGGACCAAACGGTGCCGGTAAGACGACCACCGTCGAGATCATCGAGGGGATTACATCTCCCACAGCCGGCGAGGTATTGTACCGCGGCGAGCCCCTTGGGCGGCGTTTTCGCGAGGAGGCGGGAATTCAGTTTCAAAGTACGGCGCTGCAAGATTACTTGACGGTGAATGAGACTTTGCGCCTGTTTCGCCAACTTTATCCCCGCGGCGCCTCGCTTGAGGAGGTGATCAGCGCTTGTGCCCTTGCCAATGTCTTGGACCGCGATACGCGTCATCTATCCGGTGGCCAACGCCAGCGACTGCTGTTGGCGATGGCCCTGATCAATGACCCATGCATCGTGTTCTTGGATGAACCCACCACCGGCTTGGATCCGCAGGCGAGACGCCATTTCTGGGCCCTGATCGGCGACATCAAAGCGCGGCGCACAACGATTCTGCTGACGACGCACTACATGGAAGAGGCGTATGTCCTGTGCGACACGGTTGCCATCATGGATCACGGTAAGATCATTGCCGAGGGTTCCCCGGAGGGGCTGCTGAAGGCCCATTTTGAGGACGTGATTTTGCAGATGCCGCGCGAAGATTTCACGGTTGCGCGAGAAGGCTTTCCGTACACGGTTCTCGACGCGGGGGACTCAGTGGAGATTTCCACCCCGGATGTCGACGGTGCCCTTAGACGACTGATCGAATCCGGCGTTTCTTGCAGGCGGCTACGCATCCGGCCGCGCACCCTTGAGGATCTCTTCTTGGAGCTCACCGGCCGGGAGCTGCGGGGGTGATGCGCCGCTTTCTGGCGATTCTCTGGGCACGCAATCTCGAGTTTGTTCGGGACCGTTCGTCGTTCGGTTGGAACATCGCCTTTCCTGTGCTGCTGGTGATGGGTCTGGCGATCGTCTTCAGCGGCCCCGAGCGGGCGCAGTATAAGGTGGCGGTAGTCGGGCTATCGCCGCCGTTTGATGCCAGCATTCATCCCTTTATGGGCACACGGTATGTTGAGTTTTTCCCGGTGACGGATCAGGCGCGTGCGCTGCGAGGCGTTGCTCAACATCGCATCGACATGCTGTTGGATTTCCGCGAGGCGCCCCAGTACTGGGTGAACCCGGAATCGCCGAAAGGGTATTTCCTGGAGCGAGTGCTAGACGGCGCGGGCGGTCTAGAACTCCACAAGCGCAACGTTGCGGGAGCCGCCATTCGCTACATCGATTGGCTGGTGCCGGGCATCCTCGGCATGAATATGATGTTCAGTTGTCTTTATGGCATCGGCTATGTGGTCGTGCGCTACCGTAAGAACGGGTTTCTCAAGCGGCTGTATGTGACGCCCCTGCGCGCGGTCGAGTTCTTGAGTGCCCAGGTGGCCTCGCGTCTGTTGCTGATTTTGGCGGTCACGGTCGCCGTCTACGTTGGGGCCGACTGGCTATTGAGTTTTCGCATGGAAGGCAGCTACACAGCGCTGCTGTTAGTCACCTTGCTCGGTGCATTGTCCATGATTACACTCGGGCTGCTGGTGGCGGCTCGACTTTCCAGCGAGGAGCTGGCCAATGGGTTGCTCAATGTGGTCGCGTGGCCGATGATGCTGTTCTCCGAAGTCTGGTTTTCCCTCGAGGGCACCCATCCACTCTTGCAGCAGTTGGCGCAGCTACTGCCTCTGACGCAATTGCTGGAGGCGGCCCGTGCGGTCATGCTCGACGGAGCCGGTTTTCAGGACGTCAGGGTTGAGCTGTTCGCTTTGGGTGGGATGAGTCTGCTGTTTCTGGCTCTCGGAGGGTTGTTATTCAAATGGAACCCGGAATAGCGCAGGTGGGCTTGCATCTGCCCTAAAAAGGGGCTAGCTTACCGGCCTGCCCAATCGGAGGCGCGTGCAGGGGCGAGATTAAGACGACTCCACGTATCTGCCCAGAAAGGCCGAAATGCTGATAAAAACGAAGAAAGGCCTCGATCTTCCCATTCTCGGTGCTCCGGAGCAGGCGATCTACGGCGCGCCGCCTGTCACCTCGGTCGGCCTGCTCGGCCACGATTATGTCGGTCTGAAACCGACGATGTTGGTGGCCGAGGGGGATCGGGTCAAGATCGGCCAGCCGCTTTTTGCCGATAAACGGGATACCCGCATCCGTTACACCGCGCCGGGAAGCGGCATCGTGAGCCGCATTCACCGTGGCGCCAAGCGCGTTCTGCAGTCGGTCGTGATCCGGCTTGAGGGGAGTTTGGAGGAACACTTCAACGTCTATCCACCCCATGAGCTGGCGAGCCTTAATGCCGAGCAAGTGTGGGAAAATCTCCTCGTCTCAGGGCTTTGGACGGCGTTTCGAACACGCCCCTTCAGCAAGGTGCCCACTCCGGAGACCGAACCGCACTCGATCTTTGTGACCGCCATGGACAGTAATCCTTTGGCGGCTCGGGCCGACGTGGTGATCAATGCCTACGGGCCTGATTTTCTCCATGGCTTGACGGTGATTGCCAAACTGACCTCGGGCAAGGTGTATGTCTGCAAGTATCCCAACGCCGACATCCCGACCAGCGATGTGCCTTCGGTGGAGGTGGCGGAATTTTATGGGCCACATCCGGTGGGCCTCCCCGGGACCCACATTCACTTTCTCGATCCGGTATCGGCGAGCAAGGTGGCTTGGCATCTGAACTACCAGGATGTCATCGCTATCGGGAAGCTCTTTACCAGCGGTCGGCTGTGGCTCGAGCGGGTCATCGCACTGGGGGGGCCTGCTGTCCTCCGGCCGCGCTTGCTGCGGACTCGGCTGGGGGCTAATACCGAAGAGCTGGTGCGAGGGGAGCTGCATCGGGGGGAGGTGCGTGTCATCTCCGGATCGGTGCTTTCTGGACACCGGGCTGCGGGCTGGGGGCGTTATCTGGGACGTTATCACACCCAGGTTTCGGTCATCCCCGAGGAGCGGGAGCGGCATTTCTTGGGCTGGATCCAGCCCGGACCGAATCGCTTCTCGGCACTGAATGTGTTCGTGTCGAGCTTCTTTCGCGGCCGCCGGGCCTTCCCATTGACCACATCCCAACAAGGCAGCCCGCGAGCGATGGTGCCGATAGGGTCCTATTCGATGGTCATGCCTCTGGATATCTTGCCGACCCCGTTGCTTCGGTCTTTGATGGTGGGTGACAACGACAAGGCGCAGGGCCTGGGGTGCCTTGAACTCGACGAGGAAGACCTTGCCCTTTGCACCTATGTGTGCCCCGGTAAATACGAGTATGGCACCGTGCTGCGGCGAGCGCTCACGCAGATCGAGAAGGAAGGCTGATGAAGAAGGCGCTGCGTCGTTTCTTTGATCGCATCGAGCCCCTGTTCGCCAAGGGTGGGCGGCTGGAGCGGTTCAATGCCGTCTACGAAGCCTTCGATACCTTCTTCTTTACACCCTCAGACGTCACCGCCCGTGCCCCCCATGTACGTGATGGCATCGACTTGAAACGGTTGATGGTGTACGTGGTCCTGGCGGCGATGCCTTGTGCCTTATGGGGCATGTACAACGTAGGGTTGCAAGCCAATCAGGCCATGGCCGGCCTCGATCTGATCTCCGCCGACGGTTGGCGAGGCACCCTGACCGATGCGTTTGGCATCGGTTACGATCCCGAGAGCCTTTGGGCGAACGTCTGGCATGGGTTTCTCTATTTCCTGCCCATCTACGTGGTCACCATGGTGGTGGGGCTGGGCTGGGAAATGCTGTTTGCTGCGGTGCGCAACCACGAGGTGAACGAAGGTTTCCTGGTCACCGCGATGCTTTACACGTTGACGTTACCGGCTACCACGCCGCTGTGGCAAGTGGCGCTCGGTATCAGCTTCGGCGTGGTAATCGGCAAGGAAGTGTTCGGCGGTACCGGCAAGAATTTCTTGAACCCGGCGCTGACCGGTCGAGCATTTCTGTATTTCGCCTATCCTGCCACGCAATCGGGCGATACCGTGTGGGTTCCCGTGGACGGCTACAGCGGCGCCACGGCTTTGAGCCTCGGGGCGGTAGGAGGCGAAGAGGCGATTCGCGACGCCGGGATCACATGGATGGATGCCTTTGTCGGAACCATCCAAGGCTCGTTTGGGGAAACCTCTACGTTGGCCGCTCTTCTCGGCGCTGTTTTTTTGCTCTACACCCGTATCGCCTCATGGCGCATCATGCTCGGGGTACTGGTGGGTATGATCGCCACCGCCGAACTGTTTAACTTCATCGGCAGCCCGACCAATCCTATGTTTTCTTTGCCATGGTATTGGCATCTGGTATTGGGCGGCTATGCCTTCGGCCTGGTTTACATGGCGACCGACCCTGTCAGTGCGGCGATGACCAATACCGGTCGGCTCATCTTCGGCATCCTCATCGGCGTCATGGTCGTCCTGATACGAGTGGTGAATCCCGGCTTTCCAGAGGGCATGATGTTGGCTATTTTGTTTGCCAATATGTTTGCGCCCCTCATCGACCATTTTGTCGTTCAGGCCAACGTCCGTCGAAGATTACAACGGACCACTGTTCCCTGATTCATTATGTCGTCTATGCAAGCAAGCTCTATAGGGTGGTTCGCGCGCTTTCGAGCCATGCCCAACGAAACGCCGCAGAAGATGCTGATCGTGGCGGTTTTGCTGTGCCTGGTGTGTTCGGTACTGGTGTCCAGCGCTGCGGTCTTTCTGAAACCGCTGCAGGAGCGGAATAAAGCGCTGGACATGAAGAAGAACATCTTGGCAGCCGCGGGCATGCTGGAGGAAGGGGTGGATGTCGAACAGCTTTTTCAAGCGGTGGAGCCGAGAGTGATCGACTTGGAGAGCGGGGGGTACATCGATGCCATCGACGCCAACACGTATGACATGCGGGCCGCTGCGAAGGATCCTAAAGCCAGTTCACGAATCCCGGCCGAGGAAGATATTGCCAGAATTCGCCGGCGAGCTAAGTTTGGCCTCGTTTACCTCGTTCGCGCTGAAGACGGTGCCCTGCAGTACATCATTGTGCCGGTGCACGGTAAAGGCTTGTGGTCGACCATGTATGGGTTCGTTGCGCTGCAGGGCGATGCCAATACGGTGGCGGGTATTACTTTCTATCAACAGGGCGAGACGGCCGGTCTAGGGGCCGAGGTCGCCAGTCCGGAATGGAATGCGAAGTGGCATGGCAAACAAGTATATGACGAGAACGATCGGCCACAGATTCAGGTTATGAAAGGTACGGTCGATCCGTCGACTCCCAGTGCGGAGCACAAAGTGGATGGTATTGCCGGAGCCACTTTAACGTCACGCGGGGTAACGAACCTGATGCGCTACTGGTTGGGATCCCATGGTTATGGTCAATATCTCTCGCGTGTTCGCGAAGAGGGGTTGACCGGCGTTGGCGGTTGAAGGAGGTTAGCGGTGGCCAGTGAAGCGAGAGAAGTACTTGTCGAACCGCTCGTCGACAACAATCCGATTGCTCTGCAGATTCTTGGCATTTGCTCAGCGCTGGCGGTCACCACCAAGCTCGATACCGCATTGGTGATGTGCGCGGCGGTCATTGTTGTGATCTCGTTATCGAATGCGGCTATTAGCCTGATCCGGCTGCATGTCCCAAGCAATGTGCGCATCATCGTGCAGATGACCATTATTGCCTCCTTGGTCATCGTCGTTGATCAGTTCTTGAAGGCGTTCGCTTATGATTTGAGCAAACAGCTCTCGGTGTTTGTTGGCCTGATTATCACCAATTGTATCGTGCTGGGCCGCGCAGAGGCCTTTGCGATGAAAAATCCTGTGTGGATCAGCTTCCTCGACGGTCTTGGGAATGGGTTGGGATACAGCTTGATCCTGATCGGGGTAGGTGCTGTGCGGGAGCTGTTCGGTTCGGGCTCCTTGCTTGGCTATCAAATCCTTCCGCTCGCGAGTGCCGGAGGCTGGTACGTGCCGAATGGCCTCATGCTGCTGGCGCCAAGCGCGTTTATCATCATCGGGCTTTTAATTTGGATGTTGCGGGTTTGGAAGACACAACAAGTGGAAAAACCCGAGTACCAAATCCATCAGGTGCACCGCACCGAGGTTGTGTGAATGGAGCACTACGTCAGCCTCTTCGTCAAATCTGTATTCATCGAGAATATGGCGCTGGCGTTTTTTCTCGGGATGTGCTCCTTCTTGGCCGTTTCCAAGAAGATCGAGACCGCGATCGGGTTGGGTATCGCCGTCATCGTAGTGCAGACCTTGACGGTACCTATCAACAACCTGGTTTATGTGTATGTGTTGAAGGAAGGGGCCTGGGCTTGGGCGGGTCTTCCACAACTCGATCTAAGTTTTCTCGGATTCCTCAGCTACATTGGCATTATCGCGGCCATGGTGCAGATTTTGGAAATGGTTCTCGATCGGTTTTTCCCCGCGCTTTACAATGCGCTGGGCATCTTCCTACCCCTCATTACCGTGAATTGTGTGATATTGGCTGGCTCCCTATTCATGGTAGAGCGCGACTATCACTTTGTTGAGAGCGTGGTCTATGGCCTGGGTAGCGGCTTTGGATGGGCGCTTGCTATCGCGGCGCTGGCTGGCATTCGAGAACGACTGCGCTACAGTGATGTGCCCGATGGGCTTCAGGGGCTTGGAATCGCGTTTATCATGACCGGCTTGATGGCGCTCGGCTTCATGGCCTTCTCGGGTGTTGAATTGTGATGAAGCGGTAAGAAGCTGTTTTAAACCGTCATGGCCGAGGGATTTGGCCACCCCCGACAATGAATATCGGGATTCTCACGGTAAAAATGTCACGAGCGCCGGCAGGGCAGGGCGCGCAGCGACGAGACATATCAAGTAGATAGGCGAGGAGCGAGCACCGCCCAACGCCGCTATCGGGTTGTGTAGTAGGTCTTTTCACAAGCTCTCAGGCAAGCGCAGCAGTTTTCAAGACAGCTTCTAAGCGCATTGCCGTTCCTCATATACAAGGTCTCTAAATGCTAGAAGTCGGTATTGGCGTAGGTATGTTCACGGCTATTGTCTTGGCCTTGGTGTTCCTCATCGTGGCGGCCCGGTCAAGATTGGTGGCCACCGGCAGCGTGAATCTGATCATCAACGACGACAAGACTATCCAGGTACCGGTCGGGGGCAAATTACTCAATACTCTGGCCGATTCGCAGCTGTTCGTCGCCTCGGCCTGTGGCGGAGGCGGGACCTGTGGGCAGTGTCGGGTGAAGATTTTTGAGGGAGGCGGCGCAATCCTGCCGACCGAGACCTCCATCATCACCAAACGCGAGGCGGCTGAAGGAGAGCGGCTTTCTTGCCAGGTGACGGTCAAGCAGGACATGCGGATACAGGTCCCGGTTGAAGTCTTTGGCGTTAAGAAGTGGGAATGCGCGGTACGCTCCAATAAGAACGTCGCGACCTTTATCAAAGAGTTGGTGCTGGAACTCCCTGTAGGTGAAGAGATGAAGTTCCGTGCGGGAGGCTATATCCAGATCGACTGCCCTCCCCACGAGGTGAAATATAATGATTTCGACATCGACGCGCGCTTTCGGGACGATTGGGATCGCTATGACCTCTGGCGCTACGAGTCAAAGGTGACGAAGGCGGTTTCTCGAGCCTACTCCATGGCGAATTACCCAGAAGAAAAGGGAGTGGTGATGCTGAATGTGCGCATCGCCACGCCGCCGCCGGGGGCCCCGGATTCTGCGCCACCCGGTATCATGTCTTCATACATATTCAGCCTTAAGCCCGGCGACAGAGTAACCGTATCAGGGCCTTTCGGGGAGTTTTTCGCGCGGGAGACGAACCATGAAATGGTGTTTGTCGGCGGCGGCGCCGGTATGGCACCGATGCGCTCGCATATTTTTGATCAATTGCAACGCCTGCATGCTGCTCGGAAGATGACTTTTTGGTACGGTGCCCGCAGCAAGCGGGAAATGTTTTATGTGGAAGACTTCGATCGGCTGCAGTCACAGCACCAGAACTTCAAGTGGTTCGTGGCGCTTTCAGATCCGTTGCCCGAAGACAATTGGACCGGACCCAGAGGCTTTATTCATCAGGTGCTCCATGATAGTCATCTAGCAAAACATCCGGCCCCCGAGGATTGCGAGTATTATCTTTGCGGGCCGCCGATGATGAATGCAGCCGTCATTCGGATGTTAGAAGATCTCGGGGTTGAGCGGGAAAACATCATGCTCGACGATTTCGGCGGTTAGAAGCTATTTTAAAAATGTCACGAGCGCCGGAGTCGCAAGGCGCACAGCGGCCAGCCACCGGAGTGTACAGGGGAGTACAGGAGGATTCTGAGCCGCCGGGCAACGCAGCGATGGCAAGCGCAGTAAGTTTTAAAACAGCTTCTAAGGGTTTTGAGGTAGCGATTGTTCTATAGTCCTAGATCGTCTTTCTATCGCGCGTCCGTTTCGCCATCAGCCCTTGTTGTTGCGCTACTCCTTCTGGGGGCTTGCAGTGGGGGGGGGATAGAAGACCCTACGGGCGTTTCCTTGAGCGGTACCACCATGGGCACCTCCTACTCTGTCAAGGCCGTCCGGCTGCCCCACGAGCTCGCGACCGATCGGCTCCAAGCGGACGTTGACGCCATCTTGAGGCAGGTCAACGATCGCATGTCGACCTATGACGATGATTCAGAGCTGTCGCGCTTCAATCAGAGCCGTTCTACCGATTGGGTTAAGGTATCGACCGACTTGCTCACCGTAGTGGACGAGGCACTTCGGGTGAGCCATCTGAGTGGCGGTGCGTTTGACGTGACGGTTGGGCCGCTGGTCGACCTGTGGGGGTTTGGCCCTGGCCCGGCAAGCGGCGAGATACCCACCGAGGATCAGATCCAAGCGGCGGCAACGAAAGTGGGTTATCAGCGCCTGCATGTTCGCGATTCGCCACCGGCCCTTCGCAAGGACGATCCGGACCTCTATGTGGATTTGTCAGCCATCGCCAAGGGGTATGGCGTTGACCAAGTGGCGGCGTATCTCGAAGGCGTCGGTATCCAAAGCTACCTAGTAGAAATCGGTGGAGAGCTGCGGGCCAAGGGAGAAAAAGGGCCCCAGACGCCTTGGCGTATCGGGATCGAGCAACCGACACCGGCGGAGCGCCGGGTGCAAGAGATCATCCTTATCCGCGACGGAGCAGTGGCGACCTCAGGGGATTATCGCAACTTCTTTGAAGTGGGCGATCAGCGTTTTTCCCATGCCATCGATCCGCGCACTAGGAGGCCGGTTACCCACGACTTAGCTTCCGTGACGGTCATCAGCGCCTCGGCCATGCATGCCGATGCCATGGCGACGGCGCTGTTGGTGATGGGTGCAGAGGCCGGATTTCAGCTTGCGCAGCGGGAGAACCTGGCGGCCTATTTCCTGGTCGATAATGGTGAGGGCTTCAGTGAACGCAGTACCTCTGCTTTTCAGAAATGGCTGATGCGCCAGTAGGGTAGCGACATGATGACCATCCTTGTAAGCTTTATCGTGATGTTGTTGGTTTTTACCGGCATGGCTATTGGTGTGCTCTATGGCCGGCCGAGCCTCCGCGGGACCTGCGGCGGACTCAACGGGGTGAAGGGACTGAAGGGCAGTTGCCTAGCCTGTGCCGGTGCCTGTAAACGGGAAAACAAGCGCACACACAGTGTCGCTGAGGAGGGGGAGAGCGAGCATGCTTAGATCCGTTCTAGCGAAGGACTACATGTCAGCTAACCTTGTCACCTTCACCCCGACAATGGATGTCCTGCATGCGATTCAGATGTTAGTAGACCGTCAGATTTCCGGCGCGCCGGTGGTCGATGAGACGGGAAACCTCGTGGGGGTCCTTTCACAGAAGGACTGCCTGAGGGTGGCTCTGGATGCCAGCTACCATGGCGAGTGGGGGGGGAGGGTATCGGAGCTTATGAGCCGCAACGTCAAGACCGTGGAGGCGGAAACGAGCATCTTGGAGGTGGCCGAGATGTTTATGCAGGATGAGTACCGCCGCTATCCGGTGATGGAAGATAATCGACTGATCGGTCAGATCAGTCGGCATGACGTCTTGCGTGCATTGATTACCCTGCGCGGCGCATAGAAGGTATCAAGCGCCGGCAGAGTAAGCTGCGCGGAGACGACGCAAGTGCGGTGGTTTGCAAAAGTGCCTCAAGGCTTTGGCGCCTCCCCTGCGACCCGAAGAGCGTTCTGACGAAACGATGACCGGCGCCCCTCTTTGCCGCGCCTAGTTCTGGTCGAGGGTCTTTAATCGCTTGTGGAACCGGTTGACAAGCTTTTTCCGGACTCTGCTCTGCTTGTCCTTCCCCGCTGCCGCCAAGCGAGTTTCGGCAACACCGATGAGCACTTCCTGGCAACCTCGTTTATCGCTGCCGTCGACCGGTTGGCGCTGCACGTAGGTGCCGTCGGATTGCATGTCCCAGCCGCTTCGCCGATCAGTGAGTTGTGCGTCGAGGACCAAGCGTAGGTCTTGGCGTAGTTCTGGATCTTCGACCGGGGCGAGCACCTCAACGCGACCTTCGAGGTTGCGTTTCATGAGGTCTGCCGAGCCGATGTAGTATTCTTCGGCGCCCGCGTTGCGAAAGTAATAGATCCGTGCGTGCTCCAAGAAACGCCCGACGATGCTGACGATACGGATGGTTTCGCTAAGATCCGGGATCCCTGGCCGCAACCGACACGTATCGCGCACGATGAGATCGATCTTGACGCCAGCCTGGGACGCCCGATAGAGAGCCTTGGTAATGTCGGCATCCTCGAGGGCATTGGTCTTAAATTGAATGTGCCCGTCGGCGCTTGCCGCCTGGTGAGCGATCTCACGATCGATCTTTTCCAGTAGTGTCTTCTTGAGTGTCTTGGGGGCCGCCAGGATCTTGCGGTAGCGTAACGGTGGCGAATATCCCGTCAGATAGTTGAAGAGTTCGGTCAAGTCTTCCCCCAGGGCTTGTTGCGTCGTCAACATGCCCAAATCACAGTAAAGGCGAGCCGTGCCGGCGTGGTAGTTGCCGGTGCCGATATGCACATAGCGGCGCAGGCCGTTGTAATCCTTTCGCACCACCAGGATCGTTTTGCAGTGTGTCTTGAGCCCGACGACACCGTAGGTGACGTGGATCCCGGCCTGTTCCAGACGCCTCGCCCAGCGGATGTTGGCCGCCTCATCGAAGCGCGCTTTGAGCTCCACCAATACGACCACTTGCTTGCCATTTCGTGCGGCCTCTACCAGCGACGTGATAACACTGCCGCCGGGCGATGTTCGATACAAGGTCATCTTGATGGCGAGCACTTTGGGATCTTTGCTGGCGGTCCACAGGAAACGTTGCACCGAGGTTCGGAACGACTCGTAAGGGTGCTGCAGCAACAGGGCACCGTGCTCGCGGAGTATGTGGAAGATGTTGCGTCGGTCGTCGGAGAGATGGGGGTGATCGATGGGATGGTGAGGAGGATCATGTAGATCCGGGATATCCAGAGCCGCGATCTCGAACAGATCACGCATGGCTATCATGCCCTGAACCTCGAAGACGTCCACCTCTTCGTCGAGGCCGAGCTCTGCCGCGAGCATGCCGCGGTGGGTCGGATTCATGCCGGTCATGATCTCGAGGCGCACGATCGGGGCGAAGTGGCGTTCACGCAGCTCGCTCTCGATCATCTCCAGCAGGTCATCCGCCTCTTCCTCGTCGGTCTCTACATTGGCGTTTCTCGTGACCCGAAACAGATCGCAGGATTCAATTTCCATCCCCGGAAATAAGAGATCCAAATTGTTGGCGATGACGTCGTCGAGCGTCACAAACGTGTGGCTGTTGTCCACCGCCAGCATCCGTGGCGCTACGTCCTTGCTGACGGGGACCTTGACCCGAGCCATATGCAGTGTGGTTCCGCCAGGGTAGCGCAAGGTAACCAGCAAATTGAGCGCGAGATTGGAGATGAAAGGGAAGGGGTGGGCCGGATCCATCGCCAACGGCGTCACGACCGGGAAGATGTTATGCAAATAGTGCTCTCTGAGTCGACCTCGTTGTTTCGGATCCAGATCCGTGTAGCGCACGATGCGAATAGCATTTTGCTCGAGAAGTCCGAGCAAATCCCGGTAAACGGATTCCTGCGCCGTCTGCATGCGACGGATGCCGCTGTGGCACTCGACGATCTGTTGTGCCGGTGTCCGCCCGTCGATGGTGGGCTGTTGCACGCCAGCGGCCACTTGCTGCTTGAGACCGCCGATGCGCTTCATAAAAAACTCATCGAGATTGTTGCTGACGATCGCTAGGAATTTAACCCGTTCGAGTAACGGGGTACGGGGATCCTCGGCCTCGTGGAGTACGCGCTGATTGAAGCTTAACCAAGTCAGCTCCCGGTTGAGGTAGAGTTCGGGGGCATCCAGATCGAACTGTACCGGCGCTTTAGTCTGAGATCGCCGTTTGACAGTGGGATCGAGGTGGCGAACCGGTTTCGACAGTTCGGCCGTTTGAGCGCTCCCAGCGGGGGTTAGCTCGGGAACGGTGGTTTTTGCCTTGTGGGCTTTTTCCGAGGCTTCGTCCATCTGAATTGTCTCTGTTGCCTTGATTTGTGCCGCGACCTTAGATATCCGGCAAACGTACTGTCCGCTGCCGTAGGAGATGCCAGGGCGTCCAGTTTTCGAGCCTGTTCACCCAGGGCAGATGCGTTCTACTGGCTAGGAAGCCGGAATCTGGCCGCCATGGATGGCCAGAGTGGCAAAATCAATACCTTGACCCATCTCGAGTTCCCCGCGTGCGGGAATGGCGACCGACGGTGCGGTTGGAATAAAGTGACCATGCCTTTCACCACATTGCGCTGGTGTATCGACAGTCCAGATCTTATCCTATTCTCATATCCTATTCTCATTTGCCAATCCTAGTTCGGTGGTCCAGCCGGGAGCACGAGCTATCGCGGGAGCATCTTGCACATTATGCTTCGTTCGGACCTGCAAGCATCCCTCGCCCGGGGCGGGATAGAGCTTGAGAAGCTTTCATCCTATCAGCGCATACTGCTGACCACGGATGGGACTTTAACCGACATCCTGGAGGCTTACCTTTGGGAGCCCATTGAGATCGTCAAGCTCAGCCAGGACAACCTGAGGGTGCGCGAGCCAATGCCGCATCTGGAGGTTGCCAGACAGACCGAAGTGTTGCATCGAGAAGTGCTTCTGCGGGGCGCGCGAAGCATGACAAACTACCTGCACGCGACCTCTGTCTTGGTTCTCGATCGGTTGGACTCAGACTTTAGGGATGCTCTAATTTACACTCAAGAACCGCTGGGTAAGCTGATGATCCAAGCAAAATTGGAGACTTTCAAAGAGATCCTCAGTTGCTATTCACAGCAAGCCCCGGAGGTGCAAGGGGCTTTGGGTGTGCCGCCAGGCACCGAGCTTATCTCCAGAACCTATCGGGTGTTCTCCCACGGCCGGCCGTTCATCCTGATCACCGAGAGCTTTCCTAGGAGTTACTTTCGAGACTAGATTCGGGTGCCAGGGTCTTGGTCGCGTCAGGACCGTTCTCGAACTCATGATGCTAGCCAGTCTAGGCGCCGACACGCAGGACAAGGAGGTAAGCCTATGCACCTTATTCCCACCGATCTTCCAGAAGTCATGATGGTGGCCGTGGACGTCTATGGGGACGCTCGCGGTTTCTTCCTTGAATCCTATCACGAGAGAGAATTCGCCAGCCTCGGTATCTCAGCGCGGTTCGTGCAAGACAACCATTCTCATTCGACCCGAGGGGTGCTGCGGGGGCTTCACTATCAGCTCCAGCGTCCCCAGGGCAAGCTGGTACGGGTGGTTCGCGGCGAAATCTGGGATGTTGCCGTAGACATTCGTCGGGGATCGCCGCGCTTTGGCCGCTGGGCCGGCGTCTTGCTGTCCGAGGAAAACAAACGCCAGCTCTATGTGCCGCCTGGCTTTGCGCACGGTTTCTGCGTTCTCAGTGAAGTCGCCGACGTGATCTACAAGTGCACGGATTTCTATTCCCCGGGAGATGAGTACGGAGTTCGTTGGGACGATCCCACGCTTGGGATCGATTGGCCGCAAAGCGAGCCGCTGCTTTCGGAGAAGGATCGAGCTTATCCTTGGCTGCGCGACATGCAAGGTGTCCTGCCCGTCTATGACACAGAGCGAGGGGTGTAATACGGGCGCTAAATGATACCTTCGCTGCCTTCGGCCGGCTAAAGTTGTGACCTGTCTGGTCGATCTCG
>CAZUZO010000092.1:0-14221 GCA_964624765.1 uncultured Thiotrichales bacterium
TATAGAATTGGCAGTCAAGATGTACGCTAAGTTTGTGGCCTACGATGTGCCTCCAACCGAAGTGTGGAGGATCCGGAGACGGCAGCCAGGTCGGGAGTCACTCCGGAAACGGTCAGGACGCTGCAGAGGAAGCTTTTCGACAAGGCCAACCGGTCTACGCAAATCGCAGTGGGTGGGCGCACGACCGGCTGAACAGAGCGGGCTACTCCGCAAACCCGCAACTGCGCATCGATGGCCTGTCTTTCGCCGGTCTCCCCAAACGGCTCTTCCACCTCTGGGTGAAACTGCTGGTCCCGTCACGGCGAACCTATCGCGGCCACCTCGCCCTTTTGCTTGCCGCTCCGAAGCAGGTGCAGCGATCGCCAATAGCCACCGTCGGCATAGCAAGTCCAGCCCCAGCGTAGCCAGCCGATGACGGCGAAGGCCAACCACAGTGCCCAGGCGAGCATCAGCAACCGGTACAGAGCGAGCGGCGCCGAGATTACCCAGGCTTGCGCCAGGGCGGTGCCCCCGCGGTCCTGATACCAGCGCAGCGCCTGCGCATTGGAGCCGTTGCCGGCAATCTGCATTGCCGGTGTTCCCAATAGCCCTTGCTCCACGGCGTGGAACAGCAGCCCGAGGGCGACCAGCGTTAGCACCGCGAGCCCCACCTGGATACCGTTGAACAGGCTCTTGTGGATCGCATCCGGCAGGTTGCGTCGGGCGCCGAGGGCGAATAGCCAGGCCACCACCACCAGCGCGCCCCACACCGGGATCTGACTGAGGCCTAGCCCGAGCAGGATCCAGTGCCGAGTTCTCAGTGGCGTCAGGTGGGTGCGACCCAGACCGAGCGCCGCCAGCACGATGATCAGGAGCACGCCCCAGATGAGCACCGCTGGCCCCATCGTCGGGCCGCCCGTCAACAGCACCCAGCGTCCCTCGGGGATACTCAGTTCTAGCGCAGCGTTGACGCTCGCCGTGCCCAGGTCGACCGCCGGGGTGGTGAAGCGCGCGGCCATCCCCTCGCGCTGACGCCAGATGATTTGTACCTGCTGCCGATCCGGCGTGATCGGCAGCATCACCGTGCGGCCTTCCTGGCGGATGGGTTGCAGCGTGCCATTGATACTCGCCGATTGTAGGCTGGCCCCTTCTGGTAAGCTGAGGCGATGTTGACCGCCTTGGCTGCTGCGTAGCACCAGGCTCAGCTCGGCCTCGGTTGTGCGCCGGCCGGGCTGCACCCGCAGGCGGCTTTCGTCGATAGTGAGCGTGCGCCCCGTTACACCGTGTGGGCGGCTAGTGCGTACCCTCACCGACTCACCAGGCCACGGCCGCCACTCGGGCAGCCAACGCGGTTGCGATGGGTGGTGGACCGCCGGAATACCTTCGATCTCGACGTGCCAAATGGGGCTGACGTCCAGTCGCCAAACCTCGGTCCAGCGGGTGGTCTCGGGCGCGGTCAATAGTATATCTGGGCGCTGGTCGAGAAGGGACTGCCAGGCGAATTGCCGCTGAGCTGGCGGTAGGTTCACCTGCACCTTGCCCCGCTCCACCCGGACATCAGCGCTGGTGACGGACTCTCCTGGCAGCAGGGGTATTTCCAGAAGCACGGCAGCCTCGCTCGGTGATAGGCGGGTTACGCGGGTTTGCGCCCGCCACTCGATCCCGAGCTGCAGAGTCCGCTCGACCTGCACAAAAGGCGGCAGGACCGCAGGCTGCAAGCTCGTTCCATCGGGCGGCTCGGTCTTCTCGCGCTGACGGGAGAGCTGCAGAGGACCGTCGGCGCGGCCGTCTTCGTGCAGCCCCTCCAAGATCCATCCTTGCAGACTGGCCGTGACCTGGTGCGGGGCCAGCGGCAGTGCCAGCTGGACGGTATCGCGGCGTTGCAGTGGCCCTTCGAGCAGCAGCTGGTGATGCCCTTCGCTGAGGGGGACCCAGATGCGACCGGCATCGTCTCGGCGCAGACCCTCGGCCGGCCTGCCGTCGACTAACACGAGCTGCGGGAGCCAGTGGTCGGAGTGGCCCGGTAGCGGTACCGCGACCTGCCCCAGACTGTCCACTTGTAGGTGTGCCCGCAACGTGTCCGGCGCCACTTCCAGATGCAGGCGTGGGCTTTGGGCACAGACCGGGATGCAGTCCGGCGGCGCCAGTAGACGTGCCTTGAGCTCGTTGAGCAGTGCGCTCGGCGGTAGGTCTGCCCGTGCCGCGCCTGTTACCCCGAGCAACAGCGGGATCGTCAGGAGCCACGCCACCGGCGTGCCGGCACCGATCGACCAGCCCCGACCACTCCGGTAGTGCAGATCCGCCACGCGCCAGGCCAGGGCCGCCAGCAGCAGGACCGCAAACCAACGCAGCAGCGAACTGAGCTGTGGGGCGATGAGATAGAGCCGCAGCGACTGCTCGCGATCGACCGGCCCGTTCCAGAGCAGCTCCACCGTGTTCCAGGACCAGCTCGGCAGACCGGGCCCGGTCTGGACGATGGCCTTCGGGTCGAACTGCTCCACCGGCGCTGGCTCGGTGACCGCCGCCTCCTTGCTCCGATGCGAGTCAGCCTGGGTAGGAAGGTTGTCAGTCTCTTGGGCCGAGGGCGGTCGCCGCTCTTCCCTCGCCACTTGGGCTGCCGCTTGAGGGGCGGCGGTACGGGGTTGGGCCGGGTGCGCGGTGATGTCGGCAACCGCCTGTCCAGGCCGCTCCAAAGCAGGATAGAGGGCAATGCGTAACTGGTCGACGAGGAAGGGCAAAGCAATGACCGCAAGGCCTGCCAAGGCGAGCCACCGGTAGCCATTCACCAGCTGGCGTAAACGACCGCGCGGCAGAACCCGTAACAAGGCGACGGCGGCCAAGATGTGCAGCCAGATCTGACGGGGCGCTGCCGGCTCATGATAGATGAGCGCCAGGGTGGCAAGGGCGAGCACGCCCCAAGATCCGCCCCAAAGCTTGGCGACGGCGGCGGCGATGATGAGGACCAGGAACAGGTCCAACAGCGACCAACGGGACAACCCGCTTGCGTGCACGCGGTCAGCGCCGCTCGCCGCGAGCAGCCGCCAGCCCGGCGGCAAGTGCAGCACGGCGGAGAGCGCATGCAAGTCCTGATCCCACCCTACGGCGGGCAGCTCGCCGAGACTTTCGTCAAGACGACTATCCGCCACCAGGGTGACACTGCCGTGTCGCACTTCGACGCCCTCCCGAGGCGAGTCCAGCAGCCGCGTGATGAATTGGGGCTCACCATTGACCACCACACGTCCCAGCTGCAAAGGTGGGTTGGCTTCCAGCCGCCACCCCTTGGTGAGAGTGCCCGACAAGTTGTCCTTGACCGTATAGCCTGCGCCGTCGAAATCGAGCCAGATCTCGCGCCGCAAGCCCAGCCGATTGGGCTCGGGCTGTGGATCCCCGCGGAGCTGTTCCGCCAGATGCATCGTTTGCCCCGTTTTCACCCGGTAGGCGGGCAGCCGACGCCAGCTTTCGGGTAGCGTGGTCTGCCGTGGATCGAGTGGCTCCACACCCTCGACGGAGACGAGTCGCAGCGCTGGGCGGCGATCAAACACCCAGACTTCCTCGGCAGGCCAAGGCTCGCCGCTCTCGGTAGCGGTAATGTCCGCAACCGGTCCCGGGTGCCGAGCGGTCAGGGTGACGGTCCATAGGCCTGAGCGGACCTGCAGGCGCAGGCGGCCATCCGGTTCTAGACGGGCTGGCAGCAGACTGCTGAGCGCTACCGGTATAGAGCCCGGCAACAACACCGGCCCGATGAGCTGCTCACGCGGCTCGCCTGCGACCCCGAGCTCGAGGTGGGTGAGCACTTGCAGAGGGATGTCATCGACGATACGCCGGTAGACTCGCAGATCGAAGGTATTGGTGATGCCTTCGCGGGTTTCACGCACCGTGTCTTGCTCGGCCAGCCACAGGCGTCCCGCCCGGTCGAGCGCTGGAAACGGCACAACCGTGCCGTTTCGGCTCAGCGTTAGGAGAGCGGTCTGTTTTGGCAGTTGCAGTGATTCCGGTAGCCGCTCCCATTGCAGGCGACCCTCGACTTGATGTTGACCAGCTCCCAACCGTAGGCTCGGGGCGCCCTCGCGCAGCGTCACCAGTCCGGGTTTTCCGTCAACGGTGACCGCTTGTGGCCAGTGTCGGGCGTTTCCGGGCAAGGGCACCCAGCTCTCGGCAGCGACCCACCAGCTCTGAGCGAAGTCTCCACCATCGGCGGTCAGGTTGAGATAAAGCATACCCGGCCAATCACACGCCCGCTCATCGGCGCTGTGATACAGGAACGGGCAGTGCCTTTGCTCCTCGCCGTGCAGTACCCAGCTCACCCACGGCTTCAATGGCTCCGGCACCTCATCCACTGCCAGGGGCCTGGCGGCGACTGCCAGGCAAAGAAGCAGACCCAACGCCAGCAAACCAACACGCCAACCGATCATCTTCTGTATCCCTTTGGTGTAGTAAGGATAGCCGCGCACTGGGCATCCCGCGGCGCCAGCGGGCGCCGAGCAACGCCCTGGAGCGGTTCTCTACGGCTGCTTTGTCGGCAGTCTTGGTAGGGTGACTTAGGCCATCGGCCATAGCCCGCCGGCAGCGGGGGAGTGCGATATAGGGCTCCAGCCCCTAAACCGGGTTAACCCGCGCTGCTAACCATCAAAACCCTTACCCGGAACTGAACCGAGCGGAAAATACCATTGTTCCGAGGCACTCACCGTCCGCGCGCTTGCCAGGGAAAAGCAGGGATGAGGGGCGATACCTTATACTCACGATACTCACGCAAGCCTTAATGACTTGCCCTTTTGACCTGGGTGGAGCGGGATGAGCGCGGCAGGTTTGTCAAAAACTGAGCCCGGTTGAGTACAGGCAAGCAAACTGTCGGTAAAATGGAGTCTTCTCGGCGCGGTAATCGAGGAGGTTAGCGCTGCCACCGGGGAATAGGTTATGGACTGGAAGGTAAGGAGAGAGCAATGGCCATTCAGGCACGGGGAAGAACGATAGAAACGGATGAGGAGGGATTTCTGGTCGATCGTACGCAATGGAACAAAGATGTCGCTGTGGGGCTTGCTCACGATGAGCAACTCGATATGTCTGAGACTCATTGGGGGCTCGTGGATTACGTTCGGCAGTACTATGCTGAGCATCAAGTGCATCCAACCATGCACATGCTCGTAAAAAGCCTAGGCAAAGTCAGTGGCACGGCCGTGGAGGGCGAAAGAGCATATGTGAACTTCTTGTACCAGTTATTTCCTAACGATCCTATCCGTCAGCTGTGCAAGATCTCGGGGTTACCCAAGCCTCTGCCGACAGAACATGACGGATAGCGAGCTTCCGGCATGCCCGGGGGAGCGCCCGTGTGGCAGGGCTATGGGTCGACTCTAGATCCTGTTATGTTGCAGACGGCGGGCCCTTGCGTCTGAGGGGCTGGCTGTTTTGGGCATGTTTCTGGCGAGGTCGCTCGGCGAGCGGCCCCGCCTCGGCGTGGTGGACGGAGCGGTGTTTCCAATGTCCCTAGGTGGCTTGTTTAGCGTGCCGGGCGAGCTTTGGGACACGGTAAGTTTGTTCTCACCGTCATGTCGGTCGTCATGCCCGCTATAGAGAGAAATCGAGATCTGTCAACGTGTGGATTGCTCGACGATAGCCATCCCTGGCGACTGGATTCCGGCTTCCGAGCCGGGATGACTGGCGGGTGTATTCATCGGGGCTCGACGGGTTAGCCGGTAGAACGCATTGGCGCTGAGTTTTGCGGAGTCACCTGTTGCAAGTCATCCGATGACTGCCTTGTGGAACCCTATCTATCAGAAGCTGTTTAAAAAATATCGCGAGCACCGGAGTCGCAAGGCGCACAGCGGCGACAAAATCGTCCGGAATGATTTTGAGCAGCTGGAAGTTGGCCCCGAAGGGGCGAGTCCCAGGGATGGGGCGAGTCACCGATGGAGTGTATAAGCGAGTACATGAGGATGGCGAACCGCCGCGCAACGCAGCTGTGGCAAGCGTAGTCGTTTTTAAAACAGCTTCTAAGGCAGGATTTGGGCGTCAGCCGCCGTGCGTTCAGGCCAGGCCGAATCACCACGGATTGACAACGGTCAAGGTAAGCCGGGTCGTTAGTCGATAGCCTACTGTCTAGCAAGCGCGAAGGGGGCTTGCTCAAGTTTGCCACCGGCTCAGAGGTTGTGAAAAAACCTGCTACGCAATCCGACAGCGGCGTTGGGCGGTGCTCGCTCCTCGCCTATCTATCTGATATGTCTCGTCGCTGCGCGCCGTCCGCCTGGCTCTCGGCCCGCTCGCGACGGTTTTTTCACAACCTCTTAGTGCCCTAAAGGGCAGAAGACTGCTAAGCCCACTTCAGATACCCTTGGGAAGACGAGCCGCGCGTGTCTCGTCGAGCCATCGCCCCTTTTTTGGGCTGAACAGCCCGGCCGCGAGGCCTTTCGCCTGGGCCTCTGGGTCATCCCAGTGAGCTCCGGGCGGGACCCTCTGCCGGCTCCGATGACCAGGAAAGCCGCTCGCGACAACAGGTTGCGAGCTTCGTAGCAGGGAGGTACACGGCGGTAAGACAATGCGGCAGGAATCCTCATGAGGGACTGTAAGGTGGTGTCTGGCGAGGGTGAGTACTGAAGCTTGGACGAATGGATCGGCGTGTAAAGCGGTTGAAAGGGGGGATTTCGATGCGTCGCCTAGCGCCCCTGGGGGAAGCGCAGTGGGTTTCTGCACAGCTTCTCAGGCAGTGGGGGCGCCACAGCGCCAAGAGCGGCCCACCCCAGCGCTATCCAGGGGTACCTGCTCGACTGATGATGCCCTTTGGCAGCATGATAGCATCGGCTCGATGCAAAAGGCCTTAGACGTAAATAACTCGGTGACGGCGATGTTCACGAAGGAAAACAGCTACAACCACGCCCATGTTCTCGATCTTCGAATCATGAGCGCACGAATCAGAAAGCTCACGTTAGAGAGCATTACCAACGCAGGCTCCGGCCATCCTGGGGGTTCGCTTTCTGTCATCGATATTCTGACCGCCTTGTACTTCGGCAAGGTCAATGGGAAACGGATCCTGAACTATGATGCAGGGAATCCCCACCACCCGTATCGAGATCGCGTCGTGCTATCGAAAGGCCATGCGGCACCCGCGCTGTACTCGACCCTCGCCTATGCCGGTTTCATCGAAAAGGATGAGGTACGGCACCAACTAAGG
Source organism: uncultured Thiotrichales bacterium (assembly GCA_964624765.1). Taxonomy (GTDB): domain Bacteria; phylum Pseudomonadota; class Gammaproteobacteria; order HK1; family HK1; genus JAGTVB01. The sequence continues at coordinate 7,142 of CAZUZO010000092.1, forward strand.
CAGCTGGATTCGAAGCTTCAAGGACACCCGAGCATGAAGCATACTCCTGGTGTGGATTTCTCGACCGGATCACTAGGACAAGGTCTTTCGGCGGCTGTTGGCATGGCACTGGCTGGCAAGGAACGCCACATGGATTACAAGGTCTTTGCCATTCTAGGCGATGGCGAGATGCAAGAAGGTCAGGTGTGGGAGGCCCTGCTCAGTATTCCCAATAAGCGTCTCAATAACCTATGGGTGATTATCGATGCCAACGGTATTCAGATCGACGGCACGACCAAAGAGATCAACGATCTCGCGGTGCTCGAGGATAAGCTGAAGGCATTCAACTTCGATGTGAAGCGCATCGATGGGCACATGTACGAGAGAATTCTCGATGCCTTGAATGACCTGCCTGAGGAGAGGTTGCCCGCCAGACCGAGAGCAATCATCGCTTACACCATTAAGGGAAAGGGTGTCACCTTTATCGAAGACAACGAGGATTATCACGGTACCGCCTTGAGCCGAGAGGAACTCACCAGTGCTTTGGACGGCTTTGAGACAACCATTAGGACGCTGAAAAAGAAGCGCCAGAATATGCGCTTCAACGAAATTGCGGATACCCTCGGTGGCACACCGATGCGGGAAGGACTGATTGCATCGGATCCCTCTTACACGGCTCGTGCGCCGGAGAACGTTGCCTTCCTAAAACCGAAGGCAACCCGAGAGGCGTACGCGGATGCACTCCTTTATTACAAGGATGATCCGACCCTTTATACTTTGAACGCCGATCTCGCTAAATCCCTCAAAACCGATAAGGTTGCCATCAAGACCGACGGTAAGCGTACGGTGAATTTGGGCATCCAAGAACAAAACATGGTCGGCGCGGCGGCCGGGTTGGCGGCAGAGGGCTTTAAGGCATTCGCCAACAGCTTTGCCATTTTCCACATGCGGGCCACCGAGCAGATCATCAATAGCGTGGCCTATCCGAACAGAAACGTGAAGCTTGCGGCTTCCCATGCAGGCCTTGCGACCGGGCCCGATGGGGCCTCCCATCAATGCATCTCGGATATAGGGATCATAACTTCCATACCTAATATGGTCGTGGTGGAGCCGGCCGACGCCTATCAAACGCGTAGCTTGATGGAGAAGCTACTACGGGATGACCAACCCACCTACATACGTCTCGGCCGAAACGCTGTGCCGCTGATATTCAATGCGGACGATGACTTTGAGCTAGGGAGGGGATATCAACTCTCCGACGGGGAGGATATCACCTTGGTCGCCGCTGGCTTGACCTATCTGGCTCTGGAAGCAGAGCAAGCCCTGCGAAAACTAGGCATCGGAGCGCGAGTCATCAATATGCCCACTATCAAGCCGCTGGACCGCGAGATCATCCTTAAGGCGTCGCGTGAGACGATGGGGTTTGTGACTCTCGAAGATCACAATGTGAAAAATGGGCTGGGGGCTCAGGTCAGTGAGGTGCTTGATATGGCGCCCGCTTATCTCGCAAGAATTGGCGCTGAGGATGAGTTTGGAACCTCGGCTCGGGATTGGCGGCAGATCTACGCTCGCTATGGCATCACCGTCGAGAACGTGGTGCGCAAGGCGTTGCAAGTCATGGAGGCTTATAACAAGACGCACGCGCTCGCTGGACAGCGGGCCGAACGATTCGATACCGTGGCTACAGAGAGGTTGTGAAAAAACCGCTGCGAACCACTCGAGAGCAAGGCGGACGGGGCGCAGCAACGAGACCTATCGGATACAAGGGCTACGCGTTTTAACTATTCAGGTGCAACATATAGATTTTTTAGCTAGTGTAAACACTATAATATATTAGACATTATCGGCAACCCAAGTCTATGCCGCAAAAAAGCTCATGGACGGGGCAGTTTCCGATAATGTCTATTGTGGTTGGCGCTAACTAAGAACGAGCTTTATTGGGGCTATCCCTAAGGTGCGCGGAATGTAGGGCTATGTTTCGTAGCAGTTTCAGGCACCTGAATAGTTGCGCGGGAATATCTGAAATAGCGCGGGCGGTTACTGAAAGAGGACTGAGCTTATGGGGAAGGCGTTGTTTGTTTCGGCCGCTTGCGTGTTTATCTGTTCCTGCGGCGCTATGGTTAGTGAAGAGACCGGCAAGAAAGTTTATGACTCGGCGTGCTTGGCTTGTCACAGCACGGGGGCGGCTGGTGCTCCAAGGATTGGAGACAAGCAAGGCTGGCAGCAACGCGCCGAGCAAGGTTTCGATACCTTGGTTGGCCATACGATCAACGGCAAGCAAGGCATGCCGCCTAGGGGCGGGGATCCGAGCTTGACTGACGATGAGATTAAGAAAGCCGTTGAGTACTTGCTTGCGCGAAGCGGATTAGCGACAAACTGAGGGGAGTGATCCTCAAAACTCTTTCAGAAGCTGTTTTAAAAAAAACGACTGCGCTTGCCATAGCTGCGTTGCGCAGCGGCTCGCCATCCTCACATCCTCATGTATTGCCCTGTACACTGCATTGGTTACTCGCCCCAGCCCTGGGGCTTCACCCCTTCGGGGCCAGCTTGCAGCTGTTCAAAATCGTTCCCGACGATTTTGGCGCCCGTGTGCGCCTTGCGACTCCGGCGCGCGTGATATTTTTAAAACAGCTTTCTAGGGATGCCCCAAGCGCGGGAGCCGCCGGGGAGCGAAGGAATCGGTTGTCGTCAAGAGTACGGCCACTTCAGAAACAGCTTGTTGGCCTTCTTGATAGGGATGGGCCGAGGCTATAGTTGCCCCGACCCATCACGCCGCCCTGCCCGTTTGGAACCTCGACTGACTTACGACTCGCCGTGATAGCGGAACGATACGTCGAGCTTAGTGCGATACAGTAGCGAGCCATCCTCGAGAATGTGGATATCCAAATCCTTGATCTCCGCAACACGAAGATCCTTCACGTGCTTAGAAGTCTCCTGGATGGCGCTGCTGGCTGCCTTTTCCCAAGACTCTGGGCTGCTTCCGATGATCTCGATGACCTTGTAGACGCTTTCAGGCATTGATCTTTCCTCCTCATGTTGCTCATGACAACACTTTTCCCGGTGCCTCGGGTCGTCACCTTATCGACACTCGCACTCTCGCACCTATACCGGAGTTTCTACACTGGCTGTTTATAAGTAAGCCAAGCGTAAACGCGAGAGTCCTCACAATGAAGTGTCAGACAGGAGCGACTTCTAGTCAAGGTAAACTAGAAGTAATCTCGATTCCTCCAATAACCGTTCTCAACCTCTTTTTGCGCAGCCAAGATCAACGATGGGATCGATCTGGCACCCACAGCGGCAGTTGCCGTCTGTCAGGTTGATAAAAAACCCCGCCCAGAGGGCGGGGTCAATGCCCCAGAGGATTGATAGAATCAGGAGGAACCTCACAGCTATTATCTACGGGTCCGGTGAGATGTTCCTTGATCCGGGTCAATTATTTCTCACTTGCAGGCCGCGCCCTGCGTGTTGGCTGGGGCAAAGGTGCTCCATGGGTCCGCAATGTGTCATGATGAGTTCCGATAGTACCGATGCGTGCCGGTACCGGTGTTAAGCCCGTGGTGCTCATCGGCGGTGCTTCCGGCACGGGGAAGACCACCCTCGCTCGGGCTGTCTGCCAAGCCTATGCTATCGACCACAGAATCAGTACCGGTTTCATTCGGGAAATCATTCGAGATCAGTTTTCCGAGCAAACCTATCCCTTATTGTTCTCTTATACGTTTCGGGCTGCTGATCCGATCCGTGCTCTGGTGTTTCAGGCGCAGCTGCTGCGTAGGCCAGTGGATCTCTGTATCCAACGTGCCCGCGCGGAGGGAACTTCCCTGGTGCTGGAGGGGAATCACCTGATTCCAGGTCTTTATCGCAATGCTGATTTCGATGCTTACGTCATGCTTGGAGCGCCCGTCGGGCACCTGCATCGGGCGCGTCTTCACAGCGCCACTCACAGCCGGCGCACAATAAGCGATACGGATGTGTGGGGGGCGAGACTGATCGATGGCTACCTGAGAGGTGAAGCCGTTCGCTACGGAATTCCGATCCTCGGCAACGGAGCAGCGCTAGCACGCATTGGCCAGATCCTGCGTCGTTTCGACGTTCTATGACGGGTTTGGGGTGCGCAGGTTGTGGTTGGTGATCAACGCCAGGGTGAACAAGAGCAAAGCGCTTGCCTGATGGGCCGCGGCCAGTCCGGTCGGCACATGTAGCAGCAAGGTTCCGATGCCCAGCCCGGCCTGAATGAGAGCCATGACCAGGAGTAGATACAAGCCAACATGAATTCCCGGGGTGAGGGTTTGTCGTCTGGCCACCCACCAGAGGATGAAGACGCTCAACAACACTACACCAGCCAACACCCGATGCTGAAACTGAACCATGGCAAGGTTCTCGAAGAAGTTCCGATGTAGGGGATCGAGGCTCAGTATTCCAGCTGGAATCCAACTGTCTCCCATTTTCGGGAAGGTATTAAAGGTAAAGCCTGCCTTCAGTCCGGCGACAAATGCTCCAGAGACGATGGTCAACACGACCAACGCGGTCACCCCCAGCGCTAGCCTTTTGACCGTCGCGGTTCCCAAGTGAACGCTTGGGAGTGGGCGTAGCAATCCTAGTGCGAGCCACAGCATGTAGCCGTAAATGCCGACTGCCACCACGAGATGGGCGGCGAGGCGGTACTGGCTAACGTGGGGGTCTCCCGCTAGGCCACTCTTGACCATATACCACCCGAGCAACCCCTGGAACCCGCCCATAGCGAACAGGATGATCAGGCTCGGAACCAGCGACCGCGGGAGTTTGCCTCGTATCCAGAAGTACAGGAATGGCACCAGGAAGGCCAATCCCAGTGCACGACCCAGCAGTCGATGAGCATATTCGAACCAAAAGATGACCTTGAATTCGGCCAGCGTCATGCCCAGATTCACCTGTTGGTACTGAGGCGATTCTCGATACCGGGCAAATTCCGCCTCCCAGCCTGCCTCGCCGCGCGGTGGCAATATTCCCGCTATGGGTTCCCACTCGACCATGGAAAGCCCCGACCCGGTCAGTCGAGTGACGCCGCCGAGCACCACCATGGAAAGAACTAACCCACAGCAGATCAGCAACCAGGCAGCGATCTGCCGACGGTTTAACGCATCGCTATGATCTGTGGACAGCCCATTTAAGGCGACGGCATGCAAGGCCTTACCCTACCCAAAAAGCCGAGTTATGAGTCTCGCGAGCGTCGTAGACGCAAGGCGAATAGCCCCACGAGTATACACAGGAAACCAGAAAAATAGCGAGCCTTACCTGCGATGTCCTACCACCTATCAGTTATGCCTTATGGAGAAAACAGTCTGTCATACCGGCATGGATTGCCGGTATCCAGAACACAGGGATGTGATCCAGGGTGGCCCTCCATGGCCACTGGGTTCCGGCAATCCATGCCGGAACGCCGGGCATGATTAAACTGATTAGGTGGTGAGCCTGCGATGTGTTGATGCCCAGAAGGCGAACCGGACGCAATGCCTGGGTGGTGGCGTCTGCCGCGTCTGCAACGACAGATGGGGTGCGACCGAGTACCGAGGCGAGCATCAGTTGACTTATGCTGTTAGTATTGCGGTTAGTGCAGAAGGAGATAAACCACATGCAAAAAACGACGGGACGGCGCCAGTTTATTTCTCGCACTGGTCAACTAATAGCCGGAGGGCTCCTCGGAAGTACCGCGCTGAGCGCTCAAGCATCTCACGCCTCTGGCTCGGGCGGCGAATACTACGAAATGGATGCTGCCACCGAAGGCCAATGTGCGACCTGTGAATTCTGGGGTGGTATACGCAAACTCACGCGAGATCAGAAGCAGGTGTTAGTTCAGAGCCTTGGCTGGTGTAACAACCCCGACAGTCACCATTATCAGCAACTGACGACCCCGGAAACCGGTCCGATGGCATCGTGGAAAAAGTGGAGAGTGCTGGGCTAAGGATGCTGGGCGAGGGGATACCGGAAGGTCGTCGACGGCTCTTAAGGAATAGCGCTTTGCCGTGGCGTAAGGCTCTCGAGATGGGCATTTAAGCTATTTCGACGTCCTACGGGCGTGATACGCCGTAGGGGGAGAGCTAGCGGGGGTGGCCATGGGCTTTATCGGCGGGCGTATGGGTGCCCGGTTCCGGTGTGGCGATTTCGTCGGCGCAATGGCCCTGCTCGATCTGTACTGTGGAGTGGGCGATACCAAAGTGCTCTCGCAAGTACCGCTTGATATCGCGTAGCGCCTTGAGGTGATCGGAGCCCGGCTGCACATCGACATGCATGGTCAGCAGAGGCCGGTCTGAAGTGAGGCACCATGCGTGGATGTGGTGGATGTCCCGGATCGCGGGCACGGTTGACTTTAACACCGTGGGCAGACTGCTGATATCGAGACCTTCGGGAGTCCCTTCCAACAGTATGTGGCTTGCTTTGCGCACCACATCCCAAGCGGTGCGCAGGATCAGTGCCGCCACTACCAACGATAGTAGAGAGTCGATGGGCATCCAGCCGGTGAGTAGAATAACCGTACCGGCGATGATCGCCGCAACTGAGCCCAACAAATCCGCCAGTACATGGGCGGCCGCCCCTCGCACGTTGAGATTTTCCTTCGCGCCCGGGTTTAGCAAGATAAATGCGATGGCATTGGCGATGAGCCCGAGGAAGGCGACCGCCAACATCGGGACGGCGAGCACCTCGGAGGGATCCAATAGTCGCAACACCGCCTCGACGACGATCCACACCACGATTCCGAACAGCGTGATGCCATTCAGGAAGGCCGCCAACACCTGCAAGCGGTGGTAACCATAGGATCGGTGCTGATCGGGCGCACGATGACCCATACGGAAGGCAAGCCAGGCGAGAGCCAGCGAGGCTGCGTCGGTCAACATATGGCCTGCGTCGGCAAGCAAGGCGAGTGAACCGGACAGTATGCCGCCGATCACCTCCACGACCATGAAGGTGACGGTAAGCAGGAGAGCCCAGAGGATGCGCTGCTCATTAGTAGCCCCTTGGTCGGCGTTGTCGCGGTGATTCCCCGTCACAACAGACTCCTTCAAGAGGTCACCTCAGAGGTTGTGAAAAAACCGTCGCGAGCGAGCCGAGAGCAAGGCGGACGGCGCG
>CAZUZO010000093.1:0-14004 GCA_964624765.1 uncultured Thiotrichales bacterium
TGAGAGGTTGTGAAAAAACCGTCGCGAGCGGCCCGAGAGCCAGACGGACGGAGCGAAGCCGAGAGACATATCAGATAGATAGGCGAGGAGCGAGCACCGCCCAACGCCGCTATCGGGTTGCGTAGCAGGTTTTTTCACAACCTTTGAGTCCTGATGGGAGTGCGGCACGCTGTTTGGGGCACGACGGCGTCAAGCGTTGGCCAATCGGGTATTCTTTAAGCCTACGGTGTGCTGGTCTGTGAGCAGGCCATTGGTCTCCCCATTGGCATACTAGTAAGCAAGACCGAAGCGATCACTCAACATGTCACTCGTCGCCCTCACCAATGTCTCCCTGGCCTACGGCCATCACCCGTTGCTGGCGCATGCAGACTTTCGCATCGCAGCCGGTGAGCGCGTGTGCCTGGTGGGCCGCAATGGAACCGGCAAATCGACGCTGCTGCAGGTCATAAGCGGTGTCGCACAGCCAGACGACGGAGAGGTCTGGCGAAAAGAAACCCTGCGCATTGCCCATTTGGAACAGGAAGTGCTGACGGATACGTCAGAGACCGTGTTCGACGTCGTGGCTTCTGGGGTCGGGAAGTTGGGTGCACTTCTTTCGGAATACCATGCGGTCGCACACCGAATGGATGATGCCGACACGACATCGCTGCAGCAGCTCGCCGACCTGCAGCATCGTATCGACGCGTGCCAGGGATGGAACATCAATCAGAAGGTGGAATCCGTTCTCACCCGCCTTTCCTTGCCGGCAGACTTATCCGTGACGGCCTGTTCCGGCGGTATCCGTCGTCGCGTGATGCTGGCCCGGGCCCTGGTCAGCGAGCCCGAACTACTGCTGTTGGACGAACCCACCAACCACATGGATATCGCCTCCATTACCTGGCTGGAGAATTTTCTGCTGTCCTTCCAGGGCGCTTTGATATTTATCACCCACGACCGGACGTTCTTGCGCAACCTCGCGACCCGAATCGTCGAACTGGATCGCGGACAGTTAACCTCTTTCCCAGGCAACTACGAGCATTACTTGCAGAAAAAAGAGGAGCTCCTCGAGCTCGAGGAAAGAGCCAACGCCAAGTTCGACAAGAAGCTGGCTGCGCACGAAGTCTGGATCCGCCAAGGGATCAAGGCGAGGCGGACACGCAATGAAGGTCGGGTCAGGACGCTCCTGGCCATGCGCAGCGCCCGCCGGCAGCGCATCGACGTGCAGGGCAAGGTCAGCCTCGAAGCGGATACCGGGGAGTTGTCCGGCAAGCTGGTGGCCGATGCTCGACACCTCAGCTACCGCTACGACGATCAGTGGATCGTCCAAGACTTCTCCACCCGCATTCTACGTGGTGATCGGGCCGGGATCATGGGACCCAACGGCTGTGGGAAAACAACGTTGATCAAGCTGATTTTGGGCGATTTAACGCCACAGGCTGGACAAGTGATACTGGGGACGCGACTGCAGCTCGCTTATTTCGACCAACAAAGACAGAGCCTCAACCCAGAGAAAACCGTGCGGGAGAACCTGAGCGAGGGCCGAGACTATATCACCGTTCGCGGACGATCGCGCCACGTCATCAGCTATCTGAAGGATTTTCTCTTTCCTCCGGAGCGTATCGACGCGCCGGTTAGGATTCTCTCCGGAGGGGAACGCAATCGATTATTGTTGGCGCGAACGCTGGCGCAGCCGGCCAATCTGCTGGTATTGGATGAACCCACCAACGATCTCGATGTGGATACCTTGGAGCTACTCGAGGATCTCCTGGCAGACTACGAAGGCACCCTGCTGTTGGTCAGCCACGACCGCAGTTTTGTCGACAACGTGGTGACCAGCACCATCGTGTTCGAGGGTGACGGCAAGGTACGAGAATACGTCGGCGGGTATGCGGACTGGCAGCGCCAGCGAAGCTCCTCACCGGTCACGCCAGAATCAGCACGTCAGAAGCACGACAAAATGAAGCGGATGACGGCACAAAAGGTGGCAGCCAAGACCTCCACCCAGAAACCAAAGCTGAGTTATCGGGAGCAGCAGGAACTGGAGGCATTACCCGAACACATCGAGCTGCTGGAGCAAGCGCTTCAGCAACTCGAACAGCAGGTGCTCCAAGCTGGATTTTATCGACAGGATAAACAACGCATCAGCACGACTCTAACCGAGCTAGAAAACATGCGTAAAGACGTGCGTGCAGCTTACGAACGGTGGGAACATCTAGACCACATTGCCTCGCCCAACAGCGGACAATCAACGACTCGCTAGCACAAGGGGTTGGTTGACAATCCGAAGCCTACGTCCATATAGTGGCGGCGGGAACGTTCGGCAATCAAAGGAAGGACATCAAGAATGAAAAACCTGTCATATGCAGCGGTTATCGGTGCAGTACTCGTCGCTCCGGCAATCCATGCCCAGCAGCAGGGTGAAACGGCAGACAGCACCGGTTGCGGCGTCGGCACCATTCTCTTTGAGGGGCAAAAGGGGATAGCTCCGCAGGTTCTGGCGGTGACGACGAATGGCACGTTCGGCAATCAGACCTTCGGCATCTCTTCCGGTACCCTCGGCTGCACCCAAGATGGGGTCATCAAACCCCCCGCGGAAGTGCGCATGCTCCTCATCTCGAATCTCGACAATCTCGCCCGCGACGTCGCCCGAGGTGAAGGCGAGACGCTCCAGTCCTTGGCGCACCTCATGGCTATCGGTGAGGCAGACAAGCAGCATTTTTTCGCGACGCTGAAGGCTAACTTCGGGCGCCTGTTTCCGAACGCCAGTGTAACGGCCGATGAGGTTTTTGTCTCGATGCGGGCGCTAATGGCCGAGGACACGCGGCTCAACGGATACGTCGCCTGATCTGCATCTGGCTACCCAGAGTTCTCGAACACCCTCTATACTTCATCCTGATTCCGGCGCTCGGTGTGCTGTTCGCGCTTACACCTGCGCCGGCCGGGGCCAGTTACCTCGATGAGCTGATAGCCCGGGCACGCGCCGAGCGCCTCGCTGAACGCCGCGACTGGCTCGCTCTCGGGCATTACCGACGTGATCGAATGGGTTGGGGTTATACCAGCCTGATCGACAGTGAGACGTTTTTCACCGCCGCGAACGGCAAAACCGATCCTGAAGCAGAGTTGGAAGCAACGCTGGCTGCTTTTTTCGCTCCCGGTTCGTCGCCAAACCAAACTGACCATCCACAGTGCACCTTCATCGCCCGCTATGCCTGGCTCAGGTCGGCGTTGCAATTCGATAGCGAGAGACTACCGGAACAACCGTGCAGGCACTTCGATGAGTGGTTTGCCACCATCGCCGCTCAGCAACTAACCCTCGTCTTCCCGGCCGCGTACCTGAACAACCCCTCGTCCATGTTTGGCCACACTCTGCTTCGCCTCGATCGGGCAGGACAGGATGAGCGCAGCCGCTTACTGTCCTATGCCGTAAACTACGGGGCTGACACCGAGGGGGACGCCGGCTTATTGTTCGCTATCTACGGCTTGACCGGCGGTTATCGGGGTAGCTATTCACTCTTGCCCTACTATCAGCTCGTGCAACAGTACAGCGATTTCGAAAACCGCGACATCTGGGAATACCAGCTCGGCCTCACCGAGCCAGAAATCAGGCGCCTGCTCGAGCACCTTTGGGAACTGCGCTATCAATACGCAGATTATTTCTTCTTAAGCGAAAATTGCTCCTACCAGCTGCTGTTCCTGTTGGACGTCGCTCGTCCTGAACTGCGCCTGACCGATCGGTTCCGCCTCTACGCTATCCCCGTCGAAACCGTGCGTGCCGTGCTTGCCCACGCAGGATTGATGAAACGGGCGGTGTTCCGCCCCTCCAAGCGCACTCGGATCGAACACGGGCTGCGGCAATTCAAAAAAGCCGAGCGCGATCGGATCAGGCAACTTGCGAGCGGCGAGGTCGGGCCGGACCATCCGACAGTGCATGCACTGGCCCCACCAGTCCGCGCCTACGCCCTGGAACTGGCAGCAGAATTTACCACCTACGGACTGCACACCCAGGACCCTGGGCGCAGCGAGGTAGCAGACCGAGCATGGCAGCTGCTGGCGGCCCGCAGCCAGATCGATGCCGAGAGCCAATGGCCGCCCCCCTCACCGCCCGATACCCGTCCCGACCAGGGCCACCGCTCGGCACGGGTCGGGCTCGGCATCGGAGCCCGCGCCGACCAACTCTTTCACAGCTTGCGCCTACGCCCGGCCTACCATGAACTCAAGGATCCCCTCGGGGGCTATGTGCGCGGTGCAGAGATCCAGTTTCTCGATCTCGAGTTGCGCCACAACCAAGATATCGGAGTCAGTCTAGAGTCCCTTACTGTTCTTGGCATCCGCTCACTGACACCACGAAACCGACTATTCCAGCCTACCTCCTGGCGGCTCAAAGCCGGCCTAGAGCGTCGGCGCCTGCAAAGCGATGACGTCCACGGATCGCTCACCGCCAGCCTCGAAGGCGGCCTCGGATCGAGCCTCGATTTTGGCAAACAGGGACTCGTCGGCCTCATGGCCGAAGGGGTCGTCGGCGTCGGCCGTCGCTGTCCCGAGAGCTGCCTGGCAGCGCTTGGGCCAAATCTCACGATGCTCTGGCCGGTAACCGAGCGGTGGTCAGTCACCCTCGATGGCGGCGTGCAACTGCTTGGTACTGGCGGTGTTGCCGAACGCTTTCACGTTCGCTTCGGGCAGACCATCACGCTCACGCGCAATCTAGCGCTAAAACTCGGAAGCCGCTGGACGGATGACGGTGGCGGAGCTCAAGCCGAGTGGCTTGCCTCCCTCGACTGGTACTTCTAATCAAGCGTTCGCCAAACACCACGAAAACGTTGGCCGCAATCCCGAGGTCTCCTGGAGCGATAGCGACGAGCGGCTTTGTAACAGAAGGCCATGGTCATCGTTTCCTCAGGGTTACTCTTGGGATCGTACCTTCGGCGCCCCAGCCGTCGCCAGCCGAACCCCTCGGCCATGACGGTTTAAGACGGCTTGTTGGTGTAAAATGGCAGCTTAGCCGACTTCCAACACGAGTTGGCGCGCTATGCAGAGACTTGATCGGGGTCAGTGCCGGCCAACGCGGGAAGGCTTACAATCTGCCACAGTGAGGCGCGCCTCGCCTCTTGAATGCCTTGAAAGGAAATATGCCGATCGCCGGAACCGCAAAACCCCGGCAGCGGCAGGTTTGTCCGGAACCATCTCGACCACACCGAGCTGGCCACCAGCAGTAAGTTCAGTCTCTTTGGAAACAGCTTCTGAAGCGAAGTACACCCACTCGAAGCGAGCATGACTTAGGAAGGAAAGGAGGAAAAGTCAAATGGTCGACGTGAGCAAGCACACAGACGAGCTCCTAGAGCTCTATGCTAAAGAACTTCCCAACAGCAGCGAGACGGCGGCCGCCATAAAACGGGGGGCTTCCTGGACGGATATCTCTCAGACCGCCGAGAAAGAAGGGCTCCATTACATTTCCAAAGCTATCTTCGTGGCCGAAGAGGAGCGCTTCGCCAGTGAGGATACAACGCCGACCGAGAGCACCATAGGCAGCTTTGCCGAGGAACGTATGCACGAATTTCGCAAACATCTCCCCGATAGCTGTGAGACCGCTGCCGCCATCGACCGACGCGCGCCCTGGTCAGAAATTTCCCAAAGCGCCCAACGCGACGGTCTGCACGAGATTGCCAGCTTTATTTTCGAGGCGGAACAGCAAGGTCTAGAAGACCAGCAAGTTACGCGATGAGCCACTTTTCTGGTGAGGCTTGAAGGAGCAGAGCTATCGTCGTCGGTTGGGAGTGAAGAGATGACATGCCGACCTGGAGAGATAGCCATACCTCTAGATGCCTTTATCATCACGGTGTTTTGTTGGATGGAAAAAGCGTTTGCGGAGGTGACCGACGGCGTGAGGTTGCGCACGCAGGACTTTGCTCCCCCCTGAGTGACAGTGAAGTGATCACCACGGAAATCGTGGGTGAATGGCTCGGCATGAGGGAAAATGAAGCGATTTGGGAGTCGCTCCGGCGGCACTGGGCCGAGTGGATTTCGGCTCTTGGGGATCGCACTTTGCGACTGGACGATGCGGGAGAACGGGCGGGCGAATTAAATCCCTTTAGAGGACGCGGGCGGGGGGTTCAGGGGTGTAGCAGATCAGCAACAAAGGGGTTTTCGGGGCCGATGGGTTCGACGTCCACCCCGTAGGCGGCGCGGAAGGCGGCACTCCCGGTGCGGCGCGGGTTCCATTTGATCTCGAAGGCACGCAAACCGCGTTCGCTTTTCACCACGAGGTCCACTTCCGCCTGGGTGCGCGAGCGCCAGAAAAACAGCTCGCAGGGCGAGCCCAACAGGGCGTTGTGTTTGGCCAGCTCCGCGACGACCCAATTTTCCCATACCGCCCCGATGTCGGGGCGGAATTGGTCCGCCGCGAAGGCGTTGAGCAGGGCGTTGCGAATGCCGGTGTCCCAGAAAAAAACTTTCTGGCTTTTAGAGATTTCTTTGCGCGGGTTGGTACTGAAGGCCGGCAGCCGGAAAATCACGAAGGTCCGTTGGAGCAGATCGAGGTAGCGTTCCACAGTCGGCCGCCCCATCTGGAGCTGCGTGGCCAGTTCGTTGACCGACACCTCGCTGCCCGCCTGGTGGGCGAGTAGTTGGAGCAGCCGGCGGATCAGGTCGGGGGTTTTCACCAGACCCGTCTGCAGAATGTCTTTCCACAAGTAATCTGCGCCGAGTTCGCGCAGCAGGCGGCGCGGATCGGCGGAGAGTACCACCTCGGGATAACCACCGAACGCCAGGCGCTGGAGCAGGAAGGCCCGCAGCGGCCCAGCGAACGACGGGCGTACCGCCGGACGGTCCAGGACCGTTTCACCCCAATCCTGGGAGCGCAGCGCCTCGGCGAACAGTAGCGGCGGCAACTCCAGCTTGCGGTTGCGGCCGGTCAGGCTTTCCACGCTCTGGTCCAGGAGATCGAGCGCGGAAGAACCCAATAACACCAGACGGGCCGGCGCCTTAGCATCGTGCCAGCCTTTTACGATCCGGGCCGTCTCTGGCAAACGTTGGGCCTCATCCAGCACCAGTACCTTCGGCGCGCCGAGTATTCGCAGCGCCTCGGCCGGGGCCAGCGCCGCCGCCGCCAGAAAGTGGGCCTTGTCGATCTCGACGTCGAAGTTCAGGAATCGGGCCGCTTCACCCCCCAAAACCTGTTCGACGAGCGTGGTCTTGCCGACCTGCCGAGCACCCAAAACGATAACCACCTTGTCGCCGGCGAGAGCTTGGCGCAGTTCGGCTTCGGCTTTTCTTTTGATATACATAAAGTTCATTATAACCGATCATTTTGCATACAATAATAAGTAAAATCGGCTTGGCGTAGCCGTGTGGCCGAAAATGCGGCCATGGTCATCGTCTCGTCAGGGTTGCTCTTCGGAGTATCCCTTCGGCGCCCAAGCCTTCGGCAGCCGAACCCCTGGCAAGCAAGGGAGTGTGTGGAGGCGGCCGGACCCAAGCCGACAGGGACGTCTTCACGGCGTCCCTTGTGGCCTCGGGTCGGCTGCCCCAAGGGTCAAAGGTCATCAGACGGCCGAAACGATGGCCAACGCCGAAGACCAATTGCATCGTAGAGTTGGTTTTCGTATTCGCCTCACATCCCCCACACCTGGATCGGACGGCCATGGAAGGATGCGTGTCGCTGAAACAATTTCTCCTCCCAGGGCTCACCGGGCGTGCGGTCGAAGATCACCAAATACCCCTCCTCCGCTGCGCAGCGGTCCAGATACTCCCAGGTTTGTTCCAGCCCCGCTCCTAGAGTCTGCTCCAGGCTCTTGTGCAGCAGCTTAAGTTCGATCACGATCCGCCGCCCACCCCCAGGATCGAACCAGAGGACCAGCAGATCGGTGCGCAGCCGTCCCAGGCCGTATTCCCGCTCGATACGGCCGCCGCCGTTGACGATGCGTCGCAAGAAGGCTTGCAGCAGCAGTTGCGCGCCGGCCTCCCTGTATTGAAAGCGCTCCACCCAGTGTTCGGAATGTTCGCGGAAGAACTCCTGGAAGGCGGCCAGCAAACCGTTCATCCGCAACCGGCCGTCGGCGCGGGAAATGGCGGGGCCGCCGGGCATGGCCCGCCCGCAACTGGCGCAGGACGGCGATCAGGGTATCGCCACCAGGGCATCGATTTCATCGATCAGCAGCACAAGCGGCCGGGGATCGCGGGCCGACCAGCGGCTCAACACCTGTCCGAGAGCGGAATGGGGACCGCTTTTCGCCAGCGTCTCGGCCCAGATGTCGTCCACAAGGGAATCGTTCAGGACCGTTTCGGCCCAAGAAGCCAGTTCGCTGAGAATGGCCCGCATCGCTTCGGCGACGGCTTCCCGCGCGGACTGGCCGACCTCGACATTGACATAGACACAGCGGTGTTGCCCCCGGGCCTTGTTGAGATGATCCATCAGCGCCAGCAGCACCGAGGTCTTGCCGGTCTGCCGGGGAGCGTGCAGGACAAAGTATTTCTGCTGGTCGATCAGCTGCAGAACGTGGGTCAGGTCGAGGCGTTCCAGCGGCGGCAGGCAGTAATGGCGCCGGCTGTCCACCGGCCCAGCAGTGTTGAAGAAGCGCATGGGTGTGGTTTGGGTTTACGAACGGTTTAGGGAGACTGACTCAGCGCTTGTGGAAAAACCTGTTACACGACCCGATAGCGGCGTTGGGCGGTGCTCAAGCGCTACCAACGCGCCCTCGTCCCATGAACGCTTTCAGGTTTCCGAAGAACACGTCTGGCTTCTCCAGATACACGACATGGCCCGCATCGGCAATGACCTGCACGCGGGTGTTGGGGAAAATAGCCCCAATCTTTCGCTGAACATCCGCTAAAATCACCCTGTCCTCGGCACCGACCATCACCAGCGTCGGCGTTTCGACGCGACGATAGCCCGCTAAGTTTTCGTCCAAACCAGCGAAGAACGGATCCTGGGCTTCCGTAAGCCGAATCAGACAGTAGACGTGGTCCTTGTAACGATCGTGAAAATTCTGCCGCATGTGCTCGAGATGGTCCTTGGCGCTGCGCACGAAGGACTCACCAAAAATTTTCTCATAGAGATAACGGGTGTAGAGCTCGAAACCTTGGGGGCCCGCGCGGTAGAAGCGAAGCGAGAGATCCTGGTACATCCGGAATAATTCCTCATGGGTCAGCAGAATGCCGGAGAGTGTCAGGGTCAGCAGCCGCTCTTGGTATAAGCGAGCGAAGTCGAACGCCACCAACCCCCCGTATGAGATACCCATGAGATGGATCTTGGAGATCGATAGGGTTTCGAGGATACCGTTCAAGTAGCCGCAGAAGCCGGGAATGGAGTAAGGCTCGTCGGGACGCGACGACCTGCCCTGTCCCAGATAGTCGTAGAGCAGGACGTCGTACTCATCCAGCAACAGCGGTAGAAAAGCCTGCCACGACTCGGTACTCATAGCCAGCCCGTTGAGAAGACAGATCGCCTCCCGATCCTTTTGACCGAAGTATTCCCAATAGATCTGTCGTCGCTCGGCCTTGAGAAAGCCCCAGCGCGTCGGTTGGATGTTTGGTCGTGAACGCTGGGCGCCCATCAACGCTGCCCTGCGGCTTGGCCGAAGCTTCCTGTTGAACGTTTTCCCAATCGATCCACCGCCTACAGCCTCACTCCGCCAGCACATAGCGTCCCGGCGCGTCGATGAGGGGCAAGTAGCCCTTTTCTCGGCGACCCATCATGGGCGGTTCGCATTGCTCTGTGGAACGTTCGCTTAGCCAGCGTTCCCAAGCCGGCCACCAAGAACCCTGGTATAGGGGCGCGGTGGCAAGCCAGGTCTCTGGATCCACGTAGCGATCGCCGACTTGACTGGTCGCCATCCGATAGTCCCGCGCTGTAGGGCCAGGCGGATTGACGATACCCACGTTGTGACCGCCGCTCGTGAGCACGAACGTGACCTCATCGGCATCGGTCTGCAAGTGCAACTTGTACACCGAGCGCCACGGTGCCACGTGATCGGCGGTGGCGGCGACGACAAAGATCGGCGCGTGAATATCGCCAATGGCGATAGGTCTGCCGTCAACCTGATAACGCCCATCCCAAAGATCATTATTGAGGAACAGGCGTCGCAAGAGCTGCGAATGCATACGGTAGGGCATGCGTGTGCCATCGGCATTCCAGGCCATGAGATCGATAATCGGTTCACGTTTGCCCAACAGGTAACTGTGAACCATCTTCGACCAAATCAGATCCCGGGAACGCAGCAACTGAAAGGTTCCGGCAGCTTGTTTAGCATCTAGATAGCCCCGTTCCCACATCATATCTTCCAAGTACGAAACCTCGCTGGGGTCTACAAACACAGCCATTTCGCCCGGCTCATTAAAATCTACCAGGGTGGTGAACAAGGTGATGCTCGTCAAACGCTCATCGCGCTCGCGTCCCATGGTGGCGGCAGCGATGGTCAAGATGATGCCACCCAAGCAATAACCCACGGCATGGACCCTCGCGTTGGGCACGATAGCCGATACCACATCGAGGGCATCCATCACACCGCTGCGGCGATAGTCTTCCATATCCAGGTCGTGATCCTCTACGTCCGGATTCTTCCATGAAATCATGAACACCGTATGCCCTCGGTCCACGAGATACTTCACCATCGAGTTGCCAGGAGACAAATCCATGATGTAATACTTCATCATCCAAGCAGGAACCATCAGCACCGGCTCGCGCCACACCTGGTCTGTGTTGGGGCTATACTGAATCAGCTCAATGAGACGGTTGCGATAGACCACCTTGCCTGGGGTGATCGCCACGTCTCGGCCGACCTGGTAATGCTCGGTGCCGGGAAGCTTGGCACCCGCCAACGCACGCTCCTGATCCTCCATGAAATACATGGCGCCGCGCAGCAGATTCAGCCCGCCCTCTCGCAACGTCGCCTGCAATACCTCCGGGTTGGTCAATGGAAAATTGGAGGGCGAAAAAACATCGAGGAACTGGCGCGCCATGAAGGTGATGGCCATTTCGTGACGCCTGGAGACGCCCCGAATACCCGTCGTGGCGTTGAACCAAAGCTGCTGGTTGAGCAGGAAGCCCTGGTAGAGCAGATTGAACGGCCCACGCTGCCAGGCCGGCTCACGAAAGCGGCGGTCCTGGGGCAAAGGTTCGATAACGGGTGGCGTGTCGGGTTGGACCGCCGCCTTGAGCGCGTACAGCGAAAAGCGCGCCGCCTTGCGACGCGCTTTCTCCAGTAGCTCAGCCTGCTTACCCGGCGAAAACATGAGGTGCACATACCAGTCAAGATAAATCAGCAACAGCGCCGCCGGTGACAACCCGAAGGTGAGCCGGCCCAGTTGGGCGTGGAAGAGGCGATCGATCGGCGTCGTGGTCGCGACATCAGGAGTCTGTTTCATCGTCTAGACCTCCAAGACCTAACGGGATTGACTCTATTGTGCACCGCAACATCTTCGCGCTCAAGCAGTATACGGGGCAAAACCGCGCTACCCCGCGCCCATCCGTGGAAACAGTGAATTGCTGATGTTGGGCTGCCTGATTTGACCCTTACCGTGTCGTTCAGTCCAAGCTCCTGAAGCGCCTGACGCAACTCGTCGGCGAGTCCGCTCGCCCCCTCGACCGCAAGCCTCACCGAGAAGTCCACTCCGATCCTGAGGTCCGTACGCGAGCGTAGCTTCGGGAGAACCTTGGTCCCGAGACGATTCCAGACCTCAGGAGGCACGCTGCCCGAGAGCTGCAGCAACCGCATGGATGCCGTCGGCCCGGGGTTGGGACAGCGGGTGTCGGTTCCGGCTCCGGCGTCGGGGCCGGCTCAGGAGAGGGCTCCGACGCTGGCACGGGTCCGGCAGGTGTTCCCGCCTTCAGCGCCTCCGCGGTCGCCTTCCTGAGCAGGAACATGCCGGACTCGAAGGCCACCTCGTCAAGACAACGAGCTCCTAGCGCGACAGCCGCTCGTAGCTGCCGTCCGCCTTCTGGTCCGCGGCCAGGCCGAAGTCGCCGCGCGACACGAACTCCACGATCTTCGACTTCAGCGTGGCATCTGGGTCAATCAGCCGCGTCAGCGCTCCGTTGAGAAAGCTCTGTCGCAGACTCGCCAACGGCCATGCGCCTTCTGTCTTAAAGGCCGGAGGCCAGTTCCGTTCGATATATCCCGCTCCGACAGATTCGTTCAGCAGCGCCTCGGACTTGAGGGCAGCAAGCACGCGCACAGAGCGTCTCACCGCTCGAGGAATGCCTGGCCCCGAGATCGATGACCGACCTTGAGGCCGTCCGGCTCCTGACCATCCGCGACCACCGCGAAGCGGAAGTCGCACCGCCCTACACTTCGTCCTTCGCGGACTCCTCGGCATCCTTGATGTTAGCCTGCAAGCCCACGCAGTCGTTGCGATCGCACTTGCCGTCTAGGGTGCCCCCCCGCCACCTCGCGCGCCACGCGCTTCTACGCGAGCGCGCCCTCGACCTTCTCGCGCAGGTCGCGCCCGGATTTCTTCAGGCACCAGACCAGCGCCCCGGCATAGACCCGCGGCGACTTGCCGCGATTCCTGGTCCAGTGCGCGAGTTGAGCACGCAACACACCGGTTGCAGACCACTCGGACTCCGGATCCGCAACCACGATCGTGAGCCTCGGGGTATCGGGGATCTCCACGCCGTCGCGCGGGAAGGCAACCACGGGGATGCTGGCGCCACGCCGGAATTGGTCCTCGACGAGCTTGCGAATCGCCGGCTTGACCTCGGTGTAACTATTCAGGCACCTGAAACTGTTACGAAACATAGCCCTACATTCCGAGCACCTTAGGAATAGTCCCAAAAAGCTTGTTCTTAGTTAGCTCCAACCGCAATATACAGTGGTTACACTAGTTAAGAAATCTATATGTTTTTCCTGAATGGTTACGCCATTCCAAAGACTATGAGGTGCTCACCGACAGCAGCGAAGCAATGATTCAAATTTCGATGATCCACGTGCTTGTGCGACGACCCGCTTAATTTGGGATTTTAAAACAGCTTCTTAGGCAAAGCTGGACGAATGTAAGGCCAAGGCAGAGGACGCTTGGGAAAGCTTCCAGCAGGAGGCGGAGGAGTCTCTCACGGCGTTCAAGACGTCTGTGTCCGATTCCATTGCGCGAATCAGGTCATTTTTTGCCGAGGGGGGATGCCGACAGGCGATCCGTCAACGGAACAGCGAAACCTGAACACGGTTTCCCCATACTCACTCAAACCAACCAAACGGCTACAGGAGTGTTTCCATGAGCCTGTTCAGTTCGATACTCGCCAAGTTGGGCATTGGCGGCGCGGAAGCGGCGCCAGTACCTGGCACCCAGGCCGCTTCTTCAGCGGCGCCTTCCCCCATGAGTCAGGTAGATGTGGTATCCAAGCTAGAAGGACTCGCTGCTTCCCATGCGGAGCAACTCAACTGGAAAACCTCGATTGTCGATTTGCTGAAGGTATTGGGTCTTGAAAGCAGTCTATCCGCACGCAAAGAACTCGCCATCGAACTCGGCTGTCCGGCATCGATGATGGGCGATTCGGCGCAGATGAATGTGTGGCTGCACAAAACGATCATGCAAAAACTCGCCGAGAACGGTGGCAACATCCCGCAAGAGCTGTTGGGTTGAAGTCATGTCGATACCAGGTTTCCCCTCAAGTCCGGTAGTAAGCGTTCAGACCCCCCCAGCTGAGGTGGGGGCTGGACACCGGGTTTGATTTGCCGGAAACTTGGCACGTAGTGGCACTGATGTAGAGATGATGTAGCGATGTTCTCAATTGTATGAAGCGTTGACGATGCGACTGAGCGATCATGATCTACGGCAGATTGACGATGCCTATCTTGAGGGGCTGTCGTTGGAAACGCTGCAGGGGGTGAGCAAGCGCCTGTGCCACGATCTCAAAGAAGCTCGAGAGCGGCTCAATCAGACCCCGGAGAACAGCTCGCGTCCACCGAGCACGCGCGCACCGTGGACGGCTACGCAAAGCGAGACGGAAGCCGAGGAGAACGAAGATCCGCCGGGGGCGACTGAGAGGTTGTGAAAAAACCGTCGCGAGCGGCCCGAGAGCCAGGCGGACGGAGC
>CAZUZO010000094.1:0-13810 GCA_964624765.1 uncultured Thiotrichales bacterium
TCGGGCAGAGCCCGAGCTGCTCGTTTCGGAGTGCTCGCGGAGCGGAAAACACATAACAGAGAAAGATAACCCGGGTGGTGTAGGGTTGTCATCAACGCTGGAAGCCATCGGCCCAAGCTAATGCCTGATTCCCAGAGTAGTAATGTTGCCGATCGACGCTTGCGACTCGGCGTCTTGCTCGTGGTGGGTATCTTATTGCTCTGGTATGGCGTCCCTTGGCTGACATCGCTGTGGATACGCTTCGAGGCAGAGCCGCGAGCCGTGACACCTCGGGGTGATCTGGCACTCGATGAGCAGACCACCATCGAGATCTTTCGCCGTGTGAGTCCCTCGGTGGTGTTCATCACAACCGTTGGATGGCGGATTGACCTGTGGGGGCGGAACGTCCAGGAGGTTCGTCGAGGGACGGGATCGGGCTTCGTCTGGGATGAGTACGGGCATGTCGTGACGAATTACCATGTGATTCAAGATGCCGCGGCGGCGCAAGTCCGACTGAGCAACCAACGCGCTTACCGATCGGTGCTGGTGGGGTCAAGTCCCGAGCACGATCTGGCTGTGCTTCGCATCAGCGTTTCGGCTGCCGATCTGAATCCGGCCCCTATTGGCGCGAGCCATGACTTGCAAGTGGGACAGAAAGTCTTCGCCATCGGCAACCCATTTGGCCTGGATCATACGTTAACGATGGGAGTTATCTCCGCCTTGGACCGAAGCATACCGACCGAGGAAAGCAGGACCATCGAGCACGTTATCCAGACAGATGCTGCCATCAATCCAGGCAACTCCGGAGGACCGCTTATCGACAGTGCGGGGCGTGTCATCGGAGTCAACACGGCTATCTTTAGTCCCTCGGGTGTCTATGCAGGTATCGGCTTTGCCGTGCCCATCGACACGGTCAATCGAGTCGTACCTCAGATCATCGCCCATGGCCGCTACATACGGCCCTCCTTGGGCATCGTGGTGGACGATGCGGTCAGTGAAGCGGTTACTGAAGAGCTTGGGGTGCAGGGACTGCTGATACTTTCAGTAAACCGCGGCTCCCCTGCCGAGGCGGTAGGATTGCGGGGTATCCGCCTGACCACCGATGGTCGAGTGATTCCAGGCGATATCATTCAGTCTATCGATGGTAAGCCAGTGCGAACTAGCAATGACTTGTTGAGGCTGCTCGATGGTTACACCGTCGGGGATGAAGCTCAGGTTACCGTATACCGGGCCGGCAGCATGAGATCGGTCCCCGTGTTGTTGGAAGCTACGCGGTCTTGAGGCGGGTTGTGTCTGGCGTGGGTTCAGCCAATTAGGCAGCTGTCGTCCTTAGGTGGGGGCCAAAGTCCCCCGATTGAGGGGGTACCTGGCCGCTAGCAGGTTTGTTCGCCAGATGTCTTGACCAGGTCGCCCCGGTGGACTGCATCTCGCAGGATGGCGAGTGTGGTTTCACTCGGTGCACTGCCGGCACGTTGGTACACCACCTTTTCGCCGGCAACACTCAGGATAGTGAGCTGATAACCGCCGATTCGTTCCCCTCGCTTCGAGTCTCCGTCGGTCTCTGAGCGTCTGACCACGGCCTCGAACATATCTCCCGGTTGAATTGTCATAAATGACTCCATGTCCATGCTACCACCTGACGATAAGACCGAAAACAGAGCCAAATGACTCACCATTGATGAACTTTCAGCAGCCAGCCCGATTGGCGATACGATCCCCGTTCCTCTGACGATGACGCTCTCGAATGTATACGCGTTGCAGGGCGAGTGTGAGAGGCCCTCGATCCCGGTTGGACCCGTCCAACGCGAGTGGTCAGTGTGCGCTATTCGACTTCGGCCAGCCAGGCAGGTCAATCATGTATCGTTTAGGCCACTGCTCGACGATGATTGTTGTGGCAGGGCGGCGAGCTGGCCTTGAGGATCGATTAGCCTATACTTCCGGGATCAGAATGACTTTCTCAGGGGGGAGATAGGAGGTATGGCTGGAACCATCCTGTTCGAGATAGAAAACGCCGATGAGCAGGGAAATGAGCTTCGGGTGGCGCCGACTGACTGGCTGAAGTCGCTTCCACCGGGGGTCCAGATCACCGAGGTCAAGGGGTATTTACGGGATCTGAAAGCGGTGTATGAGCGCACCACTGACATCACCGAGCAAACCCGTCTTGCGCAGATCATCGCTGCGGTTAGAGCGTATGTGGAAAACCTGGGTGATTGAGAATGGGTATTCGAGGGCGCTGGGGCTCGCTATATTGACGGGAGATACCGCGCTACGCTGCTCGGCCCGTGGTGCTGGGAATAGCCGCTGCTTGGATCCAACTGTTGCAGGGCAATTGGGACGTCATGATCGCCTGGGACGGCGAGGGTTATGGCACGGTTGGTGTGCCGTATCAGCTCGCTCTTCGTATCGGATTCGGCAGTGATCCGGTTGGCAGACGACCGGTAGGTGGAATAATGGGTCGCGCATTGGGTTGTGCTGGGAGTCGAACCGTGCTAGGAACCCCGAGAGTTAGCGGATCACCATGAGAGGGGGGATTGCCGCCAAGATCGCAGCCATTTTTTCGGCTCTGGCGTTAGTGGGCACTCTGATCGTCGCACTGGTTATTACCGAAGGCAGTCGTGCCCTGCTGGTGGATGCTTCGGCTCAACGGTTAAGTCATACGGCGCAGATCGTCGGCGTTCGTTTCAATGATATCGTGCAGGCGGTCCGTAGTGATGCCGATTTCCTCTCTAGGAACTCGGTCATACAGGACATGGTGGCGGAAGATAGGAGCCCAGAACGGGACTCGCAAGGGAGAACGCCCGGAGAGGCTATCAGGCGCGACGAAGCGGCGGCGAGCTTCCAGGCATTCTTGGAGAGCCGCCCCTGGTATCAGTCGATCGCCGTGATGGTCATCGAGGGCGATGATAGCCGCGAGCGGCTACGAGTCGAGCGTGGGGCGGACAGCATCGCAGCCGTGCCGCCAGATCAGCTGGAGGATTGGGAAAGCGATGCGGATCGGCTAACAGCTATCGCGTTGCCCGAGGGCCGGCTGCATCTCTCCGAGATCGCGCTGCAGCGTGTGAAGGGCCGTGCTATGGAGTCTCCTATTCCCGTGATGGGTGCCTCCATGGTCATCGGTACACCGGCTGGCACTCGCAACGGTGTGCTTCACATCAGCATCAACATGCGGCAGATCTTTAACGCGCTCGATGATCTGGTCGACCCCGAGGCGATGCTTTACGTTACTGATCAGCAGGGCGATTTTCTTCACCCTGCGGATCCTGGCAAAGGCTTGGGCTTGGATCTCGAACACCATCATACGCTGCCGCAACTGCTTCCTCCGACGAGAGCACTATTCAGCGGGGCTGCGGAGGTGATGTCGCTCGACAATGTGCAGTGGCAGCCGGAGGCGCCCCAGATAGCGCATTTTGAACGGCTTACCATCGACCGAGCCGAGCCAGCGAGGTATCTGGTGATCGGGATTGCGTCCCCGCGGGCAGCCGTCCTGGAAGAAGTGAACGCCGTTAGGCGGCGCAGTGCCGTCTACACGTTATTGTTTGCCCTTGTCGGTGTCGGACTCGTGTTGTGGGTTTCACACCGGCTTACGGCACCTCTCCGCGAAGTGAGTCGTGCGGTCGCCCGCTTCAGTCGCGGTGAAAGCCATGTGCCGTTGCCCTATGGGGGCAGTGACGAGATCGGTATTCTGGCGGATAATTTCCGGCTGCTAGCCGATCGGGTGACGAGTCAGCTGAGGAGCTTGGAGGAGAAAGAGGGCCGGCTTCGATCGATCATCGAAACGGCTGTTGACGGCATCATCGTTGTCGACCATCGCGGCCATGTTGAAGCTTTTAATCCTGCCGCGGAGCGGATCTTCGGTTACCGGGTCGCGGAGGTCATGGGCCGTAACGTGAGCATGCTGATGACCAGCCCGGACCGCGAGCAACACGACGAGTATATTCAACGCTATCTGCAGACCGGCGAGGCGCATATCATCGGCAGTGGGCGGATCGTGACGGGTCTCCACAAAGAGGGTCATACTATTCCCCTCTACCTGTCGATCGGTGAATTCTTGCAGTCCGGAGAACGCAAGTTCACCGGCATCCTGCATGACATCTCAAGGGATCAATTTCTCTATCGACAGTCCGACGCATCGCCGCCCAGCGGGTAACGATTCACACTCCTGCCCCCGGTGCCGGACAGGCGAAGGTGCGATTACTTGACTCCAGGACCGCGTTCTGGTGCGCCAGATCCAGGGCGGCGGTGGGTTCGTCCAACAGCAAATAGCGCGGTTGCCTTGCCGCATCGCCGTTTTCCCAAACCTGGGCCAACACCCGTGCCAGTTGCACCCGCTGCCGCTCGCCGCCGGGCAAGGTGGTGTATCCGCGCTGCGCGAGATGACCGGCCTCGACCAGACGCAACGCCTCGCGGGCGATGCCCCGATCGTGCGCGCTTTCGACGCCGCGCAAGTGCGGGCTGCGCCCCATCAGCACCACCTCGAACACCGGCAGCGGAAAGCTGAGCGCGGTTTCTTGAGGGAGGACGGCGCGCGCCTTGGCCCGCTCCCGCAGGGACCGGTCGCGCAACGGGCGTCCGTTCATCCACACATCGCCCGCCGCCAGCAGGACAAACTTCAGCACAATCAGTTGCCCCGAGGGCGAAGATACATCCACCCAGGCGGTATGGCTGGGGAAAAGTCGGTGTAATAACCAGACGCCGGTGCCGATCTGCACGAGCAGCGCCGGCAACCCGATGCGTTCGTAAACCGACTCGAACGCCTGAACCGGGACTACCGAGCGTTGCCGGAGTGCGCCTGGCAGAATGCCGAGCGCCAGCGCCAAATGACCGCCGGTCCAGATCGTGGCGCCGATTACGTGGAGGATCAGAATGAGTTTGTATGTGTACATATAGCTTGCAAGGAGGCTGGGTGAGCTGGCCGAAGATCACCAAACAACCGACTGCGTCGCCGGGTCAAACATGTGACGATGAACCGCCGGCGGGTCTTTGGGAACTGTGACGCCATCCGCCAGCATCTCCGGGGAGGCGGCAAAATCGCGCAGCGTGAACGGGCTGATGTACACCGTGCCGCCGGCGGCGATGAAACCCGACACGTCCTGACTCAGCGGAACATTGCTGAGCGCGCTGGTGGGGTTGGGCAGCGTTTTGATGCCCAACCGCCCGCCGGTCGCCGCCAGGGCGCTGGCAAAACCAAAGCTGCCGCCTTCCAGCGCGAGCCGGGAGAAGTCGTGATCGTAGCCGGTCGGGGCGATGAAATTGATCGCGCCGCCCAGCGTGGTGGCGCCGTAACGGGCGCCATTGGCGCCCCGGTACACCTCGATATACTGCGTCGTGCGCGGCTCCAGAACGCCGATGATGAACGAACCGTCGGCCAGATTGACCGGCAACCCGTCCAGCAGCAACCGTACCCCGCGTTGCACCGGATTTTGCTGCAAGCCCGATCCGCGAATGTTGAGCCGCGCCTGATCGTTACCGCCAAAAAAGCTGCGGGCGATGATCCCCGGTTGCGCGCCCAGCGCGTCCACCAGCGAACTGGGGCGTTTTTCCTCCAACTCCCGCGGCCCGATCAGATTCACGCCGCCGGGAATCAGCCGCAACCGTTCCTCCGCCGAGGACAGGTTTTCCTGCGTGAGCGACGGGCGCTCGGCTTCGACCACCACGGGATCGAGAATTTCTGGCGGTGAATATTGGGTAGCAACGGGGGCTTGCTCGGAGGCACCGAGTTGGGCAATCCGCTCCTCTGACGTACTCGCAAGCCATATCCGCTGGGTGTGACTTTGCTCGTTGGATAAAACGCAGACCGCCATCCCTCGACCCCACCCGTCCCCAGCAACAACCGGGGTGACGACCAGCATCAACCCTACCCATCCAATCGTTTTTTTCATGCCAAGCTCCCAGCCCTTGCAGGGAAGAACCAACCGTTTTCGGCCTTCCACGGACGATCAATGCGTCACGCCCCGCGGATGCGTCGTTTCGCTGCAACGTGCCGCTTGCGAACACTCGACGATGTGCTTCCAGTGTTGCAACAATTGGTCATATACGTTTCTCCGTTCCGGTAAACTCACCATGTCAGGGTGCGCGAGCAGCATCTGCAGGTGATGCAGGATCATGTAAACCAGTCCAGGACACGGCCTTAAGGCGTGGCGCGTCATCAGGTAACAGAGCGCCGCCTGAATTAACGCAGAATCGCAGAGCATTTCGTCGGAGAGATCATGAACATCGATCGTCTTCGTCATCATCATCGTGTCTCATCGTCGGGTCGAGGAATTACGGCTGATCCGGGCGCGGAATGACCGTCGAGTTGGACCGGGTTGAGGAGCAGTTCCAGGGATGCCGTTGTTCGCCCCACCACCGTCCGATCGCCCCAGGGCACCATGGATTGCGTTCCCTGTTCATGACCAGGTCGTCAAGGCGGGTAGCGCATTTAATAGGGCTCGCCAAACCGGATTCTCAGGTTGGCCGGGTTTGCGCTTGCCGTAGAACAAGGCGATGCTCTGAGAGGTTGTGAAAAAACCGTCGCGAGCGGCCTGAGAGCCAGGCGGACGGCGCGCAGCGACGAGACATATCAGATAGATAGGCGAGGAGCGAGCACCGCCCAACGCCGCTATCGGGTTGCGTAGCAGGTTTTTTCACAACCTCTGACCCCCGCTGTCGTAGATTTCCAGCGAGGTAACCGGTCCGTTCACCGTAGGCTTGGTCACCACCCAGGCGCTAGCGATACTCTCCCGCCGCAGGTGTAGGGTGAAACCTTTGTCCAACACTGTGAGCCAAGCATCAGCGGTTGTGGGCTGATTAACCGGACCGGTATGGATCTGCACTACTCCGGGACTCCCGACGAACACCATGATGTCAACTAACAGTTTGGATGCCGATTCGAGCAATTTCGCTGCCGCTGAGGTCTCTACTGGCCGCGCCAAATCCGGCCCCCCGAGACGCAATCCCTGGGTGCGGCTTACGCCGAACGACTTCAACAAATCGTGGAAAGCATGAGTGTCGCGCAAGGCCCGCCAATGAGCCCGCAACCCGGCGATGTCGATTTCCTCATCGGGCCGGGCCGGAGGCTCCGACGGTTTGGCCAGCATGACTTGCTGAGTTGATTGATCCGAGGATCGATAGGCGTCCACCAGTCGGTCATAGGCGCGCCGATCGCTTTGTGCCGTCAGATAAATTTTATGGACCGCGGTGCCGTCGCTATCGAAGAACTGCAAGCTTGCGGTTGCGCCAAATTCCGGATCTGCGTTAACTGCGAACCCGTAATGCCAATGACTGAGAAACAATCGCAGATCGATCCCTTCGTCCAGCACCAGGCCTAGATTCCCAATGATGCGGATATTGCGGTACTCACCGATTTTTTCGTGCCCCGCGTGATCGTTGCGGGTTAGCGCCATCACCCGGCCGAGGCTGGGCAACGATTCGATCAATGTGGCCCAATCGCCGGCGAGCCGGGTTGCGGTACGGCCGCAATCGCTGGCGACCAGTTGCGCTTCGCCCACGCCCAGCAAGGCGGCGGTATCGCGGGCGCGCACGCCGGGTTTTTTCTCGCGCAAGTCCTGCCAAGCATGGTGCATGGATTCAACGGTTTCGGGGGTGGAAGAGAGAACGGCGGGGTTGGATGAATAGATAAACCGCCCGCTCGATGGTGAGCCAGACTAAACTGTTCCGATGACCGGCCAGTCGCCTGAGGGCGTAGCTTTTTCGCCAGGATCCGCGGTAATCGGGATGGGCGCACAGCACCTCGATGCGCTCAGCTATGTACGGCCAGGGCAATCGAGCGTCGATGCAAATACTCGCGAATGCCTCCGTAGCAAAGTGGTTCGAGCAGGCTGGCTGCCGTCGCCCGGAGGGCTCAGGTGGCGGGCTGAACTTTCGTTTGGGGACGCGCGGCGCGGTGGGTTATTTAGTCAGGATCAACTTGCCCTGTCGGGTGATCCGCAGCCGGTATTCCTGCCCGGCATGGTCGATCAGGATTTCCTGGGCGTCGCCGAACAGGTCGATGCTGGCGAACCGCTTGCGGGATTCCTCAGCGCCGGGACTGGGTCGCGCCGGCCGGATTTCGCGGAGCCGCGGGTTCATGACATCCGCCTTGCGCCGTGCTGCCGCTCGGTTCCATCAGCGGTTTCACGCAGGCGCTGTACGCAGGCGTGCAGGCATAAGGTCCGAACGCGGGCTTTGGACGTATGGTCGAGGCAGCGGAAATCGGCCACGTTCACCGCTCCACACACCAGCAGCTGGTAGAGTTTGCCGGCGCTGATTTCCAGCCCGACTTGCGGTTCCTGCTCGGCGGGATCCGGGGTTCGGACCGCGTGGAGTCTGGTGTTTGGCATAACCGTCCGCGCGCACCTGGCTTTCCTCAGCATGGTCGTGGCCCTCATGATGACACCGCGTTCAGGCCCCGATTGAAGGCCGCCAGGCTGGCGCGCGGCAACAATACCAACGGTTTGGTATGGCGTTCACAGAACCGCTTGATCCGATGCACTGCGTCGTGGCTCACGCAATCGAGCGGACAGAACACGGCATCCGCCTGTCGCACCACATCCCAAAGCTGCGCGCGGGCGTCCTCCCGGCCGCCGTCGTGGTGGATGAATCGGCCGTTGCGCCGCTCCACCAGTTCCCGAAAATGCTTGCACTGGCCGTGACGCCCCCCGACGTACAGCACGCAGCGGCCGAACAGGTCAGGATTCGCGTCGGTCGTGGCGTCCGCTTCGGTGAAATCCGCTCCCGATTGCGCGAGCAGTCGTTCCAGAGTCGATTCCAGCAGGTCCCGTTCCTGGAGCGATTCGTCCAGTTGGTGCGTGAGCCACTGATTTTGGTCGATGGAACGGTTGGCCTGTTGTTGCCAGGTCTCGGTGGCGGTCTCCGCGCGTTCGGCCCGCGCGCGTTCGGCGGCCAACCGCGCGGTCAACTCCTCGACCAAGGGCTGCCCCTCGACCCTCGCCAGACGGGCTTCGGCGGCCTGGAGCTTGCGCTCGGTTTTCAGGGATTGAAGCAAGCGCTTGTTCAGGGCGCCGATGATGTCCTGCTGTTCGGCTAACCGGCGACGTGCTGTAGCCTTGGCGTCGGCCAACTGCATTTCCAGTTCCGGGCAACGGCGGCGCAGGCGATTCAGTTCCTGCAAGTCCACCCGGACGGACGCGCCGGATAGGTGCGACAGCATGTGAACCTCGCCGTAGACGCGGTCGAGCACAGCGCTTGGGATGCCCGGCTGAGTGATCAAGGCCCAATAAGCGCCAGCGATGTCGCCGCTGGCCAGCGCCGCGTTCCAATAGGCGTTGAATTCTTCCTCGGTCCGTGCCTTGCAGAGTTGCTGGATGGCGGGCTTGTATTTGCGATCCAAGAACTTGTGGACCAGGCGGCTCGCGGGTACTGATTCCCGCGCTGCGCTGACGAATACCCGATGCAGGTCGTAGTCGGAGTTCAGAGCTTGCGCGACGCCGCCCAGCCGCCGCTGGATTTGCCGCAGTTCTGCCAAGGTCAGGCAGGTTCCGATGACGCTACAGTGGTAGTATCCATCCAATTCCCAAAGCTTCTTGCGCTGGCTCGCGGGCTTTGGTCGAGACGATTCCGGAGACCCCGGCAAACCGACCGCGAGATAGGGCTGTTCTGGCGCGCTGTTCATGACACAAAGCTTTTTACGCGATCCCACCGGTGGGTGCGGGACAGCTTCCTGCGTTTTTTGTAAGGATCTCAGAATGTTATAGTGCAATTCGCACATCAGGACATTCCAGTAAAACAAATCATGTAAATAATGATAATCATTCGCGCATACATGTCAACCGATAGTTTGAATACAGTAGTGAACCCAGCGGGTTCAAGAGCCGTCCGGGTAGTGGTCGGTTCGCCTCGGTCGCATGAGGAAGCGGCGTCGCGATCGCGCGGGAGCGTGAGTTTCCAAACAGCAAGAGAACAGGCCGTAACGCGAATCCATGAGTCGCCTCGTCAACAAAGTCGTAGGAGCCGACCCTGTGGTCAGAAGGGGAAGGCCGCGGAAGGGCGCTGGAATAACGGAAGTGGCGCCCATCGACTCCCGGGGTAGTCGGGTGGGCCCGTTTTCGAGGATTGACGGCCCAGTGCTGGAGAGCTGTCCGGGGAAGCGGGGAGTCCGCCACCTGCTGTGTATAAGGCAACGCAATCACAGCGGCCCGGTGCGGAAGTCGCAGGGGGGCAGAGTACCGTTTGAGGCCGTGGGACAACACAATCCCGGTCGAGGGAAGGGACTCTGCTTTGTCCGTGCAACCGAAGGGCGGAGCATCAGAGGATGATGCGTTCCGTTGCCTGGGACTCCCTCCTTTCGGGCCAGCCTTCGGCTGTTCACTATCGCTCCCGACGGTTTTGCTTGCGTGTCTCTCGCCAGTCAACCCACGAGGCCTTCGGTGACCGGGCCCGCTCGGCAAAGATTGTTTGGGCTTTGCAGTCTCCGACCAACCGATCTCGAACCAGTCTCGAACCAGCCTAGGCTACATGGGGGATTCGAGCTTCGGGCCGTGGGCAAGTTTGCGGGTCTCGGCCAGCCGTTCGAGCGCCAGTTCGTTGTAGTGGGCATGGCTGGCCTGGCGGGAGAGGTCGGCTGTTTGCGGGGGCCACGGGTAGGGCAAGGGGGGCTTTGATCGATGTTCTGGTTGGGGCCCTCGAGCGGCCCAGACCCGAGGCCGGGCCGCGGAGAGCTCGATCGCCGATGGCCGCGCCTGGGGGTGCTTGGGGGTGCTTGGTCTGACCAGACACGTCTCGAGAGCCACCAAAGTTGCTACGGGTGCAACGGACCGGCGGCTTCAGTTCAAGCGGTGGGCACCCTTGTGGTCAACCTGTTGGTGGCAATAGAACGTGTGATAAGCGCGCAGAATGCTGTGGCAGGCGGGTGAAAACCGACCGGCGCGTGCCCGGTTCATAGCCATATCGAGGAATGCTTCGGTCTCCTCCGGTAGGTGTTCGATCAGCCGGTCGTAGGCGCGGCTGGCGTACTCGCCGTTCCCGCTGCGCGTCGCGATGATGCAGTGGTTCAGGCAGAGCAGGCGCCAGGGCCGGCGCCGGTCGCGTTTGTCCAGGTCGGCCTTGAGGTAGCTGTCGGTCGCTTCCATGACGCAGTGGCTGACCTCGTACAACTCGGCTAGCTCGGCCGGGTCGGTGGCTTTGTTCGCGAAGGCGGCGATGCCGCTGACGATGAGATCGAGTTCCCGGATGGCGCCCCGACGCTCAGCGATCCATATTCCGGTTGAGACGGCGAGATAAAAGAGCAGTCGCTGGTTTGCTGCTGTTTTCTGCATGATGGCGCACAGCCGGTCGAGGACCAGCAAGAGCTGTTCGCCCTCATGGTCGGCTACTTCGCGTGGACAAGGCCGGCCCTGGCTCTGCTCGGCCATCAGGGTGCGCAGAAAGTGCATGTTTCTGTTCTCGGCGTCCCGGATCAGATCCAGGTGTCTGGGGTGGCGCGGGATAATCGTCAGCAGTTGGGTGAAGGCCATCCGGTAGATGGTCGGACGTAGGGCGAAGTGGTTGCAGCAGTTCATCGTGGCAGTGCTCTCTACCGTATATATAGAAATAAGAATGGTTAGTATTATCACTACATATTTCTGGGCCTGTCAACGCTGCAGCCGCGGGGTGCGGTTGTTATAGGTGAAGTATGCCGGAGGGGCGTTTCCGGGAACGCCAGAATCATCCGCACAAACGACACCTGGACTCGAGAATAAGAGTACGCGCGATGTGCGTGGGGGTCGTCAAGCTGGATATCGTCAACCGGGTCGAATGCTATCCCGCTGAGGACAACGATGTGTGCGCCTATGATCGAAAGTGCCATTGCCGGAGTCCGCGTCGAGCGTGGAGACGGTGTTGTTGACAGCCAACTGCTATAGCGGCTAGGATTCCTTACAGACGGTAAGGAGATAAACCATGCCAACATCCACCGTAACGTCGAAAGGCCAGATCACGCTGCCCCGGGATGTCCGGCAGGCGCTGGGATTGGATGTCGGCGACAAGGTCGACTTCGTAGAGGTCGAAGGAGGTTTCAAGCTCGTTCCGCTGCGTAAAGACGTGCGTGTCCTCAAGGGGCGATTCGCAGGCCGTGTCGGACGACCGGTCACGAACGACGAGATGGACGAGGCGATTGCGCAAGCAGCTGCGGAGGCCGACCGGGAATGATTGGGCTGGACACGAACGTCCTAGTCCGCTACCTCACCCAGGACGATCCGGCGCAATCAGCGCTTGCGACCCGAATCATTGAGCAGGAATTGACGGAAGATGCACCGGGCTTCATTGGCCTGGTCGTGCTGGTGGAGTCTAGTTGGGTCTTGCAGCGTCTTTATCGAGCGAGTGCGGAGGAAATTCGAGAGACCGTGAATGACCTCTTGGGCTGTCGGAGCGTCGTGGTCGAAAATCGTGACGTTGTCGCGCGTGCCCTCGCCGTCTCTGCGAAGAATTCCTGCGGCTTGGCTGACGCGATTATCGCGGCCTCGGCCTTGAGCGCTGGCTGTATCAAGATTGTAAGTTTCGACCGTAAGGCCGTGCGCGCCGGGATGACGCTGGTACAATAACGTGTTCAATTCCCGACCGAGGAATTACACGCGGCGCAATCGTACCTGCGGTATCGTATTAAGATTCCTTGACCGCCCCCCCTCTGCACAAATGAGTCAAGTTTTGCAGCGAGCGAGTTTCGCTTCGTCCAAGAGGTCCTCCAGTGCTTGATCGAGCTTGGCGATCGCCGTCGCAATGGGATGGTTCGGGGCTTTCGGACAGCCGTCGAAGAGCTGAGAGATTGTGAAAAAACCGTTGCGAGCGGTCCGAGAGCAAGGCGGACGGCGCGTAGCGACGAGACATATCAGATAGATAGGCGAGGAGCGAGCACCACCCAACGCCGCTATCGGGTCGTGTAGCAGGTTTTTTCACAACCTCTGAGAGAGCCCCGGGCGTAGGATGCGGCGGTGGACCTTTGTGAACAGCAGCGCTACGCGTGTGCCAAAGTCGGTGACCCAATAGCGTTGCGTGCGGGGGGTGCGCTCGATGAGGCGATGCCGGCGCAGGGCGTAGGTCATGCGCCCGGCGGAGTCCTGCTCGGCAGGCAGGCCCAGTGCCTGGGCCATCCAGCCGCGCATCATCGGGTTGCGGAAGCCCTCGGGCAGCACCCGGAACAGGCAGAGCACCTGCAGCAGGGCCATCACCTGGGACGCATCGAAGCGCAAGGCTGCGCCCCGCTGCTCGGCCACGCCCTGTGGGCGCGTGAGCTGATCGAACAGCTCCTCGGCCAGGGTGCAGTCCTGACTGAAGGTCTCGACCTCGAGCAGACGGCGATGGGCGACGAAGCCGATAGCCCGCAAGGCGGGCAGGTTGTGCAGGCGCCGTCCGACGCCGAAGTCGTGGTAATTGTGGATCGGGGTCTTGGTGCGCCGGGCCCGTTGCTCCTTGAAGTACGGCTTGATGTGGGCGGATTTATAGCTGACATGCGGCGAGGGCATAACCTTTTGGGTGATGACGCGGGAAAACTCCGCCTGCAGGATGGAGGGTTGCGCCTGAAAGCCGGCGTTAGGGTCGTGGGCGGTAAACGGATCGGGGTGACCGCGCCCGCCACTTATCCACCAGGGCCTGAATCTTGGGCGTGGTCAGCTCATCGAGAATCGGCTGTAGACGCCGCGGATCGGCGCAAGAGAGCAGCCCGTTGTCCAGCGCCTCGAAGGGGATGCCTGCTTCCGCCAACTGCCGCTTGGCGTATCCATGGCCATTGAGACAGATGCCTGCGGGGTAAGGGAAGTAGGAGGCGATTGATGAACAGCGGCCCAAAATCTTCATCGACCCGATAGAACTGACATTCCGCACTTGACAAACCGAAAACGAATAATTTTGGTTGAGAGGAGGA